>CAZZNO010000153.1:0-6912 GCA_964655685.1 uncultured Prevotella sp.
ACCTTCACTGCGTCAGCCAACTGGTCAACGCCACTCTTAAGCAACTCACGTGCTTCTGTATCGTATTTGATTATCTTTGCCATAGTTTTTAAAATACTAAAGTTTTGAATTACCGATTACCAAGTCGTAATCGCATATTAATCTTCTACCACTGCCAAAACGTCACTCTGGCGCATCATCAGGTATTTCTCACCCTCAACCTCAAGCTCTGTGCCAGCATACTTGCCATAGAGCACAGTATCGTTCTCCTTCAGAACCATTGGGTCATCCTTGGTGCCACCGCCAACGGCAACAACCTTGCCACGCTGTGGTTTTTCCTTGGCTGTGTCAGGAATAATGATGCCACCCACTTTTTCCTCAGCTGGTGCGGGTTCTACCAGCACTCTGTCTGCTAATGGTTTAATCTTCATAGTTGTTATGTATTTTAATTGTTCAAATTTATTCGCTTAAGGGTTCAACTTAACAAACCCACCATTGCCTTTACGAAAACCGTGCCAAAGAGTCAACGATGACATAACACTGACAAAATTGTCAGTATGACGACTGACAATACTACATAACTACACTACATACAGAAAATACTTTCTATAGCTATCGAAAAGGGCATCGCGCCATAAACGCAATGCCCTTAAACTTTTATCGCATGGCCTTAATGCTTTTACCATAGTGCCATAACGCTTTTATCGAAAACCCATTAAACTATTGCCGCACGGCTTGAAAACGAGAAACATCAAATGTGCGAACGTTTGCTTTTATTTCAGATGCTCCACAAACCACTGCGTTATCTGCCTGAGCAGATGATTGCGAGTGTTTCCGCCAAAGATACTGTGGTTGCGGTTGGTATAATAATTTTCCTTGAAATCTTTGTCTGCCTGCACCAATGCCTCGGCATACTCGAAGGCATTCTGCGGATGCACGTTGTCGTCAGCCGTACCGTGGCAAATAAGCAAGGCACCGTGCAACTTTCCTGCTCTCTTTATAGGATTGGTATCATAACCCTCGGGATTCTCCTGCGGCGTGCGCATGTAACGCTCGGTATAGACGCTGTCATAATAGCGCCAATCGGTAGGCGGAGCCACTGCAACGCCTGCCTTGAACACGGGACGACCCTCGCTCATGCTCATCAACGTGTTGAAACCTCCATAGCTCCAGCCCCAAATGCCAATGTTGTCCTTATCGACGTATGGCAGCTTGGCAAGGTAAAGAGCAGTTTCAACCTGGTCTTTCGACTCAAGGTCGCCTATCTTGAGATAAGTACACTTCTCAAAGTCCGCACCACGACCACCTGTGCCACGTCCGTCTACACACACTACGATGAAGCCCTGCTGGGCAAGATACTGGTCATAGGCAGTGCCCTGCCCCATCGAGCCAATACTCCATGAGTTGACAACCTGCTGACTGCCCGGTCCGCTGTACTGGCACATTATGACAGGATATTTTTTCGATGCGTCAAAATTGGCAGGCTTGACCATCCATCCGTCCAGCTTGACACCCTCAGAGGTGGTGAATGTGAACGTTTCCGGCTTGGTGAAACCATACTGCCGTATCTTGTCCTTGAGCTCCTTGTTGTCAAGATTGGTGCTAAGGACCCTACCCTTACTATCGCGTGTAGTATAGACATAAGGGGTAGCATTGTCACTCCACGTATTTATGAAATACTTGAAATCACCAGAGAATACCGCCGAATTCCATCCTTCCTGATTGGTCAGCCGCTCTATTTTTCCATTCCTATGTGCTACATAGACCTGTCGGTCATGGGCATTGAGGGCGGCTGCCTGATAATAGATGTCACCCGTAGCCTCATCATAGCCATATACTTCAGTTATGTCATAATTGCCCGGAGCGACCTTACGTTGCAGCTGTCCGTTTTGGTTGTAAAGATAGAGATGCATGAATCCGTCGCGCTCAGAGGGCAACAGGAGGTAGTCCTTGCCCGTGAGGATGTTCTCCATCGACTCCTCCTTGACATACTTCGGCACGCTTTCCTTTATCAACAGGCGCGCCACAGTGCTACGTGGATTGACAGTGTATATATTGAGCACGTCCTGATGGCGGTTCATCGTGTAGACAAGCACCTTATCAGGCGTGTCTGTGGGCAAGATGCGAGGCATGTAGCCGTCGGCCTCCATAGGCACGTCCAGCTTTTGTATACGATGACTCTTTATGTCAAAGCTCCATGCCGATACCTTTGAGTTATCCTGCCCTGCCTTTGGATATTTATAAGAGTATGCACCCGGATATTCAGCATATTCCTTCTTTTCGGGTTTCATGCCCTTGAACAGTTGCAATGAATATTGCTTCACGGCTTTTTCATCGAACTTTATCCAGCAGAGCATAGTGCCGTCTGCACTGAAACATAGGGCACGATTGAAAGAAAATTCCTCCTCGTAAACCCAGTCCGGAATGCCGTTGATGACCTCGTTCTGCTTGCCATCCTTGGTCACCTGGCTCTCACTATTGTTGTAAAGCAGCTTAACAAGAAATATGTTATTGTCTCGCACAAACGCCACTTGGTTGCCGTCTGGCGACCATACAGGGCACTGCTGGGGGCCGCCGTCGGAAAGTTTCTCCAGCTTGCGACTCTGTACTGTATATATGTAAAACACAGCCTTATACGAGCGACGATAAACAGCCTGACGCTGAGTGCTAATGAGAATGTGGCGAGAGTCGGGTGACATGATATATCCATCAAAGTTGTCGATATGTTCACCCTGAGTATTGTTCACATCGAAAAGCACCGCCGTCTGCTTACCAGTCTTGAAAGAATACTGCTGTATCTGCTTGCCGTCTTGCGATATGCGAGCATATTGGTCGGTTCCCTTTATTGGGTCTATGCCCGATATGCGCTGAGCAGAAAACTCACCTGAGGTGAGCGACTTAAGGTTGATTTGGTCTGAGGCGGATAGGTTGGCTGTTACCATAAAAAAAGCCACGAAGAGGAATAACAGTTTTTTCATCATTTCATTTTGCTATAATCGTCAGAAGAAAGCAACTCGGCAATGGACACTTTAGGATGCCGATGCATATAACGGTTTACTATATGAACAAAATCTGTATCGAAAAAGTTCTCGTCCAAAGCACGGTTCACCACCCACATAACCTTGCCCATGTGGAGGTCTTTCTCAAGCTGTGAGCGCGAATCATAATTGTCCATAGGATAAAGACTAAGGAGATAGAAGCTCACACAGTCAGGCACAATATAGTCACGCCCCATTGTCTCCAACTGCTCGTTGGTATAGTTGAACTTCTTGTAAATGGGGTACTTTGCCCCCATGTACTTATCAAGAGAAATGCCGATGGTACGATCGCCAATCACAATACTCTGATCAAGCGCGCCTATTTGGGCATAAACACGTGGCAGGGGCAAGTCTGGAACCCATTCCTTAAGCTTACCGAATGCTTTACGCAACCCCATGTTTATGTCGTCCATGCTGGCATATTCCGACTCTGCATCGCTCACAAGGGCTTGCAGTGTAGAGTCTTGGTAGAAACGCAAGAAGCGCTCACTGATGTCATGATCGCTAACCTCGCCTATGCCAAGCATTTTCTCAACAAGAGTACGCGTCTCAATGGGATACTCAGTATTCATTTGCTGCAAAGCTGAGAAGTCGCCTGTAATGACATAACGACTTTCCAGACGGTCATAACGCTCAACCTTCATGTTTGACACGTCATCTTCATCGGAATTTGGCCTTAGTTTAAACTCACATGACGTAAGCAAAAGCATGACCACAGCCAATAATGTATATATATTTCGAGCCACCTTCTAACTTTTTCTGCAAATTTACACAAAAAAGTTGTTCGAGCAAAATAATAAGCTAAAAAAATAAAATTTTTCTCTTATAATTTTTATTTTTGCTTTATTTTGTTGAAGAAATTATAAAAAACAGCCCAAGATAGAACATATTCTTTACTAAAAGTATAATTGACCGATACACTTTTTCCAACCTTTAGGTCGTCAACAATGACCACACCCTCTGGCTGTGGCTGAAACGGATGAAGCCGCATGTCAAAATATTGCAAGTCTTCCTCTGAAAAAAGCTTATAAACAGTTTCCTTGGCACTCCAGTTTATAAGACGATAAGGCAAGCCGTCATTTTGCTCATCAGGACGAATGAAACGGTCAGCAACCTTGTTGACTCGGTCGGAATAATACTCTATGTCAACGCCTACGCTTCGCACCACTCCATCATCTTCTGCCAAAACCATTGCCGCCCAACCACGAGTATGACTAAGGCTGATTTGATAGCCATCAACCACAGGTTTACCCGAAGGCTCATGATTTATCTTTAAATCGTTGCGACTTGTAAGGGCTTGCAGCAACTGACAGATGACAAGTTCTTCTCTTATTCTTTTTTCAGAATGTACACCAGACAAGTCAAGATACTGAGGCACAGGTAATTGCGCCACACTCTCTGTCATTTGCCAAAGGGCAAGCCTCACACCGTCACCAACCGTGTCAATCCTTGTCAGCGGCATTCTTTTCCTTATCCTCGGTCTTACTCTCCTTATCGTGTATTATGACTTTGACGCTGCTGATGCGCCTTTCCTCCACAGCCATCACCTCAAAGGTATATTGCTTATAGTCAATCTTCTCATGCAGACTGAGGAAATCGCCCTTCAACTCCAATAATAGTCCTGCCAGCGAGTCGGCATCGCCTGCCACATCGTCAAACTCGTCGTCGTCAATGCCAAGAATCTTGCAGAAGTCGCTGAGAAGGGTCTTTCCTTCGAAGATGTATGTATTATTGTTTATCTTCGTGTATGTCTTCTCCTCTTCGTCATACTCATCGTTTATCTCCCCAACAATTTCCTCTAATATATCCTCAAGAGTCACGAGCCCGCTCGTGCCTCCAAACTCGTCTACTACTATGGCTATATGGACCTTATTCTCCTGAAACTCGCGAAGCAAATCATCTATTTTCTTTGTCTCTGGAACAAAATAAGGCGGACGTATCAAGCTCTGCCAACGGAAATTTTCAGGTTTGTCAAGATACGGCAGTAAATCCTTGATATACAACACACCACGAATATTATCCTCATTATCTTGATAGACGGGAATGCGACTAAAGTTGTTATCGACGATAAACTTCAACACATCCTTATAGCTACTGCGGATGTCTATATCCTCAATATCTTGCCTCGTGGTCATAATTTCCTTGGCAGTCTCATCACCAAAGCGGATTATGCCCTGCAACATGCTTTGCTCATCCTTTATGTCGTCCTTGTTGGTAAGCTCGAGGGCTTGCTCCAAATCGTCCACGCTAAGCTGTCTTTTCTCTTTCGGCACTGCCTTTTCAGCTATGATGCCACTCTTTATCAGCACAGTCTCCAAAGGCCAGAAAAGCTTACGTAAAACCATGATTCCATTCACGGCACGGCGGCAAAATTTCAAGGCTACTTGCCGACAATAGACTTTCGGCATGATCTCGCCGAAAAGCAACAACAAAAAAGTAAGCAGTACGGTTATGACCAAAAATTCAAGCCATGCTACCTTGAACTCTATCAACGAGCCAAAGATATAGTTGCATAGCATAATTATGGTCACGTTGACAAAATTGTTGGTTATAAGAATCGTTGCCAACGTGCGTTCTGAGTCTTCACGCAACTGTTGTATCTTTGCATCGCCAGGATTCTTTTCCGGGTCGAGTTCGTCAAGATCTTGTGGCGTAAGGCTAAAAAAGGCTATCTCTGAACCACTGGCAAATCCCGACATCATCAGCAAAAATGCTGTCAATACAAACGCAATCAACACGCCAGTGGTAACAGGATGAAAAGCCACCAAATCACTGAGCTGATTGATGCTTGCCAAAGGTAAAAAAGTAAAAAGATAAAAAGGTAAAACCATTTTCTCCCTTTAATTCTATGCTTGTTGTTTTGGAGTGAGCAACTCCATGTTTTCTACTATTATCTCTGTAACAAAATGGCGCTTGCCAAGCTTGTCATCGTATGTATTATAGCGTAGCCGCCCTTCCACATACAGTTTGTCGCCTTTGTGAACGTACTGTTCCACTATTTTTGCCAGCTGCCGGTAGAACAAGAGGTTGTGCCAATCAGTGTGGTCAGGGATTTTCGTGCCATCTTTTTGTGTAAATCCACGCTCTGTGGTGGCAAGTTGAACCCTTGCCATAGCCTGATCTGCATCATAATAACGCACATCCGGCTCCTTGCCCACATTACCTATAAGCATTACCTTGTTCATGTCTTAATTCCACTCTTATTTCTTCACTCTTAGCTCCTCACTCCCACGCTATATATATTTATTGCTCTTTCCACATTCCAAGATACTTATAATGGAAATTCTTTCCTTTTGCAGAAGGGAACTGGCTACGATTGTCAACCCTTTCGCGCAAGTAGTCTACAATGCGGTTGTAGCAATCTATTGCAGAGTTTGCCTTGCAATCTGCCACGAAACGAGTATCGACATATTCATGTTTTCCTGTGGCAGGTATCAGTACTACGCGCTTGAAGTTCACTTCACCCTCATACCATCCAGGACGCATCTCATTGAGTCGCACGATAGGGTTGTCATCGTCACTATAACGATCATTTGGTCTTCCTGATGACCTTACAGCCTTTTTTTCCTTGAAATCCTGCATTGTGGCAGCCGTAGTCTTTATGACAATGAAATAAACATGTGAACGTATCTTGTAACGCTTTGGAAACATTACGTCACTTGACACATACTCACGCAAGTCAGCCTCCAAGTCTGGAGTGACATTTATTTCTTGAATAGAGCGCAAAAAGTTGATTGCCTCATTGACATTCGACACAAGTGTCTCGTTGTCAAAATATCTAATATATAAATTCATTGAAAAAATTGTTTCACTACAAAAAAGAGCGGCAAACGGGACTCGGACCCGCGACCTCGACCTTGGCAAGGTCGCGCTCTACCAACTGAGCTATTGCCGC
>CAZZNO010000154.1:0-5183 GCA_964655685.1 uncultured Prevotella sp.
GAGAATCGCGTATTTGTAACGAAGCAGTGGCTTGGTCGCAAATACGCGATTCTCAATAAAAGCCGCAACAGCTTGATTATTAATAGATTGCAAAATATACTTATTTCGCCTTGTTTTGAGGTTTCTTCTTTACGGCGTAAAGAAGGGACGTTTACGCCGTAAAGAACAGTTATTGCCGTCGTAAATACATGTTGTTTACGGCGTACAAATGAGACAAAAACGCCGTACAAGTGGCTCTTGCGCGGCGGCTGTGCTTCCTTGGGACGCCGTGCGAGAGCCTCGACTCCTGTATTTCTTCATTTTTTAGACCTATTTGGGAGACCCCTGTTTTTTGTCATTTTTATTTAAAAATTCCGCGCCAGTCCAAGGAAGAATGGTTTTAATCATTCATTTGGCGAGAAGATACTGAATTTTCACAATGGTTTTCGTTTGTCTTAAGGGTGGTTCTATTAGATACATGCCAATAAGTTTTGTTAATCGTAAAAAGTTTAAAAGAAAAACTTGCGCTAATTGGGAAAAAAGCAGTAACTTTGCACACCAAAGTGTAAATATGTCTAAGTTAGAGCAGTTTAAGATAGACTTGCAAGGCTTGAAGGAAGGTGTCAATGACATTCACTTTGACCTTGACGACAGTTTCTTTGAAGCTGTCGACGCTCCTGCCGTAAGGCGAGGCAAGCTGGCATGTGACTTGCGGATAGACCGCAACGAGGATGTTTTCGACTTGGACTTTCACACTGAAGGCTCTGTCACGGTGCAGTGCGATCGCTGTCTTGACGATATGGATCAGCCCATCGCTTGCGATTATCACCTCGTGGCAAAGTTCGGAGATGACTACTCAGAGGACGATGACCTTATTACGGTGCCCGAGAACGAAGGAATGCTCGACGTGTCGTGGTTCATCTATCAGTTTATAGAACTCGCCATACCTCTCAGGCACGTGCATGCACCTGGAAAATGCAACCCTGCCATGATGAGTATCCTTGAGGAACACTCTGCCGCCCGAAGCGGTGAAGGCGATGGCGAAGGACCTGTAGACGCCCGATGGGAAGCATTATCAAAATTAAAAAATTCAAATTAAAAAATTACTATTTAAAAATGGCACATC
The DNA here is from genome assembly GCA_964655685.1 of uncultured Prevotella sp. Classification (GTDB taxonomy): domain Bacteria; phylum Bacteroidota; class Bacteroidia; order Bacteroidales; family Bacteroidaceae; genus Prevotella. The sequence goes on from CAZZNO010000154.1 coordinate 1,106, forward strand.
CAAAAAGAAGACAGTCAAAGACTCGTACACTCAAACGCAGAACCCATGACAAGGCAGTAGTGCCTACACTCGCAGTTTGCCCCAACTGTGGCGCATATTATATCTACCACACTGTTTGCCCGACCTGCGGCTACTATCGTGGCAAGGTCGCTATCGTCAAAGAGGCTGCTGAATAATGGCTAAGATCAACGCAGTGATCACTGGCGTTGGCGGCTACGTGCCCGACTATATCCTCACCAATGATGAGTTGTCGCGCATGGTAGACACCAGCGACGAGTGGATACGTACGCGCGTGGGCATCCGCGAGCGCCGCATCCTCACTGAGGAAGGCCTTGGCGCCAGCTACATGGCTCGCAAGGCTTGTAAGCAGTTGCTGCATAAGACCGGCGTTGATCCTGACAGCATAGAGGCTCTCATCGTATCAACGACAACACCAGATTATCCTTTCCCGTCTACGGCAAGCATTGTCGTGGGGAAGCTGGGGCTGAAAAACGCGTTCGCGTTCGACATGTCGTGTGCATGCTGCGGCTTCATCTATGCTCTCGACACGGCTTCGTCCATGATTCAGAGCGGGCGTTACAAGCGCGTCATAGTATGCTCGGCAGAGAAGATGTCGTCTATCGTCGACTGGACTGACCGCCAGACGTGCGTGCTGTTCGGCGATGGTGCCGGTGCAGTGCTTGTTGAGGCTACTGAGGAGGAAGGCGTGGGCTTCCAAGACTCCATGCTCCTGACCGACGGCAAGGGCTTGCCTTTCCTTCACATGAAGGCTGGCGGCAGTGTTTGCCCGGCGTCTCACTTCACCATCGACAATCACCTGCATTATGTTTACCAGGAGGGCCGTACGGTCTTCCGTCATGCCGTTACTTATATGAGCGACGACGTGGCTACGGTGATGCAGCGCAATGGCTTGAACAACTCAAACCTCAACTGGATTGTTCCTCACGAGGCAAACCTCCGCATCATTGACGCCGTGGCTAAGCGTGCTGACTTGCCTATCGACAAGGTGGTCATCAATATCGACCACTATGGCAACACCAGTTCTGCCACTATTCCACTTGCTTTGTGGGATAATGAAGCCAAATTCAAGAAGGGTGACAACATGATATTCACTGCTTTCGGCGCAGGGTTCGTACACGGAGCCATCTACTATAAGTGGGGCTACGACGGCGACAAGGTAGAAGGTGCTAAATAGATAATTAGAGGTCAAGAATACAGAAGTCCAGAAGTTCAGTCATTACTTTTGCTTATAGATTAGTCATTTGACGGGACTTCTGGACTTCTGTTTTCTGAACTTCAAAATACAAGCTATGCATAAGGCTGGTTTCGTAAACATAGTGGGTAATCCCAATGTGGGCAAGTCTACGCTGATGAACCAACTCGTCGGCGAAAAGATAAGCATTGCCACTTTCAAGGCGCAGACCACGCGCCACCGCATCATGGGCATTGTCAATACAGACGATTGCCAGATAGTCTTTTCTGACACTCCGGGTGTATTGAAGCCCAACTACAAGATGCAGGAGTACATGCTTCAATTCTCAGAGTCGGCTCTTGCCGATGCTGACATATTATTATATGTCACCGATGTGGTTGAGAAGCCTGAGAAGAACATAGACTTCTTGGAGAAGGTGCGCAAAATGACAATCCCGGTCATTGTGCTGATAAACAAAATAGATGAGTTGAGCCTTGCGCCTGCTTCATCCAAAGATGAGGCGAAAGAAAATAAAGGCGAGGCAAAGGCTGAGCCTGACATCAACGCCAGGTTGGGCGAACTGGTTGAGAAGTGGCACGCGTTGCTGCCCAACGCAGAGATACTGCCTATCTCGGCAAAAAACAAGTTCGGCACCGACATATTGTTGAAGCGCATAAAGGAGCTGTTGCCGGAAAGCCCCGCATATTTCGACAAGGACCAGCTCACCGACAAGCCGGCAAAATTCTTTGTCTCGGAGATTATCCGTGAAAAGATATTGCGCTATTATGATAAGGAAATACCTTATTCCGTGGAGGTCGTGGTCGAGCGATTCAAGGAAGACGAGCACCGCATACATATAAATGCGGTAATCTATGTAGAGCGCGATTCGCAAAAAGGCATCATCATCGGGCATCAGGGCATGGCTTTGAAAAAGGTATCTTCCGAGGCGCGCAAGAGCCTTGAGCAGTTCTTTGGAAAGGCTATATATCTTGAGGTGTTTGTGAAGGTGGATAAAGACTGGCGCAACTCAGACAAGGAACTTGATAATTTCGGGTATAACCCGCAATAAGTTAGGAACGAGGAGTTAGGAGTAGGGAGCTTGATTGAAAAACTTAGGCAGCAATGCTCCTTAAACTATAAACTCTTAACTAAAAACTCCTAACTCTTGACTAAACACCCCCTGACCGTATGGCAGGGCGCACTCTCCAGAGTGACAGAGCTTTAAAATCAAGCGCAGGGGCGCTTGCTCGTTATGCGAGTTATGTAGTTTGCCACTTGCGGCAAAAGCTTCTCTTAACTCTTGGAGGGCCGAAGAATGTTAAACTTCAGTAATCAAACAAAGAAATGGCAAACTTAGTAGCTATTGTTGGACGCCCCAACGTGGGCAAGTCTACACTTTTCAACCGTCTTACGCAAACTCGCCACGCCATCGTGAGCGATGTCGCCGGAACCACGCGCGACCGCCAGTATGGCAAATGCACTTGGAACGGGCGAGAGTTTTCGGTAGTCGACACTGGCGGTTGGGTTGTTAATTCAGATGATATTTTTGAGGACGCAATACGTAGTCAGGTTAAGATTGCCTCTGACGAGGCAGACCTGATACTGTTTCTCGTAGATGTGGAAACGGGAGTCACCGATTGGGATCTTGACGTGGCTAAAATCCTTCGTCGTACTAAGGTTCCTGTAATCCTCGTTGCCAATAAGGTTGACAACAGCGGCTTGGCTTATACGGCTGCCGAGTTCTATAGCCTTGGGCTTGGTGAACCGCAGAGCATCAGTGCTGCAACAGGTGGAGGAACGGGCGACTTGCTCGATCTTATAGTCAAGACTCTGCCGTTGGAAAACTCGGAGGAGATTGACGATGACCTGCCTCGCTTTGCCGTTGTCGGCAGGCCTAATGCCGGAAAGTCGAGCCTTGTGAACGCCTTCCTTGGCGAAGATCGCAATATCGTCACTGAGATTGCGGGAACCACTCGCGACAGCATCTACACCCGTTTCAACAAGTTCGGCTTCGATTTCTATCTTGTCGATACGGCAGGCATTCGCCGAAAGAACAAGGTGAAGGAGGACTTGGAGTTCTATAGCGTCATGCGTTCTATTCGTGCCATTGAAAACAGCGATGTGTGCATACTCATGATTGATGCCACACGAGGCATAGAGGCTCAGGACATGAACATCTTCCAACTCATACAGAAGAACAACAAGAGCCTCGTTGTGGTGGTCAATAAGTGGGACTTGGTTGAGGATAAGAGCCAGAAAGCCATCGATTTCTTCAAGAGCGCCATCCACAACCGCATGGCTCCGTTTGTTGATTTCCCCATCATCTTCGCCTCTGCTCTTACCAAGCAGCGAATTTTCAAGGTGTTGCAGACGGCTGTTGATGTCTATAAGAACCGCAAGACACATGTCGGCACCAACAAGCTCAATGAGATTATGCTTCCAATAATAGAGCAGACACCGCCGCCATCAACAAAGGGCAAGTTCATAAAGATAAAGTATTGCTCACAGCTGCCTAACACGCAGATACCGTCTTTCGTGTTTTATGCCAACCTCCCGCAGTATATCAAGGAGCCGTATCGCCGCTTCCTTGAGAACAAGATTCGTGAGAACTGGCCCATGCACGGTTGCCCTATCAACGTGTTCATAAGGCAGAAGTAGGAGCGACTCTCAATCCCCTCTATCTTTAAGAGGGGAGCCGTTTTGCCTTTACGGAGTCCTTCATCCTTTTTGTGCATTGCCATTACGGTAAAGAAATATCTTTTTGGCAGTTATCCTCTTTCCGTTATGTGCATTGCCTTTACGGTAAAGAAATATCTTTTTGGCAGTTATCCCCCTTCCGTTATGTGCATTGCCATTTATGGCAAAGAAATATCATTCTGGCAGTTA
>CAZZNO010000154.1:5283-6898 GCA_964655685.1 uncultured Prevotella sp.
CCCTCCGTTCTGTATCTACGGCTTCCTGTCTCCGTCCATCTTTCCCCTCCGTTCTGTATCTACGGCTTCCTGTCTCCGTCCGTCTTTCCCTTCCGTTCTGTACCTTGCCATTTATGGCAAGGCAAAGGTCTTGTTGTTTGCCTTTTTGTAGCCTTTTTGCTCTTATTTTTGCCTTTTTAGCCCCTTTTTCAAACTTTTTTCGCGAATGAACCAATATGGACCTACATTTGACTTGCGAGTTTGCAAAATAAAACTTAAATTTGCAACCGAGTTTAATTTAAAGTCAATGTATATGAAAATGGTTCGCATGCTCATGGCAGTAGTGCTCGTGTTTGTCAGCACATTGTCTCTCGTTGCTCAGGTTAGCAACGACAATGAAGACGGAGCCTACAAACTCGACCCCAACCTTTCGGGGGGGTAGAAGCAAGTTCGTCCCCGGTCAAGTAATAGTAAAGTTTAAAGACGCTGCCCCTGTTACCGTACGACGGGCTCAGAGCCGTTTCCAGTCGTCAGCTGTGTCAAGCGTTGACAATGTGCTGAGGCGGTTCGGGGCTGCTGACATGGTCAAGCTTTTCCCGCAGGCAAAGCACAAGCAGGCATCTAAGTTGCGCCGAATAAAGGCACCTAACGGAACTACCATTACCGAGCACAATCTTGACAAGGTTTACAGCGTACAGCTTGAAAGCCTCAATCCTGACTCTACATTGCGTCTTGCCGCTGCCCTTGACTCCCTCGCGGAAGTAGAGTATGCCGAGCCAAACTACATAGCCTATATTTCTGACTATCAAGAGTATGTTGCAAAAGACTCTTTGGAAAAGGCTGCATCCGCAGGGAGTGCATCGTCCGCATCTCCTTCCTATGGAATGCCTCAAAGACCATCTGTCATTTGCAGCAACCCTTCTTCCAACCCTCTCTACTCCTTGCAATACGGTTTAACCTATGAAGGCTTGCCGGAGCTTTGGAAGAAACCTGTTGTCAACGGCAAGCGGCCTGTCATAGCCATCATCGACACTGGCGTTGACATCAATCACCCCGACCTTAAAGACAACATTTGGACAAACGAGAAAGAGGCGGAAGGCGAACCCGACTATGACAACGACGGCAATGGCTTCAAGGGCGATGTCCACGGTTGGGACTTCATAAACAATTCGCCAAACATCCGCGACTACAACAGTCACGGCACACACTGTGCAGGCATCGCTGCCGCTTCTGATAATGGCATTGGCATTGTAGGTGCCAACCCTAAAGCACTTATCATGCCTGTCACCGTCATGCAGAGTGATGGTGAAGGCGACTATGCTACCATCGCCAAGGGTATCGACTATGCTGTGGAGAACGGAGCTACCGTGCTAAGCATGAGCCTTGGTGGATATACCAATTCACAGGTATTGCGCCAAGCACTGGAGAATGCTTACGGCAAAGCAGTACTTGTCGCTGCTGCGGGTAATGATGCAATGGCAATATATAGGGCATGCGCTGATAAGAATCATCCGTATTATGGCCCATGCTTTCCTGCCGCTTATTCTTTCGTCCTTGGTGTAGAGGCGTTGCAGACGGACAGTACGTTTACGAATTACTCGTTGGCGAGCTTCTCTAACTTTGACTGCGATGGACC
>CAZZNO010000155.1:0-6748 GCA_964655685.1 uncultured Prevotella sp.
TTGTCGTTCTGATACCATGTAAGAAGCCAATCTGATTCTATATGAGCCTCCCATTCACCATCGTGATTACCATGTAAAATATGAGGACGATATTCTTGTGGAAGGCAACCGTTTTCAACTAAAAGTTTGATGACTTTTCTTATCTTTTCTAAGTTGTACCCTCTCTTTTGGCAAAGCCTCAATGCTTTGTCAAAACGTTTAGTAGTATAAAGCTGATACTTCATTTTGAAAGGATAGTATCAAACATTTCGTCTACGGAATTCCATTTCGTTACTCTACCAGCCTTTGCATCCTCGCGTGCAAGTTCCAAATCTGACTTTTTAGGTGATATAACGGTGATGTCGCTCACACCACGAAGCATCTTTATTGCACTCTTTATTTTGTTCAATAATGATGAGTCATCCACTGTAACTATGAGTTTGGGTGAATATGCACTACCTGCTGTGTTCATAATATGATATTTTTGCGCAAATATACATTATTTCTTTCATAAACCAAAGTAAAAGCATATATTTTTATTAAAAATAATAGTTTGTTTCGGCTTGTTTCTCCTGTTTTTTACTTTTTTTCGTATTTTTCCCACAAAAATATTTGCCTGTTTCATTTATTTTACTTTACTTTGCAATCGAGTTGCAGGTTTTATTAACTTGCACTCACGACATCGATGGTATTTGAGCCTTCAAGGCAATGGCAGACGTGTCTGCCGAAGCCTTTGGCTCAGAAAGGACGTTTACGAACGTTATCTTCTACATTCAAATTCTCGCAAAGTTTGAACTACTCAGAAGATGCTGCAACTAAACGTTCACGCAAGGTGTATTATATCTATACCTGTAAGGGTATGTTATATAGTATCCTATGGCGTGGGCTTCTACGTTGCTTATCTTGAGTAGTAGGCAATGCGAGAAGCCTGAATGTGGGATAAGCAAGTACAGAATCCCACGTCTTTTCATTTCAATAAAGTTTAATGCTGAATCTTGGGGATTTTCTGTAAGCAGAAAATATGTTAATAAATTCTCTAATAAAACAAATTGTTGACTTGTCTTAGATTAAGAACCTGATAGATGTGATTTTCAACCAAATATCAAAGAACCATAACTATAAAATAATTAATTATGCTAAAACAACTTTCAAAAAAATGCAGCTTATCAAGCTCGGTCACTTTAAATAAGGTGACAGTTTCTATCGTATTACTACTGCTCGTATTGTCACTTCAGAGTTGCATAACTCTTACGGCGCGGAAGCAGACCCTCACATTTACATCTACTCCATCTGGAGCTAAAGTTTATGGTCTTTATAACAGAGACAATGCTGCAGAGGGCGGATATTACATTGGAACTACGCCATGTACCTATAAGGCAAAAGGAGGCCTTGCTAATGGATTCGTCTTTGTAAAGGATGGTTATTACCAGCAAGTTTTTCCAGCTAAACATAGGTTCCGTTTCATTGAGTATTTCTTTGGTAACTGGTGGACTTGTGGTATAGGTTGGTTTTTTGATGCAAACAAAATATTTGCTTACAAACAAAAAGCATTCAACGCCACCTTGGCAGAAATGCCACGCTCTGTTGTTTCACAGGCAGCTTCCTCTACCCCTGTGCTAAGGATGCCAGAAACCTTTGAAGCAAGTAATGCGAGAGCTGAAATAACACCATCGCATCTCTCATCAGCAAAACGAGCTACTCTTGCTGCAAAACAAGTCTATAAAGACTACACGAATGCCGTTTTTATGGTATATGGCGGTGACGGTGAGAGCGTAGACCAAGGGTCAGGTTTTGTCATCAATTCTAATGGTCTTGCCGTTTCTAACTATCATGTCTTTAATGGCATGATGAGAGTGGGAGTAAAGATGTTTGGACAGGACAGGCTGTACATCATAAATAAGCAGGATATTATTGCTTTTAATGAATCAGAAGACTATATTATTTTCAAGCTTCCGTCTTCAATATTATCTTCTACTTTGCGCCCTTCTTTCACCTATATTCCTGTTGCCAAGTCTAAGCCAGAAATTGGTGATAAGGTCTACACTATTGGTAGTCCTAAAGGTCTTGAGAACACGTTCTCATCTGGCGAGGTGTCTGCATTTAGAGATATGCCTTATACCATACAAATCAACGCACCTATAGATCACGGAAGTAGTGGTGGCGCATTGATTAACGAATATGGAGAGGCAATAGGAATAACAAGTGCAGGCCAGGATGATTCAGGTGCAAATCTTAATTTCGCCATAGACCTTGTTCGTGTACTTAACAAATACAAGTAAGACCGCGTTGTCATGTCTTCTTTGACTTCAACGAATTTCTCTAATTGCCCGAATAAATTTGATTAATTCGAGGAATTTGTTGAAGGTCAAAAGCGTCTAAGCAATATTGGGTATTTTTTATATTCAATGAGAAATTCAATGGGTAATTCAATGGGTAATTTGTGTTTGACAAGAGTTTTAGTTTAACATGAATGCTCATTGAATTTCCCATGACATTTTATGTCTATAGTGGATAAACATTTAATGGATATGCGTTTCTTTTGATATAAGTCAATAAAATGTTAAATTGTTAGCTGCTGTGTTATTTTTCTTGCAAATTGTTATTGGTTTAGCCATTAAATGCCTAACTTTGCAAAGCAATTGATAAAAAGATAGATTATTTGTAAGTGAGACAATGCGAACTTATTGTTTTGCAGGATAATATAACGTTAAACCAAAAGAAACAGGAAAAAAGCCAATGAAAGCAACAGAAGTCGTTGCGAAGCTGCAACAGCAGTTTCCTAATCAGCCTGAATACATTCAGGCAGTGAGCCAGGTGCTCGGAACCATTGAGGAAGAATATAACAAGCACCCTGAGTTTGACCGTGCCAATCTCATCGAGCGTCTCTGCATTCCAGATCGTATCGTTCAGTTCCGTGTCAACTGGATTGACGACAAGGGCAACGTACAAACCAATATGGGCTACCGCGTGCAGCACAACAACGCCATAGGCCCCTACAAGGGCGGCATCCGCTTCCATGCATCAGTAAACGTCAGCATTTTGAAGTTCCTTGCCTTTGAGCAGGTGTTCAAGAACGCTCTCACCACGCTGCCGATGGGTGGCGCCAAGGGCGGTTCCGATTTCTCACCGCGCGGCAAGTCTAACGCCGAGGTCATGCGCTTCTGCCAGGCTTTCATGCGTGAGCTGTGGAACTATATCGGCCCCGACACCGACGTACCGGCAGGCGACATCGGCGTAGGCGGCCGCGAGGTGGGCTATATGTTCGGCCAGTACAAGGCTCTGACCCACCAGTTTGTGGGCATCCTCACCGGCAAGGGTCAGGAATTCGGCGGCTCGCTCATCCGTCCTGAGGCTACGGGCTACGGCAATGTATATTTCCTTGAGAACATGCTCAAGACGCGCGGCATAGACCTGAAGGGCAAGACGGTGCTCGTTTCCGGCGCAGGCAACGTGGCTCAGTACACCATCGAGAAGCTCATTCAGCTGGGCGCAAAGCCTCTGACTTGCTCCGACTCCGACGGCTTCATCTATGACCCCGACGGCATCGACGCTGACAAGCTGGCATACATTATGGAGCTGAAGAACGTTGACCGCGGGCGTATCAAGGAGTATGCTGAGGAATATCCCAACTCGCAGTACTTCCCCGGACAGAAGCCCTGGGGCATCAAGGCAGACATCGCTACGCCTTGCGCTACGCAGAACGAGATCAACGGCGAGGCTGCGCAGAAGCTCATCGACAACGGCGTCATAGCCGTCAGCGAGGGTGCCAACATGCCTTCTACGCCTGAAGCCGTGAAGATATTCCAGGACAACAAGATTCTTTATTGCCCGGGCAAGGCAAGCAACGCCGGCGGCGTGGCTGTATCGGGACTGGAGATGAGCCAGAACTCTGAGCGCCTGAAGTGGACTCGCGAGGAGGTTGACAACTATCTGCACCGCATCATGAACGACATACATGAGAACTGTGTTAAGTATGGCACGCAGGCAGACGGCTACATCAACTACGTGAAAGGTGCCAATGTGGCAGGCTTCCTGAAGGTAGCCAAGGCAATGATGGCGCAGGGCGTGCTGTAAATAAAGCCGTTTTACAATATTTAGGAAGGGCGGTCACGAGGCGGTGGCCGCCTTTTTTTGTTTTGAATTATATTTACAGAAAGTAAAAACTTAGGACATTCCGAACAGGTGCTTCCAGCGCGCGGAAAACAGGTTTCAGGTGGCTTGGGCAGGCACGGAGGCCGTCGGTGCTTCATATTTACGCCGTATAGACGTCTTCTTTACGCCGCCAATAACCCTTTTCTACGCCGTAAACAACTGTTATTTACGCCGTAAAGATGCCACCATTACGCCGTAAACGTCGTTGCCAAAAACCGTAGATTTTTCGCAAGTTTGCCAACTTGCTGAGGCTTAGATGGTTATAAGCTTTTCTGAGAATCGCGTATTTGCGACCAAAGGCAAGCTTGTTGGCTACGACGCTGCTCCTGAGAGGGGTTGGCATGACTTTTTGCTTACAAAGTGAGCCCCCTTGCTTGTAAGCATCTGTAGCCTTGCCCCTGTGGAGCTATAGAACGCCTGTAAGAAGGCAAGCCTTTGGAACGTTTTTTGCTAACAGGTCGGTAAAGACCATCAATATTTAAACCGTGATTCAGAAAAATCAAAAGCAAGACAAGCCGACACCGTCGTGGCTCGGCTGGAACAGCATCTTTTGGATGATAATCCTGTTGCTGCTCATCAATGGGCTTTTCTACCCGTTTTTCGGAAAGCCCGAAGTGAAAGAATCAGACTACATCAGCTTCATTCAGGATGTTGAGAAAGGCAGAGTGAAGAAAGTGCTCATCAAGGACGACGAGGTTTACTTCACTAAGGACGAAAAGGTGCCTGTGGAGCATCCTGCCATCGTCATGCCCGGCAAGCAGCAGGGCAAGGCAAAGCCCAAGACGAAGGTGGAGGAGGTGACCTACAAGACCACCGAGGTGAACGACCCGCATCTTGTAGACCGTCTGCTTAAGGCAAAGAGCCCCAACAAGGGCGGCCACATAGAGTTCACCAAGCAACTGCCGCAAAAAAACTCGCCGCTCATGGACTTCTTCCTGTGGTGGGTTCTGCCAGCCCTTATCTTCTATGCCATCTGGCAGTTTGGCGCGCGCCGCATGATGAAAGGTGGAGCCGGCGGAGGCGGTTTCCTCTCGCTTGGTGGCAGCGGGGCGAAAATTTATGCCGAAAACGATGTCAAGACAACCTTTGCCGACGTGGCAGGACAGGATGAGGCAAAGGCGACGCTGAAGGAGATAGTAGACTTCCTTCACAATCCTAAGAAATATACCCGCCTCGGCGCCAAGTTGCCGAAGGGCGCGCTTCTCGTAGGCCCTCCGGGCACGGGCAAGACGCTCATAGCGCGTGCCGTAGCCGGTGAGGCAGGCGTTCCGTTCTTCTCCATCAGCGGTTCAGAGTTCGTGCAGATGTTCGTGGGCATGGGAGCCGCCAAGGTGCGCGACCTGTTCCAGCAGGCTCAGAAGAAGGCACCTTGCATAATCTTCATCGACGAGATTGACGCCATAGGCAAGAGCCGCGACCAGGCAATGGGCAACGACGAGCGCGAGCAGACGCTCAACCAGTTGCTTACGGAGATGGATGGCTTCGATGCCACAAAAGGATTGGTGATTCTTGCCGCCACCAACCGCCCCGAGTCGTTGGATAAAGCACTGTTGCGCCCTGGCCGTTTCGACCGCCGCATCATCATGGAGCTGCCCGACTTGGAAGGCAGAAAGGCAATACTGAAAGTGCACCTGAAGGATGTCAAGCACGACAACATCGACCTTGACGTCGTAGGCAGGGCAACGGCAGGATCGAGTGGCGCAGACATAGCCAACATCGTGAACGAGGCAGCCCTGCGTGCCGTCCGCCTTGGCAAGAGTGAGGTGGAGACCGAAGACCTTGAGGAGAGCGTGGAGACCGTAATAGCAGGTGAGCAGAAGAAGGGCGCAGTGATAGCTCCGGATGAAAAGCGCATCATCTCCTACCACGAGATAGGCCATGCTATGGTTGCGGCCTGCCAGACCCATTCGGCTCCCGTCCAGAAGATTACCATCATACCGCGCACAAGCGGCGCTTTGGGCTACACCATGCAGGTGGACACCGGCGAGAAGCATCTCATGAGCAAAGACGAGATGCTGAACCGCATAGCCACGCTTTGTGGCGGCCGTGCGGCTGAGGAAGTAATGTGCCACACTTGCACCACGGGGGCAAGCAACGACATAGAGAAGGCTACGCAGCTGGCTCGCGCCATGATAACCACCTATGGCATGAGCGACAAGTATGGCATGATGCAGCTTGAGGAAGTCCGCAACCGCTACCTTGGCGGCAATGCTTCGCTGACGTGCAGTGCCGAGACGGCGCGCGACATCGACAACGAGGTGCGCGAGATCATCAGCCAGGCGCATGCTAAAGCCGTGAAAATCATTACCGAGCATGCCAAGCAGATGGATGCTGCTGCCGCCATCCTGCTTAAGAAGGAAACCATCACGGGCGACGAGTTCATGAAGGTTTTAGAGAAGGAATAAGAAAGGAGGCGAGAGCCCTAAGCCCAAAGAGAGGGTGTATCAAAAAGAGCCCGGCGGACCGCTTGTAAATGCTTGATGTTCAGCAGCGACCCTTCACAGGGTCGGACGCACGTCCTACGCAACACCCCGCCTCACCTGCTTCGCAGGATGAGACGTGTTAGGAGTGCTGTGAGCCTTCCAGGCTCTATAAGCTCATTTTGATACACCCTCTT
>CAZZNO010000156.1:0-6714 GCA_964655685.1 uncultured Prevotella sp.
GCTGACCACATTGCTAAGTGAGAGCGTAGACAGCATCCAGTTCTGAACAGTGTCATCTTCCAACACCTCGGGATTGCCTATGTAATATCTGTAGCCGTTCTTGCGGTCACACTCGATATAGATACCAAAAATGTCCTGAATGGCATCCTTATGACGATTGAATGTCGTGCGAGCCATCTCTACACCACCACTCATGTCAGTCTCAACCCACTTGTCGTTTATCTCTGCAAGCGATATTCGTTTGGCGCGGCGAATAGTGTTCACCAACCAAATGTATTCTTTAAACAGTGACGGTATCTTCATATAGCAGTCTATTATTGTTATCGGTGGCAAAGTTACTATAAAGTTGTTTCTTTTCGTGGTACAAGTCAAAAAAAACAGGTTGAAAGGATGGGAATATGAGCATATTATCGTAACTTTGTAGGCAATAGAAACGACTAAAGCGTATATGAAACAATGAAACGGGATTTACTTTTTTTGGCATTATTCCTTATTGCCTCGCTTTCTCGCGCAGCCTATCAGCCACATTTTTCTACAGCTGGCTTCTATGAGGTGTCAGGCACCGGGCGCACTGTGTACAGCATGAACCCTGCATGGCGTTTTCATAAAGGGCACGTTGACGGAGCCGAAAGGCCTGACTATCGTGACGCAGACTGGCAGGCGGTATCGCTGCCTCACGGCATAGAGTTGTTGCCAATGGAGGCAAGCGGATGCGTAAACTATCAGGGCGAGGTGTGGTATAGGAAACACTTCACAGTAGATGCTTCATGGCGCGGGCAACGCTTGGAACTATATTTTGAGGCCATCATGGGCAAGTCTAAAGTGTGGGTCAACGGCAAGCTGGTCAATACCCATTTCGGCGGCTTCCTGCCGGTGATGGCAGACATCAGCGATTGTGTCAACTATGGAGGCGACAATGTCATAACCGTTATGGCTGACAACAGCGACGACCCTTCCTATCCGCCTGGGAAACCTCAGCGCACGCTCGATTTCACTTATTGCGGCGGCATCTATCGCGACTGCTGGCTGATAAAGACGGGCAAGGTGTTCATAACCGATGCTAACGAGGAGGACGTGACGGCAGGCGGAGGCGTATTCGTGTCCTATGGCAAGGTGTCGGAAGCGCTGACTGAGATGCGGCTGAACGTGGCATTGCGCAACCAGAGCGCCAAGCCTTTCCGTGGCAAGGTCAGTTTTGAGCTGCGCGACAAGAGCGGCAAAAGCGTGTGGACGGGCAACGGCAGCGTGAGCATAGGCAAGGGCGAAATGGGCAATGTCAGCAAGCTTGCCAAACTGCATAATGTCAGCCTTTGGTCGCCTGACAGCCCGACGCTCTACCGTCTCTACATCCGCCTGAAGAACCAGCGCGGAGCCACCGTCGACGGCTATTACATACGCGTGGGGTTGCGAAGCATAGAGTTCAAGAACAAGGATGGCTTCTGGCTCAATGGTAAGCCATACCCCGAGCCGCTCATCGGCGCCAACCGCCACCAGGAGTTTGCCGTCGTGGGCAATGCTCTGCCAAACAGCCTGCACTGGCGCGACGCCAAGAAGCTGCGCGACGCCGGACTGCGCGTCATACGCAATGCACACTATCCGCAAGACCCTGCCTTCATGGATGCCTGCGACGAGCTGGGGCTCTTTGTGATAGAGAACACCCCGGGATGGCAGTTCTGGAACAAGGAACCGTCGTTCGGGCAGCGGGTCTATTCCGACATACGCAACATCGTTCGCCGCGACCGCAACCGCCCGTCAGTATGGCTCTATGAGCCCATACTCAACGAAACCAATTATCCTGAAGACTTCGCAAAGACGGCGCACGACGTCGTTCATGAAGAATATCCATACGCATATTGTTATACCGCCTGCGACAACACGGCGCGCGGCAGCGAATACTATGGCGTACAGTTCACCCACCCGCAAAACGGCAACCCTGGCTATGCCATCAAGACCTTGGACCCGAAGAAAACATATTTCACCCGTGAATGGGGCGACAACGTAGACGACTGGAACTCGCACAACTCTCCGAGCCGTGTCAGCCGTGCATGGGGCGAGCATGCCATGCTTGTGCAGGCGAAGGATTATGCCAAGCCCGACTTCCAATATACCTGTTACGATGCCTTGTGGCGCACTACCAGGCAGCATGTGGGAGGATGCCTGTGGCACAGCTTCGACTATCAGCGCGGCTATCATCCCGACCCGTTCTATGGCGGAATAATGGACAATTTCCGCCAGCCTAAGCTCTCATACTATATGTTTACCGCCCAGCGGCCTAACAAGCAGAACCCAGACCTCATAGCCGACAGCGGCCCTATGGTTTATATAGCCAACGAAATGACGCCGTTTTCGCCTGCCGACGTTACCGTTTACAGCAATTGCGACTCGGTGACGCTCACCTGCGGGCGGGGCGGCAGAGTGCTTACCTACAAGAATCCTCATGCAGCCGGCATGCCGTCGCCCGTAATAACTTTTAAGGACACATTCAACGTGATGGACGACAAAGAGGTTGCAAGGCGAAACCATCAGGGCGACTCTTATCTGTTGGCAGAGGGTTATGTCGACGGCAAGCTTGTGGCATCACATAAAGTGCAGCCCGCACGCCGCCCCACGCGCATACGCCTGACCGTAGACAACGAGGGCACACAGCTCCATGCCGACGGTTCCGACATGGTGACGGTAGTGGCTTCAATCACCGACGACAAGGGCACCGTGAAGCGTCTCAACAACGAGCACATACTCTTTACCGTTGAGGGCGAAGGGCGCATAATGGGCGACGCGCAGTCGTTTACCAATCCGGTAGCCGTGCAGTGGGGCACCGCTCCGGTTCTGATACAGTCGACCACACGCCCCGGCCGCATCGTTGTGCGTGCATCTGTCGTGTGGCAGGGCAAGACCACGCCCATAGAAGGCACAATAGAGCTGAACAGCGTAGCGCCGGAATATCCGCTCATAGTTAAGGCTGAGGAAGCTGACGCTATAGCCGGTTCGCCTGCCACAATCAGTCAGCAGGGCAACAGGCAATAGGCAAAGAATGATTGAGCGGCTTCGTGTTGAAGCTTGTACACCAATAGCTATAGTTTACCCGTTGTCTGAATCAATTGGTTCAGCCAACGGGTAAAAACAGCACCGTTTCTATTTATAATTAAAATATTTATAGTTAAACAATGGCAAGGCGGCTATAACCTGATTACAGGTATTTAGCTACGGCGATGACGCGGAAGACGCGCCGTATATATGAGATTGGGATGTCTTGCTCGTCAATTTCCTTGTTGACCGGAATGAGGCGGAATGTGTCGGGCTGAGAGCCGCGCCCGAGCTTCTTGATGGTTCTCATGCCGTTGGTGCAGTCGAAGGCGTAGGTGTCGCCGAATGTGAGGAAAGTGGGGTCTTTGATGAGTTGCAGGCAAACATAGTCTCCGTTGTCAATGAGCGGCTGCATTGAGTTGCCCGTGGCGCGGCACCAGCATGTAGCGCTTTCTGTTCCCGGCAGGTTGACGTATGTCGTAGGAACGACAGCAGTATCGGCATAGTCGAGGTATCCACATGCAAAGTCCTTTTCATATAATGGGATGCCCTTGCTGACGGCTGGCTTTTCCGGCTCTGAATTTTTCAGCATTGTGCCTTCGCCCGTTCTAAGCCAAGTTAGATTTAAATCGTCAAACACGTTAGATATTTTAGCCAATGTGCTGGTACGTGTGTTGTCGCCCATTTTAGAAACAGCCCCATTGCTTAGGCCTGTTCTCTTTTCAAACTCCTGTACAGGTATAGCTTTGTATGCTATGTATTTCTGCAATCTTTCCTTTAAATTCATAGTCTTAGACTTAATATTTTCTTTTATTTTAGTCAGTTGGATGACAAACCTGAAACAATTAGATTGTCGCGTGTTTGCATTAGACGTTTAATCTATTTTAGCGCCATATTCCGAAACTAATTCCGAAACACGTTGCAAATATAGCGAAAAATCTGAATATCAAGTGACTAAATTAATAAAAAATAAGAACCAAGACAAAAATCAAAAGTTTAAAAATGTCGAAGAAAAGACCTGCTGCGAAAGCGGCACAGCCAGGCATAGCCATATCTTGAAGTCGTTCGCTCGACGCAGGAGCGGGACAGAACAGCCTGATTTAAATCGTTCGCTCGACGCGCGAGCATGGCTAAACAGCCTGTCGTAAGTCGTTCACTCGAAGCGGAAGCTGTGTATGGTCATGAGGTCTTGGTTTTCTTCTCCTTCAAAGCTCAGGGAGATGGTGAAGTCGCCGCCTTGCAGCGCTGCCGCGTCGGCGCTGAGGCTGACCTTCCGCCTGTCCATCACGCTACCGGTGAGCCTTGCCGGGCGCACCGTGAGCTCGGCAAGGCGCAGAGGCTTTTGTCCTGCTTTGCAGGCATACACGCGCATCTTGCCGCCAGCCTGTGTCGAGACATCAACGTGGAGGGCGGTGGGAGCCTTGTCGAAATGTACATACCGGTAGACGGCAGAGTCAGCATTCTGTATTCCCGACAACACCTCTTTGCCGCCGGGATATGTCGTCACGCGCACGTTGCCCTTCATCCAGCACGCCAGCCTCGCGGCTATTGCCTTGCCGCCGTCCAAGGGCTTTCCAGCACCCTGCGAGGTCATCTCTACCTCCTTTATCAGTCCGTTGGCGTCGAAGGTAATCGGCTCCACGCACGCCTTTCGCATGGTGATGACTCCGTTCGAAGGGCGATGATAGAAGACATACCACCGTCCGCCAACCTCAGCCACAGCCCCGTGGTTGTTCCACACGGCAGGGTTGCAGCCGTCGTTGTCGATGATTACGCCCCGATAGGTGTAGGGTCCCGTGGGCGACTTTGCCGTGGCATAGCCTATGCACGTGGGGTGGCGGCGGCTGATGTCGGCAAAGCTCAGATAGTAGATGCCGTTTCGCTTGAAAGCCTGCGAACCCTCGTGGAAATGATGTTCTTTCTCCGTCAGGACATTGTCAACGATGGTCGCCTCGTCAATGCCGCTGAGGTCGGGCTTTAGCTTGGCGCATTTCAGCGAATACTGCCCCCAGAAGTAGTAAATCTGCCCGTCGTCATCCTGAAATACCGACGGGTCTATGCCTTTGCATTTTGGAAGTGAAGCATACTCCTTGAAAGGGCCGCAAGGGCTGTCGCTCACGGCTATGCCTTCCTTGTGGCTGTCGTCGGGCGTGCAATAGAAAAGATAGTATTTGCCGTCTTTGCAGATACAGTCGGGGGCGAAAAGCGGAGCCTTCAGCCCCGTTATGTCGTTGCTTCTGAGTATGTCCTTGTGCAGTGTCCAGCGGTTCTGGTCGCCGCTTACAAGCACATCGTTGCTTTTGCCGCACCAGTCTGTCGACCCCACGTCGCGCGAGCCGTAAACATAAACTTTTCCGTCGGCAAACACGCGCGGCTGCGGGTCGGAGAGAAACTTGCCTTCCGGCACTATGGGGTTTTGCGCCACGGCATGCATTGAAGTGCAAAGCGCCAGCAAAAGAAAAATGCTCCAAAGCTTTAAATCGGTTTTCATAATTTTTTATTTACATCAAAGCTCCATCCGTCAAGCGGTTTGAGGATTTCGTGTTTTACAAGTTTATTTTATGTTTTGCGGTACTGCTGACTGCCCGTTTCGTGCCCGCCTATTCGCAAACGTAGTTGTCGTCTATGTCGCCAAAGCGCATTTTTGACCTTATTACCGGTCTGTCCAAGAGCTGGAATATGGTTGAGGGGCCGAGATAGTCGTCGCCGTTCCATGACTGTAGTTCCCAAACCACGTTCTTGTCCTTGTCTACGCCACGCAACTGTATTGGCTGGTGGGCGTCGTCATAGGTATTCGAGCCCCATCCGCCCCAGTTGTTCAGCACGGTAATGCCGTCGGGCAACCTGAATGCTTTCTGCACTTCGAGGTTGAACTTGCCGTCCTTGTTGCCTATGTATGCCGGGTTGTTCTTTATGGTAGGGTCGGCTCCCCAGTTGTATGACCACACCTCGTTGCCGTTCTCGTCGTATTCGTGTGCCGTGTTGTTTCCCGTTAGCAGCCAGTGCTTGTTTTCGAGTATCTCTACGCCCCATAGCCCGTCGCAGTGTATTCTCCTGAGTTCTTTGCCGTGCGAGTCGTACTCGATGGCATCGTGCGGCTGTCGTGCCGCCACTACGAGCGTGCCCCATGGCGTCAGGCGCAGGCTTCTGTTGACGCCGTGCCTGCCTGTGTTTGCAGGGAATGGGAAGCTGCGCACGAGCTTCCAGTCCTTGATTCGCCTCACCTCTATCTGGCTTTTATATTGGTTGGGCTTGAAGCGGTCGGTGCCATCGGGCTTGTTGGCGCACAGGGCATACACCACGTACTTGGTGCCAATGGGCTGTATGGAATGCACCTCGTAGTCAGGTCGGGTCCATTCCTGCCGCCAAACCACTTTTGATGTCCAGTTCACCGTGTCCACAGCCACTTCCTCTATGCCGTACTGATGCGCCACGAGAATGTGTGCGTCGTCCATCCATACTGCATCGCTAATCTCGCCCACGTATCCGCCGCCGTCCACCGGGTTCAGTCCCTTTGTTTCGGCTTCGGTCTCGTCGGTTTTCCAAACCACGTGCCCGTTCTTTACAATGAACATTGCGCGGTGCGCAAAATTCTCGCCTGCGTAAAAGAAATTATATCTCTCCAATCCGCGGTTGCCGGGATTGTCGGCAGCTTTCAACAGTGTGGATGCAGAAGCCAAAAGCGCCAGG
>CAZZNO010000157.1:0-6652 GCA_964655685.1 uncultured Prevotella sp.
TAGCCGGGTGGTGATAGATTTTTGATAGCAAAATCTCGGATAGACCATGGAATAAGGATAATCTGTATAATTCATACCACTACGAGCCACATCGTCTAAACAAGAAAGTTTAGATTCCGATTTTACCCGGCGATTACTACTGGTGAAGTTCGATACCCTTCTTGAAGCCCCTGCGAATCAAAGCAATGGTCATGATCATAGATCAATACATTGGGGCCGATACTGCAGTGCTCTCCGATGATTATAGAATCATGACACACAATGATGGCATTTCTGTTGATGGTGACCTTGTTTCCAATTGACATGTTTCCGTTGCTGGCAACGGCAATGTAGGAACCAGGATTCATACCAAAACCTTTTCCAATTTTCAAGTTGCCCGACAGGATCTTAATGTCAGATACTTTTTTGCAGCGAATCGCGGCGTCCCAGCAAAGGGATTTCCCATATTCGAGTTTGTAGCAGATCACTTTTAGAATTGATTTTAACCTACTCATTATTTCAGATTCCTTTCCAGGACATATGCAAAATGTAAGTATCCTATATCAGATTAGCCGGAGAACGCTCCGTTTCCACCGCACGCCGCGTGGAGGCTCTGATAATGTGCGGCAACTCCAGCCCCGAAGGGCTGGATGTTTGGTTCGTTGGGTTATGCAGTGGGAGGATCAATCATCTTGCCATCCGCTCCGAAGGTATAGTAGCCAACGGGCAGCAGATCATTGTTCTTGGTGATCCAATACTGTCTGCTGATAACGATTTGACCGGAGGTTCTGGCATAGTAATAGGCATCGTTTTCGCCGTCACCATCAGAATACGCTCTGGAATTTTGTGAAAATAAAAAGGCGCAGGCTGGAAACTTCCAGTCTGCGCCTTTTACGTTATGGATATTTACGGCTCCTCCGGGAACAGAGGATAGTCCCGGACGAAGTTCAAAAATGCCTGGGTGCTTTCCTTTGTATATTTTCCCTTGCGCCAGATAAGGCCCACCTTCTGCTCGATGGCAGGTACGATGGGGATGCCCACCAGGTCGGGATGGTCCTGCAGCAGGGAGGCGTAGAAGAAGCCGGCACAGGTATTGTTGTGGATCATACTTTTCATGGTGTAGATCTGACTGGTGTAGATCAGCACATTGGGGGTGATACCCAGCTTGCGGAATCTGCCGTGGATGCTGTCATTCTGCACAGAATCCGTGTTATACATCACGAGAGGCTCCCGGCCCAGTTCCTCCAGGGTGATGGAAGTCTTTTCTGCCAATGGGTGCTTTGCGTCCACCACCGCCACAAAATGATCCCGACCGATGCAGATGGAGTGAAATTTTTCCGGGTCATTCAGGCTCATATTCACAAGAGCCACGTCCAGTTCTTCCTCCTGTACCAGCTTTGCCGCCCTGGCAGAGCCGTATTCGTAGAAGGTCAGATGAATATTAGGATACTTCCGGTTGAAGTCATGGAGTAGATCCGGGAAGAAGGTGGTACCCCACAGCGGCGGAATTCCCACCCGAACGGACTGCCGGGTGGCACCCAGCTCATGCAGCTGCAGTCTCGCCGTTTCTACTTCCCGAAGCAGAGCATCCGCCCGCTCGTAGAACCGCTCCCCATCCTCCGTCAGTACCAGCCGGTTGCGGCTGTGGGAGAAGAGATTGACGGAAAACTCCTTTTCCAGCTCCCGGATAGCACCGGAGATGGCAGGCTGCGTCACAAACAGCTTATTTGCCGCCTGGGTCACACTGCCGCAGCGCACAGCGGCGCAGAAATACTCCAACTGGTTCAGCTTCATGGCGATCCCTCCTCAATCCCATTTTAGCAGATTTCACAAAAGAAGCAACATTTTTTGACAACATAAGGAAAAATGATACCCATATCTTTTTTGTTGATTTTACATTTCCCTTCCTGCCTGCTATACTGAAATCACCAAGCAGGAAACCCCGGCCGGGTTTCTCGTAAAGCTTTCCTGCAAACGAAATTAGGAGGATACGCTATGAATCCAAGCACCATTACGCTGATTTTTCTGGCCTTCGCCGTCATCAGCTTTGTCCTGGAAAAAATCCCCCTGGGCCTGACAGCCACCATCGTGGCCCTGGGCCTGAACCTGACCGGGGTTCTCAGCACAAGTGAAGTTTTTTCCGGCTATGTCAACAGCAACGTCATTCTCTGCGTGGGTATGTTCGTGGTGGGGCAGGCTCTGTTTGAGACCGGTATGGCCAACAAAATCGGCTCCCTGGTCTGCAAATTTGCAAAAACCGAGCGGATGCTCATCATCTCCGTCATGACCATCACCGGCATCATGTCCGGCTTCCTCTCCAACACCGGCACCGCTGCCGTGCTGATTCCCGTGGTCTGCGGCATCGCCGATGAATCCGGCTACTCCCGCTCCAAGCTTCTCATGCCTCTGGTATTCGCCGCCGCATTGGGCGGGAACCTGTCCATCATCGGGGCTCCCGGCAATCTCATGGGTGTCAACGCCCTGCAGGAAATGGGCATGGCCACCAGCTTCTTCATGTATGCTCCCGTGGGCGTGCCCATGCTGGTGGCGGGAATCGCCTACTTTGCCTTTTTCGGCTATAAGCTCCTTCCCGACAGCACGGAGCTGGAAGCCCTGCGGGAGGAAAAGCAGGATTTCAGTGCCGTTCCCCAGTGGAAGCAGGTTACCTCCCTGGTGGTTCTCGTTGTGGTTGTCCTCGCCATGATTTTCGAGGAGCAGATCGGCATCAAGCTCCAGGTCACTGCCTGCATCGGCGCTGTGATTCTTGTGCTCACCGGGGTCATTTCCGAAAAGGATGCCCTGAAATCCATCGATTTGAAGGTGGTACTTCTTTTTGGCGGTTCCCTGGCGCTGGCAGAGGCTCTGGAAAATACCGGTGCGGGCAATCTAATTGCCGATGTGATCGTAGGCGCTCTGGGCAGCAATCCCAATCCCACGGTGCTGCTCATCGTCATCTTCGTGGTAGGCTGTGCGCTGACCAACTTCATGTCCAACACCGCTACCACTGCTCTGATGGTGCCCATTGCCACCTCCCTGGCCCAGAACCTGGGCGCTGACCCCCGGGCCATGATTATCGCCACCGTCATCGCCTGCTCCTGCGCCTACGCAACCCCCATCGGTATGCCCGCCAACACCATGGTGGTGGGTCTGGGGGGCTACAAGTTCCGGGACTATGTGAAGGCAGGTCTGCCCCTGATTGCCGTGTCCTTTGTGATCTGTGTGGTGTTGCTGCCCATTCTGTTCCCGTTCTACGGTTAAAAAAGGAGGATTTTCTTATGACTCATCAGGAAAATGTAAAAAAGCTTACGGATATGGTTGCCGATTTCGTTGGTTTCATCGGCAAGAAGCTGCCGGACGATGCGGTTGCCAAGCTGGAAGAGCTGGCACAGCAGGAAACCGAGGCTCTGCCCAAAGTGCTCTATGAGACCATGACCAAAAACCAGAATCTGGCTGTAAAGCTGGATCGCCCCAGCTGCCAGGATACCGGTGTCATCCAGTTTTGGCTGAAATGCGGCACCAATTTCCCCTACATCAACGAATTGGAAACCCTCCTCAAGGAAGCCGTTGTTCAGGCTACCTTCGCTACCCCTCTGCGTCACAACTCCGTGGAGACCTTTGACGAGTACAACACAAAGAAGAACGTAGGCAAGGGCACCCCCACGGTGTTCTGGGACATTGTTCCCAACTCCGATCAGTGCGAAATTTACGCCTACATGGCCGGCGGCGGCTGCACCCTCCCCGGCAAAGCCATGGTGCTCATGCCCGGCGCTGGCTACGAGGGCGTGACGGATTTTGTCCTGGATCAGATGACCACCTATGGTCTGAACGCCTGCCCTCCGCTGCTGGTTGGCGTCGGCGTAGCCACCTCCGTGGAGACCGCCGCGCTGCTGTCCAAGAAGGCCCTCATGCGGCCTATCGGCTCCCACAATGAAAACGAAAATGCTGCCAAGATGGAGAAACTTCTGGAGGACGGAATCAACGCCATTGGCCTGGGCCCCCAGGGCATGGGCGGCAAGACCTCCGTGCTGGGTGTGAACATCGAAAACACCGCCCGGCATCCTTCCACCATCGGCGTGGCCGTCAACGTGGGCTGCTGGTCCCACCGCCGGGGCCACATCGTGGTGGACAAGGATCTGAACGTCCGCTGCGACACCCATTCCACCTGGAATTACAAGGGCTAAGGAGGAAAGTACCATGATCGAAATGAGAGATAACAAGAAGGTTCTCGTTACCCCCGTCACCCGGGAGGATCTGGAAAGCATCCACATCGGCGACATTATCTGGCTGGACGGCGATTTGATGACCTGCCGGGATGTTGCCCACCGCCGCCTCATCGAATACGGCCGGGAGCTACCCTATGATATCCGGAATAAGGCCATCTTCCACGCCGGCCCCATTGTCCGGAAAATCGAGGGCACCGAGGATGACTACGAAATGGTCTCCATCGGCCCCACCACCTCCATGCGCATGGAGAAATTCGAGTATGAATTCGTGAAGCACACCGGTGTCCGGGTCATCGTGGGCAAGGGCGGCATGGGGCCCAACACGGAGCGGGCCTGCAAGGAATTTGGTGCCATCCACTGTGTCTTCCCCGCGGGCTGCGCCGTGGTAGCCGCCACTGAGGTGCTGAAAATCCAGGAGCACCACTGGGACGAGTTGGGCATGCCCGAAACCCTGTGGTGCAGCAAGGTCAAAGAATTCGGCCCACTGATTGTCTCCATCGACACCGAAGGCCGGAACCTCTTTGAAGAGCAGAAGGTCCTCTATAACCAGCGAAAAGAAGCCGCCAAACAGGCCATCTATCCCCAGGTGAAGTTCATCAAGTAACAAGCATCCCCGGTTGGATTCATTCTTCCAACCGGGGATGCTTGAATTTGGCCCTTTACCGAGTAGCAGTAGTTTAGCGAATAAAAAGCCCCCGTGTTACACCAATAACGGTCTGGCAGCCACATCGCAACGCAGGAACAAGGATCTATTCCTTGCTGAAGCAACCACTCGTTTGCTGGTGATTGTGACTGCCCGGCGCAATGACTCTGGCATGTGTTCCGATGGCAACTGCGCTACTTTTTCCAGCGTGCTTTGCGGTAATCTCCGGGGGACAGACCGATGATGGCCTTGAAGCTGCGGTTGAAGTTGGAAATGCTGTTATAACCGCATTCCAGGGCGATCTGGGCGATGGTCTCGTTCCCGGATACCAGCTTTTCGGTAGCCAGTTCGATCCGGCGTGACTGCACATACTCCCACAGGGTAACACCGTTCAGCTTCTTGAATAAGGTGGAAAAATAGGCAGGGCTCATGGCCGCCTCCCTGGCCACCTGCTCCAGCTGGAGTTCCTCCACCAGATTCTGGTCGATGTAGTCCAGCGCCCGCTCCATCTGGGCGAGATACGCAGTATTCACCCGTTCGGCAGGCTGGCCGAACCAGGCAGCATACTCCCGGCGGATCAGCACCAGCAGCTCCAGGATCTGGAGCTTGACCATCAGACGATAGTCCGTTTTTTGGGCCCCGAACTCCCGCTCCACAGCCTGCAGTCTTTCCGCGATCTCCCGGGCCGGTTCCGGCAGGGCGGAGAGCCGGTGGGAGAATGCGGCATTGCGGTTGAAAAAAATATCCGGATATTGCACCTGGAACAGCATGTTTTCCGCAGACCAAAGGAACCGGGGCTCAAATTGCAGATTCATAATATCCAGGGCCTGCCAGCCGGTCACCTCCACAATGCAGTGGGCCTCGTTGGAGCTGAACAGGAACACATCTCCGGGCCAGAAGGGGTAGGTCTGCTTTCCCACCTGGTAGGTGCCGGTCCCCGCGCAGACCAGGGACAGCTCGAAGGCGGTATGGCGGTGCTCCTCGTAAGGCCGCAGGAAGGGTTTTACAATGGAGTGGAACAGCCGCAGCTGCGGGGCACCCGTGGCTTCTGCCCCAATGGTATGTACAGTTCCTTGAATCATCCTGGCACCTCCCGGCATTTTCTGTATTATAGCAGAGTATGCCATCTTTTTTTCGTCCATTTTTGGAGAATCAAAATATATTGCAAGGATTGAAAAGGAAATCGGTAGCTTTCCACGGCCCTTTTTTCTACAATAGCTACAACAGCCGAGGCTGAATACGAAAAAGGAGCCAGCACCTATGCGCTACAATACTTATTCCAATCCTTCTGAGCTTCGCATTACGGATATCCGCTTCGTGGATATCGATGGCGCGCCCAAGCGCAGCACCATTCTGAAGATTATGACCAACCAGGGCATTGAGGGCTACGGCGAGGTCCGGGACGCTTCCAGCAAAACCTATGCCGCCATGCTGAAAAGCCGCCTCATCGGCGAGAATCCCTGCGATGTGGACCGTCTGTTCCGCAAAATCAAGCAGTTCGGCCACCATTCCCGCCAGGGCGGCGGCGTTTCCGGCATTGAGATTGCCCTGTGGGACCTGGCCGGCAAGGCCTATGGCGTTCCCGTATACCAGATGCTGGGCGGCAAGTACCGGGATGAGATCCGGGTATATTGTGATACCGACGTGGACGGCAAGCACACCGGCCACGACATGGGTATGGCTCTTAAAAAGCGAATGGAGATGGGTTTTACCTTCCTGAAAATGGACCTGGGCATCGGCCTGCTGCTGGACGAGCCCGGCACCCTGAACGCCCCCCTGGGCTTCATTGATGACATGAAGAAGTATG
>CAZZNO010000158.1:0-2575 GCA_964655685.1 uncultured Prevotella sp.
CTTCCAACTCTTAAATCCTAATTACAAATTTCTCATTGCCTTAAATTAAAGCCAGAGACATCTACCACGGGCTGCACTCTCCTGCCGTCCTCGCGCTCATAGCTCACGCTCACGACCTTAGTCTCGCCCGGCATCAGGTGGAAATAGTTGTCGGAATAAATCACAGGCAATATCTGCTCGCCGTCGGAGCCTTTCAAGTTCAGGCGAATGAGCAATGCCGGCACGTCTGACTTGTTGGTCAGCGTAACGCTCAGACGTTGAGTGCCGCGAGCCAACGGACGAGTACCGGCGACAGCCATAGCCGCCACTTCAGCCTTTGGCAATGCAGCCAAAGCCTTCCAGCTTTCATCTGTCTTGGCATCTACATAGAAGTTCTCCGACACCACGCCGCCGTTTTCCTCCAGCCGCAAGCGGATGAAGCAGATGCTGTCTTGCGGTGCTTCTATCTTCATGCAGCTCTGCGTCTGGTCTTCGTCTATGGTCACAGTCCTTCTCTGCTCGAGCAACACGTTGCCCTTGATGCCCAAAACCTGAGCCACCACAGATACTTTCCTTTGGTTGCCGGCAGCAATGTTCACCACCTCGACCTCGCGCTTCGACGGATTAAACTGCACGTGCAGCGGCTCGCAAGCCTTCTTTGCGCCGAAATAAGCCGCCGTCGGCTCAAAATAATAGTCATAAGTACACCATACCATGCTCGGCCAGCAAGAGTGGCTCATCCAGATGAGCAAGCCCTTGCGCTGCTGTTGCGAGCTCTCATACATGCCACGATAGCCTTCATAGTCGAGCCACTGCGCCCATTCGGCAAACTGCTGCGCGCCTTGCGGCTTGCCAAAGCGTTTCTCCATGATGTTGCAGAACGACGATCCACGCTGGGCTCCCTGCAACGTAAAGTCGTGCTGTCCCCATGCCTCGCCGATAGGCCACAGGCTGTCAGGGGCAAGCATGCGCTTCAGGCTCTCATAAGAGGGCACGTTCGGCATACCCCGCTCCGAATGGAGCTTGCCCGTTTGATGGTCGAAATAATATTTCGTGTCCATCATGCGATAAGGGCCGTGGCCGCTCACGCCACCGTCGGCAGAGCTTGGTATATAGCCCAATTGCGGATGGAGCTGCTTTATCTGCTGTCTGAAACCGTCGTCAAGCGTCTTTGGCGGATAGCCCTCGTTGCGCCCTACGTAAATGCCAATGGAAGGATGGCGGCGAATCTTCTTAATCAGGTCTTCCGAGTTGTCAAGGAACATAGCCTCATTGTATGGGTCGGGGCCGTCCCACGGATTGGCAAGCCAGAAGTCCTGCCACACCATAATGCCGTATTTGTCGCAAGCGTCATAAAATTCTTCCTCGCCTATCTGACCTACCCAGTTGCGTATCATGTTGAAGTTCATCTCCTTGTGATACTTCACAGCCACGTCGTACTCGCGTCCGCGGTAGTTCAGGTTAGTCTCCGAGAAGCCCCAGTTGCCACCCAGTGGCACGAGCCGTTTGCCGTTTACATAAATCTTGGTATCGGTGTCAAGCGTCTCATAGCTCATCTCCCTGATGCCAGCCTTATAGTTCACCACTGCGTCTTTGTCACCCTCTATGCTGAAGCCTGCATCGTAAAGATAGGGCTCGCCATAGCCGTTAGGCCACCACAGCCGCATCTTCTGTCCTTTCAGCTGGGGGAACTCGTCAGGCGCGAACGCCACTTCTTTTTCCTCGTTTGGATGAAGGCTTACTTTCTTGCTGAAGGATATATCGCCTATCCAACCCTTCACGGTAACGTCTTTGCGAACCGCTCCATAGTTTTTTACCATCACGGCAGGGGTCATGTCTGCCAATTGTTTGTCGCCGCTGAGCTTAGTCGTAACCACAGGGTCAGCCACGCTCACACCCCGATCCTGCGCAAGATACACATCATTCCAGATGCCTACCTCGCGCCCCGGCAGACTCGTTATCCAGTCCCAGCCTATCGTGGCGTGAAACGTGGGGTTGTCAGCGCCCAGCACGCCGCCGTTGATGTCGGTGCTTTCGCTGTTCTTCACCTTCACGGGACCGAAATGCTCATTCTTCAGCACTTTCACCTCCAGGCGGTTATCACCCTTGCGCAACACGGCGGTAACGTCAAACTTTGCCCGCCTGAAAGCTCCGTCTATGCGCCCGAGCCGCTTGCCGTTGAGCCATACCTCCGCCTTCCAGTTGATACCATCGAAACATAGATATGTGCGCCGGTTCTTGTCCAAAGCGTTCATCCTGACGTTTGCCCTGTACCAGAAATCCGACTTGAAGAAGCTTTCCGAAATCTGCCTCATGTTGTTGGCAAACCTGTTGTCAGGCACGGCGCCTATGTTCATGTAGCTTGTGAGCACGGTGCCGGGCACGGTGGCGGCAATCCATTGGCTGTCGCCGTCACGCCTCAGCTGCCATGAACCAATGCCATTGCCGGCAGCCTTTGCCACCACGGGCACAATGCCGCCCTTGCCCCACACCTGCATCTCGGCAAGCGCAAAGAGGCGGCTGTCGTCCGGTTCAGCCATCGTTATTCTCACGTAACGGCAACGGGTGGAGTTAGGAATTAAGAGTGTGGAGCAAG
>CAZZNO010000158.1:2675-6572 GCA_964655685.1 uncultured Prevotella sp.
TTCTTTCCGTCGTCGGATACCTGCACGTTGCACACGGCAGGCTTGTGAATCCAGCTCAGCACTATCTTGTCAATGTCAGCCTTACCCCCGAGGTCAATATAAAGCCACGGATTAGGGTCTATACGGCTGTCGGCAACCCATGCGCTCGTGAAGCGCGACGACGGCAGCCAGCTGTCGTTGGTCGAAATCCAACGTCCTCCTTTGGCTGTTGACAGGTCGCCCGAAGCAACATATTGTCCGCCGTCTACCTCGTACAGCCGCCAGTAGGCGCAGCCGTCCATGTCGAGCTCAACGCGCAGGTGGCGGTAGGTGTTAGGAGTTGGAAGTGAGGAGCCGAAAGTGAGGAGCGAGGCGTTAAGCGGTATATCGGTGCCGACCAGTCGGAGCGGAAGCCTTATTGCCGCTTCCTGCTTATTGGGGTCGGAGCTCACCATCTGCCTTGTGGCAACACCCGGCAGCGACCGAGCCTCCTGCCTGCCTATTTCTTTCCACTGTCTGCCGTCGTCAGAGGCAAGAACCTTGATGCAATAACCGTTGACAGCCTTGTCGGGATAATATACCGCTTCGGCAAGCAGCCGCAGCGTGTCAAGCCTTACACCCATGCCCGTCCAATCATACTGCACGCTCGCCCTTTCGCCTTCAACAATGGCTGACGAGTGCACGTTGCCGTCAATAGTCTTCTCCTTGTCGCGCAGACCAGGCTGCTTCCCGTTGATGAGCACGCTGAGCATCGTCGGCTCTCCATTGCAGCCTATGCCGTCGGTCACAAGTTGCGCCGTGAGGTTATAGTCGATAGAAGACGATGCATAAGCCGCACGATTCAGCGCCACGTTGCGGTAAGACCTGTCCGCCGTCATGGCAGGGCCCTTGTAATCTGCCACACTACCAGGATAAACGCCTATGCCGCGCGTTAAGCCGCCGTCAGTCCTTGCCGCAGCCGTACCCATACCCAAAGCCATTGACAATAAAGCCGCCAGCAAACAGTAGATGTATTTTTTCATACTCAGTTTAATTTGCGTTTACAAACGATTTAATAGTGCTACAAAGGTAATAAAAACCAGCGGAACAGCAAAATCCATAACGCCATTTTCATAAACATTGATAAATAAAACCAAACGGCAATGCAGCAAAGGTTTTGCCGCCACCCGATTAAAGTTTTAACGCAAGCCGACAAAAGCTTAATCGCAAGACGATAAAAGTTTAATCGCAAGACGAATGCGCCTTTATGCAAATACTATTCCGAAAAATAAAGCAAATGCTTGCATAGTCAAAATAAAATGGCTAATTTTGCACGCAACTCTAAAACCAATACGACTGTGGCAAACAACGACAGTGAAAAGGCAGCAAGCCTGCACGGAAGGCTTTGCAATGACTACCTCTACGAATATGATACAAACCATCAACTGAGCGGTATAGACCTGTGCGTGGCTGTGCCTCAGGGCACACACGCCAAAGCCGAACGGGAATGGCTGATGTGGGCTGTGGAGAAAAAGAACAACTCGCAGGACATCCAAGAGAGCCTTGTGCAGCTCATATTCGCCATAGGCAGGACACAGGTATACGAAAAACAGATGCCTCCGCGGTTTCTCGCGGCAATAAATCCAGAGAGAATAACCTTCCTGCCATACGAACAAATAATGGAAGTGTTCTCTGAAAACGACTTCAACTGGAATGTGCAAGCCTCAGAACACTCCACCAAGGAATACAAGCACCTCGTGAGGTTGCTTGGCAAAAAGGCAAAGCGGCACCTGCAAAGCTTCAGTTTTGGGAAAGACGACAAGGCTCTGCGAAAGTTCATAGCACGGGCGTTCAAATGCAATCCAGAGGCAGCAAAGATTGACATAACCAAGGCGAACTACGTACATATATTTCATAAATGGCTCGCCGTGGTAAAACCCACTATCAACTGTGTCTGGGAGAATGCCCACGGCTATGGTATCCACGAGCACGATTTCTTCATTGCCGACCTTTTCACGAAAAACAACGGCAGCATAAGGGCAAGACTCTCGGTATTGCCAGAAGCCGACCGCTATACCGTGAGGCGCGGTGCTTCAATACTCGGAGGCATCGACCTGACACAGATTTTCTTCTCCGACTCCATTGGCGACGGCAAGGACGGACTGGCTCACCGGCAATTCTGGAGCCTGTACAAGCATCCGCCACGCAAAGCCTACTGGGATTTCATCCTCTCCAACCGCGACCTACTGACGATGCCAGACGCACGCGGATATAAGGGAGCCTTCTTTACACCAGAGCTGTGGGTGAGAAAATCGCATGAGTATCTTGCCGACTGCCTTGGCAGCAACTGGCAACAAGAATACTTCATCTGGGACTGCACGGCTGGCACTGGCAACATGGAAGCCGGACTGACTAACAAGCAAAATATATGGGCATCAACCATCGACCAAAGCGACATCGATGTCTTGAACGCACGCATAAACTTGGGAGTCAACCTTTTGAGCAGCCACATCTTTAAGTTCGACTTCCTCAACGATTCCTTTGATCATCTGCCCGACGGTCTTCGACAAATAATAGAAGACGACGAAAAGCGCAAACGCCTCATAATATATTTCAACCCTCCTTCGGCTGAGGCAGGCAGTTCACACGGCAAGACAGCAAAGAAAGGAGTGTCTAACCAATCACGTATTCATGACGATTATTCGACCGGACTCGGCAACTATGCCAAGCGTGAACTGGGCGCACAGTTCCTGATGCGCATCTATCGGGAGATTCCAGGCTGCACAATCGGTATCTTTGCCAAGCTAAAGATTCTACAATCGCCTTATTTCAGCCAATTCCGAAACAATTTCAAGGCTGCCCTTGAAAAGATGTTCATAGTGCCTGCCGATACGTTCGACAACGTAAAAGGCAATTTTCCTTACGGCTTCATGGTGTTCGACACTAAGAAAAAAGAGGTGTTCAAACAATGTATTGCTGATGTCTACGGTAGCAATGGCGCACCTTTAGGCGGCAAAACCATATTGAGCTATGACGGCATGAAGCTCCTGAACGACTGGCTTCGCCCAACGTGGAATCAAAGAGGATTGGTGATTGGATGTCTCGTATGCAATAGCAATGACTTTGGCCATCAAAATGAGATTGTCATTCAATCGAAGCCAAGCAACAAGACATCAACCTTCTTCAAGCCCATAACGCCCGATAATCTCATAATGTCCTCGATTTATCTCGCCGTGAGGAAATGCGTGGCAGCCACATGGGCAAACGACCGCGACCAATACCTTTTCCCCAATGACGGTTGGCGACACGATGCCGAGTTTCAGGGCAACTGTCTGACCTACGCCCTGTTCACTAATGTGGTGCAGGAGAAATATGGCACTAACTATTGGATTCCATACAGCGAAAGCCAAGTCGGAGCTAAAGGCTCTTTCAAAAGCCACTTTATGTTCGATTTTATAAACGGGCGCCTAAGCGAAGATGAGCTTGCAATAGGCAAAGAGAAAACCATTGCTGCATTTGAGCAAAATCTTGGCGGCGACTTTGCCCATAGCGACAGTAATAGCGACAATAGCCGGTTGCCCGTGAGATTTTCAAAAGAGGCAAACGACGTACTCGCTGCCGGACTCGCCTTGTGGCGGTACTACCACGCCCAGCCCAATGCCCACACTGACGCGTCATTCTATGACATACGGCTTTATTTCCAAGGATACCGTACAACTAAATCAAGGAAGATACAGATGAACGCCACAAGCAGCGATGAGGAATACACACGCCTTATAGCCACATTGCGCCAATCACTCAGGACTTTGGCAAAAGCCATTGAGACAAAGACTTACGAATATGGATTTATTATGAAATAATAAAAAGCAAAATGAAACTAAACCACAAAACAAAGAAAATCAAAACACTTCTGCTACTCTGCATATTCGCATTGACAGC
>CAZZNO010000159.1:0-6555 GCA_964655685.1 uncultured Prevotella sp.
TGAGTGGGGGTTAAAAGTGCGGCGAGCCCGCTGGGCTCATTTTGATACACCCCCTATGTTTTTATTTGTAGTCTTTTTCTTATTTTATTTTTTAAACTTGTATATCAGCGTGAAGCCGCGCTTCATTATGTCGCCCTTATTATAGGTTGACGTGGCGTTGCGCTCATAGCAGCGTCGCAGGAAGTCCTGCGGCTCATATTGGTAAATGCGCATCTCCAGAGTCTTATTGTTGTCAAGCAGGCGGAAACCCACGTTGGCAGAGCGCTCGCTTACCTGTGTAGAGCTGAAATAATAGTTCACAAGGCTTGCGTTCATTGTCAACACGCTGCCTTTCTCAGGCGAATTATAGTCGGTCTCCCATAGTTCCTCCTCCTGTTCGCTCACCACAGTGTAGGTGGCATTGCGCAGATATTTCGTCAGGTCGCCGGTCAGCCCTGATGTATCAAGCGTCAGCGAGCCGTCGGTGTTTTGCCTGAATGTAATCTTGTCGGTAGTCGGGCAGTTGCTTGGCAAGTTGGCAGCGTCACTCTCGTCGGTCACGAGGTCTGCCGCGTTGCGTATAGCGTCTGTGTTGCTGAGCCCTGTGAGAGTCCATGTGCCAGCCATCTTACTCACGTCGGTAGAACCGGTGAGAGTTATCGTCGTACGGTTTTCGGCTCCGGCAAGGAAGTATTCGCTCTCCTTCAGCCTCAGCACGAGCTTGTCGTGTCCTGCCTCTTTCTTCAGCAAGTGTATTGTGGCACGCGCGGTAGAGTTGTTGTTTGCCATTATCAATTCGGGCTCAGTGCTTCCGACAAACTCAAAGTGAGTGCCCAGGACAGCCGTTGATGACGGGTCTACCTCAAGCGGCACGTGCACTGGTGTTGTCGGGTAAGTGTATTTGCGTGTGCCGTTATAGAGCGTCATCTCTACAAGCACCGATGTCTTAAGCTCATAGCTTGTCTTGTCCCATGTGGCGGTGAGCACTGGGCGTGCGGCAATGGGGACAGACGTATTGCGGTAGAAACCGAAGTCATAGCCTTCGGGTGCTTGCGCTATCTGAAGGTCAATCTGTCGTCTCTTTACCGTTCCGAGAGACTTAAGATAAATGGTGTCAGCAAGTTGCCCTGCACTGATGTCTATCTCTTTCTTGTCTGCCGTGTAGTCTACGCCTTCCTCGGCGGTTCCCCCGAAGTTCACGGGCACGCTTATGTTGCGGTTGGCAGGCTGGGTAAGCTCTGCAACAACAGCCACCGAACCTTGCGACGGCAGGAAGAATGCCGGCTGCGTGAACGACAGCGAGCGGGCAGGAGCCGTAGCAACGTCGGTACTGTTGTCATAGCACGAAGCAAGGCATAGCGCGCACGCAGCGCTTATTATAATATGTGTTTTCATTTATCGCTTGACTTTATAACTTAGTAATTGGAAATGACTTGGTCCATCTCAGCGCGCTGAATCTCTATAGAATCTCTTTCCTGGTCGGTGAGCGATGGGGCAGATGGAGCCGATATTGCTTCGTCCTGTACGGTGACGATGTTGGGTGTAAGCTCGTCGCTGTGGCCGCAAGCCGACAGGACAATGGCTGCTGTTGCCACGAATATCATTGTTATAACTGTGTTTTTCATTTGTCTGTATGTTTAATAGTCTTCGGGAGTGGGGTAGCCGGGGTTCTGTATTAGTGACTTGTTTACCCTCAGGTCCCTTATAGGTATTGGGTAGGTGTACAGGTAATGTTGCGTTTCGTATTTGTGGCCGTTGTAGCCAACCCAAAAGACCGGACCGCCGTTTCGTTTCAGGTCGAACCATCGGTCGCCCTCCATGTAAAGCTCCTTGCGCCTCTCGTTGAGTATAGCCTGCATTAGAGGTGTGAGGTCTGCGCCTGTGCAGTCTTGCTTTACAAGGGCGTTTTTGTCGACAGGCGGTAATGTGGCTTCAGTAAGGTCAACGTAGTTGCTTATGCGGTTGCGCCGCAATTCGTTGAGATAGCGCAAGGCTTGCTGCGTGTCGCCTTTGTGTGCGTATGCCTCGGCAATGTCAAGGCAAATCTCCGCGCTTCTTATGCGCATGTTTATTGCCTTGGTGTTGAGCAGCTTCTTGTCAAAATAGAACGTATAGCGAATGTCGCGCTTCTTCTCCGTGAAAAGTTTTACGAGGCTTGCCGATACAGGGCGGTACTTAGAGTTCCTCAGTGCCGTGTTGTAGCCTGTGGTACTGCCGGTTATGAAACTCTTCACGATAGTGTTGCCGTTCTTTTCAAGTATGGTCTGCATCATGTTCTTGAAGTCGTTGCCGCTAAGCAGCGGATATTTGCTTAGCAGCTCTGTGCCTGTGGCAATGACGTTGTCCCAGTCTTGTCCCCAGAAATAAGTTTTCACGAGATAAGCGCGTGCCGCGTCGGCATCGAAACGGTAGGTGTCGTCGGTAATGTTTATGTCGGCAGCCGTCTTAAGGTCGTTCTCTATAAATTCGAGCGTGCGCTGCAACGAGCTGCGTGGTGGCTGTGCCTCGATGTCGAAATGGTCAACGATGGGCAGTCCGAGTTGCTCGTTCATGCTCTCGGTCAGCGGAGCCTCGCAGAGCTCGCGCATTAGTGTATAGTAGAGCGCGCCGCGGAAGGTGAGGCTTGCCGCCACAATCTTGCGTCCTTTCTCCGTGTCTTGTTCAGGCATTTCGCCGAGGATGATGTTCAGGTTCTTTATCTGCCCGTACATGTTCTGCATACGATACTGGTTGCTTGCCATGTCGTCACCTACGTACATCGGCATGTACGTAGAGTTCTGCCTTGTAGAGAGGCTGGCGTTGAGGTTGTCTGAATAACACTCATACTTTAGAATGTATCGTGGCTGGTAAAGGTAGTTGTCGCCGTTGTCGAACGAGCGCAGCTGGTTTGCAAGCAGTTCTTCGTAGTCGTCTACGCTTTCAGGCAGCTTCTGCCCGTATGTCTTCACCTCCAGGTAATGGTCGCATGAAGTGAAAAGCAAGGGCAATGAAGCCACTGCCAATATAATGTTTCTTGTTTTCATTGTTCTTTCTGTTTATCAAAATCCGAGATTGAGGTTGAACGAGACGCTACGGGTGGTGGGGTAGGTCGCTCCTGGGTTCTCGGGATCAAGTCCGTCGTAGTTGGTGAAGGTGAAGAAGTTGTTCATCGATACAGACATTCCGAGATTGTTCAGCCCGATCTTTGAGGCTATGGCAGCCGGTAATGTGTAGCCAAAGGTAATGTCACGTATCTTCAGATAGCTGACTTTTTGCAGGTAAGTGCCCTGCACTATGTCCGATGCGTTTCCCTGCGTCGGGTTGGTGTCTTCCAGTCCGAGGTCGTCGCCAAGCGCATCTATGATGCGTGGGTATTTCACACCGGTGGTGTGGGCGGTAGTCCATCGGTCAGTAATGTCGCGCCTCACGTTCAGGAAGTTCCTGTATAGGTCGCTGTAAACCGTCTGTGGCACTTCGTTGAATCGTGACGAAACGGCTGTGTAGGTCACCGGCGAGCTTATGAGCGTAGATATGAGACCTCCCCACGAGTAGGCACCCGACACATTGAGGAAGAAATTGCGGTAGTTTGCCCTCACGCTGAAGCCGCCGCTGTAAGGGTGGTTTGACGTGCCGCGGAAGTAGCGGTAGTTGCTCATTGCCTTCAGGCTCGACTCCGAACTCAGCTGTGCATCCGGGCGAAGCTGGTAATCATAGTAGCCGTTGTAAGGGTCGATGCCCGTTACCTTAGCCGTGAACACAGAGCTGATGGGATAATTCTCATACCTGCCGTTGCTGATGCCGCCCGTAGTAGAGCGGAATTTCTTCAGATAGTTGTAGTTGTAAGCAAAGTTGGCGCTTAGGTCGAGGCTGAAATCCTTGCCTTTCAGTGGTGTGCCGCTGAGCGTCAGCTCTATGCCCTTGTTCACTATGTCGGATGAGTTGTATTTCAGAGATGTGAAGCCAGTGGTGGATGTGAGATATGCAGCGGTTATGACATCTGTGCTCAGCCGGTAATAAGCCTCCACTATGGCGTTGAGTCTGTTGTTGAACAGCCCCATGTCTGCTGCAATCTTAGCGTCGCGTGTCTTCTCCCATCTTAGCTTAGGGTTTGGTGCCGACTTTATGCGTGCTGTGTTTATGCCGTTCCATGTGTTGGTGCCTATGGTGAGCACAAGCTTTTTGTCTACTCCTGGCACCACGTTTCCCGTGTAGCCGCCCGAAGCCCTGAGCGATAGGCGTGATATTATCTTCCTTAGGGGTTTCATGAAGCTTTCCTCGTGGACATGCCAGCCGATGCCTGCGGAGTAGGTGGGGTTGAACTGCTCGTCGCTGCCGAAATTGTTTGAGCCGTCGGTGCGGAACGAGAAGTTTGTCACGTAACGGTCCATGAGCACGTAGTCGCCGGCAACGTAGAACGAGGCATAGCGGTTCTGCACTTCGCTGCGCCCCATGAGGTTCTCTATGAGACTCTTGTAGCGTTCAGAGTCGTCGGTCGACGGATTAGGATTGGTAGGCCACACTGTCGTTTGCGTCTTTGGGTCGTAGCCGTATTGCTTGGCGTAGAATCGCTTGGTGTGGCTGCCGCGCAGTTCGGCTCCGCCGTAGACTGAGAAGTCGTGTATCTTGGCAAACACCTTGTGATAGTTGAGCTGCAAGCGCGTGTTGTAGCTGTAGCCTTTTGAAGCCGACTGCGTTATGGAGCCGTACGGATCCCACGACAGTACGTCTTCGTCGAACCACAGGCGGTCGTTGAAGGCGGCAAGCGAATTCTTATCTATAATTGTGGAGCTGTTGTTATTGTTGTGCGAATAAGACACCAGCCCTTCAACAGACAGTCCGTCGATGATTTTATATGTGGCGCGCAGGCTGCCCGTGACGGAGTTCTTGTCAGCGTCTTTGTTTGTCAGCTTCATCTCTTTCAGGATATTGAATCCGCTGACGGGCAGTATGGGCGAGTCTTTGCTGCCGTCGTTCATGCTTGCGAGATTGAAATAGGTCATGTCGGGGCGATATGAGCCGTCGGCATTATATGGCCTTTCGTAAGGGTTGGCAAAGTAGGCGTAGGTGAACGGGCTGACGTATGGCGCGGGCTCGGCTGACTCCTCTTGCGCGTACTTCACGTTTAGCTGTATTCTCAGTTTTTTCGTCGGCTTAAGGTTGAGGCTCATGTTCATGTTGTAGCGCCGGTAGTCCGACTCTTTCAGCACGCCGTTTTGCCTTGTCATGCCGAGCGACGCATAATAGGTGGCTTGCTCCGAGCCTCCCGATACTGATACGGTGTGGTTTTGTGAGAACGTGTTGCGGAAGATGGTGTTGAACCAGTTGGTGCTGTGCCCGGCAAGCTCGTTGATATAGGCGTCCTGCTCGGCGGTTGTCATGGCTTCGTAGCCGTCGGAGCCTTGCAGTATATTGTTCTTGCCGAGCTTGCCAGAACGCAGCATGCCCACGATGCCTATGACGGGCACGTGGCTTACTCCTGCGGCGAAGGGCTTTGCCGAAAACTCGTCCCACAGTTCTTGCTCCCACGCGAGCTTTTCCGACGAGTTCATCAGGTCGCCGTCGCGTTGCGGTTTCAGCTGGCTTATGAGGTTGGTTGAATAGCTCACCTTCATCTTGCCTGCCTGCCCGTGCTTCGTGGTCACCACTATCACGCCACCGGCGGCGCGCGAACCATAGATGGCTGCGGCTGAGGCGTCTTTCAGTATGGTCACGTTTTCAATGTCGTTGGGGTTGATGCCGCTGATGCCGTTGACAAACAGGTCGCTGAGGTCGCCGTTTTGTATCTGTGTGCTCGTTATCGCCGGCAGGTCGTCCTGCAATGGCACGCCGTCTACAATCCACAGCGGCTCTGCCGAGCCCTCCATAGTGTTGATGCCGCGGATGCGTATCTTTGAGCTTGAGCCAGGCTGGCCTTGGTTGCTCACCGCCACGCCGGCTACGAGGCCTTGCAGCAGGTTGTCGATGCTTGTTGGCACTTTGCCGGCAAACTCCTTGTCGGTCAGCACTGCCACGGAGCCTGCCACGTTGTGCTTGGTCATCGTGCGATAGCCTGTCACCACTACGTTCTCAAGCTGGTGTGCCTCCGCCTTCAGGCTTATGGCTATCTGCTGGTTGGTGTTGCGTACGGTGGCTACGGCGGGCTCCATGCCCACGTAGGTCACGCGTACAGTGTAAGGAGCTTTCTTGTCGGTAATGTTTAGTGTGAAGTGGCCGTCGATGTCGGTCACCGTCTTTGCCGTGGAGCCGTCCACCTGCACAGTGGCGCCTATTGCCGGCTGGCCTGTGTCGTCGAGTACGGTGCCGTGAAGTCCCACGGTTGTCTGCGCCATCGACATGGCACAGTTGAAAGCCATCATGGCTATTGCGAATAGCCATGTCCACAAGGGCGCAACCCTTGCGTTTGTCTGCTTTAGATGCATAAAAATAAAAGTTTCTTAAGTGTAATAAATCTGAATATTAGTTGTTTATGATTTAGGCTGCAAAGGTAGTAAGTTTTTAAATGGCGTACAATACCCATTAGTGGGTATTTGAATGGGACCCCACCCCCGGCCCCTCCCCTAAAGAGGGAGGGGAGGAAAAAACGTAATTCTTAAATAA
>CAZZNO010000160.1:0-6499 GCA_964655685.1 uncultured Prevotella sp.
CAAGCCTATGGGCAAGTTCCTCCTGAAGCTTGTTGACCACGCTGTTTGAATAGAAGCCAAGCGTATTAAGCTGTTTTGTAACACAGTCAACATAATGGGGATGGCTATGCCCTATGCTTATGACAGCATGGCCGCCATAGAAGTCGAGATATTCCTGCCCCTTGTCGTCCCAAACACGGGCACCCTTACCCTTAACGATATTCACATCGAAAAGTGAATAAACTTTATATGGTTCCATTTGCAAGTAAAGAATTTTTTAAAGTGAATAATGATGAACTAAAGAGTGAAGAATAAAGAACCGAAACATCAGAAAGCGCTTGCCTTAAGCCTAAGCCCTGCTGTCTCGTCAACGCCAAACATTATATTCATATTCTCGACCGCTTGCCCAACAGCACCCTTAAGCAAATTGTCTATGCAAGACGTTATCAAGAGCTTGTCGTCAACCTTGTCACAATGCACCAAAGCCTTGTTGGTATTCACCACCTGTTTTAGGTCGAGCGGCTTGTCTACATAGTGGGTAAACGGCTGACTCTCGTAAAAGTCTTTGTAGCCTTTTACTATACCATCAATGTCGGCATCAGTCTTTACCACCTCCGTAGCGAATATTCCACGTGCAAAGTTTCCACGATAAGGAATGAAGTCGATGCTTGCATCCAAACTGCCTTGCACCTGCTTCAGGCTCTGCCTTATCTCTGGTACATGCTGATGGCGGAAAGCTTTGTATATACTGAGATTATCAGTACGCCACGAAAAATGAGTAGTTGCCCCTGGCTTAACGCCTGCACCTGTAGAACCTGTTATGGCGTTCACGCTGATGTCCTTATCCAGCAATCCCCTCTTTGCTGCAGGCAGCAGGCCCAGTTGGATGCACGTGGCAAAGCAGCCCGGGTTGGCAACATGCTGCGCCTTGGCTATCTGTTCACGGTTTATCTCTGGCAGACCATAGACAAAATCATGAGCCTCAGCCGTAGGATGTTGGGTATGAACAACCTCTTTTGGGGCAAGCCGGAAGTCTTGGGCAAGGTCAATAATCTTAACTCCCTCAGGCACGTCATGCTCTTTCATGAACGCCTCGCTTTTGCCATGACCAAAGCAGAAGAATACCACGTCTACATCGTCAAACGGCATCTCCCCGGTGAACTTTAAGTCTGTGTCACCATAAAGCCCCTCATGGACATCAGCCACATAGTTGCCGGCGTTGCTCTCCGAATTGGCAAAGACTATCGTTGCCTCGGGATGATTGACTAAAAGCCGAATCAACTCTCCGCCTGTATAGCCTGCCGCACCGAAAATACCAACCCTTATCTTGTCTTTATTCATTTCTTTACTTATATCAATTCTTGACTACCTTTTCTCCTCCAGATGCATCCCATAGTAGACTTTCAGAGGCGTTGACAGAATCTTTATAAAGCCCTTGGCATCCTGTGCCGTCCAACCGTGGTTCATCTCGCCATATTCACCAAGCTTCGACTTTGTGAGGTCGTCGTCCGAATCAACTCCCACAGTCTGGAAGCTATAAGGGCGAAGCTTGAGAATCGCGGTGCCATTGACATGGCGTTGCGACGACATAAGGAATGCTTCCATATCCGGCATAACCGGCTCAAGATACTCGCTTTCATGCAAGAACATTCCATACCAGTTGGCTATCTGGTCTTTCCAATACTGCTGCCATT
Source organism: uncultured Prevotella sp. (assembly GCA_964655685.1). Classification (GTDB taxonomy): domain Bacteria; phylum Bacteroidota; class Bacteroidia; order Bacteroidales; family Bacteroidaceae; genus Prevotella. The sequence goes on from CAZZNO010000160.1 coordinate 1,674, forward strand.
TGCTTAGCGTAGACTTCTCCAACAGGCGGTGAGCCTCGATTATGAGCTTAGGAGCAGCCGCCTCGAAGCCTACACGACCCTTTATGCCAATGATGGTGTCGCCCACATTGCAGTCGCGTCCTATAGCATAGCTTGCGCCGATCTCCTCAATTTTCTGTATAGCCTTCACCTTGTCGTCGAAATGCTCACCGTTGACAGCATCTATCTCGCCCTTCTTGAACGTTATGCGAAGCTCTGTCTCAGGCTCCTTTGCCGTTACGTGTTTCATGTAAGCGCTCTCCGGCAGTCCTTGCGTCGGGTCAAGCAGTTCACCACCGCAGATGCTCGTGCCCCAGATGCCCACATTGTAGCTGTATTTTAGCTTAGTGAAGTCGGCGAAGAAGCCGTGCTCGTTAAGATAATCGACCTCCTCCTTACGCGACAATTCCTTATCACGGGTTAGGGTAATGATTTCCATCTTAGGAGCCAGCACCTGGAAAGTCATGTCAAAACGAATCTGGTCGTTGCCGGCACCGGTTGAGCCATGCGCAATGGCATCGGCATCAATCTCGTTGGCATAACGGGCTATGGCTATTGCCTGGAAAATGCGCTCCGACGACACGCTGATGGGATAGCAGTTGTTGCGCATCACATTGCCGAAAATCATATACTTAAGACTCTTGGCATAATACTCCTGCGTAACGTCGAGCGTCACATATTTCACAGCCCCCAGCTTATAGGCATTCTCCTCATTCTTCTTCAGTTGTTCGGTGCTGAAGCCGCCCGTGTTGGCACAAGCTGCATATACATCCCAACCGTCTTGGGATAGTTTCATCACTGTGTAAGACGTATCCAAACCGCCGCTGAAAGCGACCACCACTTTTTTCTTTGCCATAATCAAAAAAACTTACAGCCTCCCCAAGACATGTTTCAAGCTTGGCTCAGCATTTTATTTAATGGTTCCTATTTAAACAAATTTTTACTTAGCTTCTCCCGTCAATTCTCTTTATTCTCTCCATCACGTCCTTCGGTATCCTTGCCGGAAGGTGTTCCTCGGGGTCAAAGAGCATGGCGGTGCAGATGCAATACTGACGGTTTGTGCGGTGCAGTATGTCTCGGTTTATGCAGCCCTCACACCCTCGCCAAAACGCTTCGTCGTCGGTAAGGTCTTTGAACGTCACAGGCAAATAGCCCAACTGAGTGTTCATCTTCATCACTGCAGACCCGCTCGTCAGTGAGAATATCTTAGCATGTGGCCAGCGCACGCGCGCCAACGTAAACGTCATGTTCTTTATGCGCTTGGCTAAGCCTATGCCCCGGAAGTCGGGGTGAACTATCAGTCCCGATGTGGTGACATAATGTTTGTTGCCCCACGTCTCTATATAACTGAATCCTGCGAATTTCTCTCCTTGCAGCGCGATGACTGCCTTAGCCTCACGCATTTTTGTAGCAATATATTCCGGCGAGCGCTTTGCAATGCCCGTGCCCCTCACCTTGGCGGCATCGGCAATGGTTTTGAGAATGGTATCTACATACTTGATGTGGCTCTCGTCAGCTACCAGAACTTTTACTTCTTCCATTATAATATAACGTTATCTTCTATAGCCTGTATTATGGCATTATGATCGCTGCCTTCACGTATGACAATGAAGATAGTGTCATCGCCGGCAATAGTGCCCATGATTTCGGGAATTTCGGCATTATCTATATTGTATGCCACACTGCTTGCGTATCCTGGGCGAGTGTGGATTACGCCCATGTTGCCTGAGAAGTTGATGGTCAGGATGCCCGAGGTGGTCATCATTTCGGTGGCCTTGAGCGGTGTGCGTATGCGCTTGTACATTGTCTCATTGGGCAACACATACAGATAATGGCCGTTCATGCTTGCCGCCTTAGCCACCTTGAGTTGCTTGAGGTCGCGGCTCAGAGTGGCCTGCGTCAGTTCAAAACCCTCGGAGCGCAACTCTTGCAGCAGTTCTTCTTGGCTGCCAAGCTCCTTGCTCGACACCAGCATCTTTATCGCCTCCAAGCGTCGTGTCTTTGTCTTCATGCGAATATTTATTCCGTTTACGGCTGCAAAATTAGCATATTATTTGGATATATGCAAATATTATTGCAAGTTTTTGAAATAAAAAACGCAACAGATACACTGTTGCGCCTTCTTTATTCATTTATATGAATGAATATTCAGTTCTTAATTATCGCTTCTTCCAAATATTCTCAAAAGATAGAGGAACAGGTTGATAAAGTCAAGATACAGCGTCAGAGCGCCGAGCAACGCCACTTTCTGCGAATTCTCGCTCATGTCGGGCTGCATGGCGAGGGCACGCTTTATCTGCTGGCTGTCCCATGCCGTCAGGCCCACGAACAGGCCCACGCCGATGTAGCTCAGGATGAGGTCAAACATGCCGCTCCTCACGAACATGTTGACAACCGTGGCTATGATGAGCCCGATAAGAGCCATGAAGAGCAGGCTGCCAAACTTGGTCAGGTCTTTCTTCGTGGTATAGCCTATGAAAGCCATTGCGGCGAACGTGCCCGCAGTGATGAAAAACACCTTGGCAATGGATGTCATGGCGTAAACCATAAAGATTGATGACAATGTGACACCGTTTATAGCCGAATATAATATAAATAATGTGGTGGCTGTGCTGAGTGACAATTTGTCAATACGTGCCGTGGTGTAAAACACCAGGCCAATCTCAACGATGAACAACACCCATATCGCAGCCTGGTTTCCATAGACCATCTGCACCAGCGTTGGGCTCGTAGCCACGCCGTAGGCGCACAGGCCGGTGATAACCAGTGCAAGCGTCATCCATACATACACCTTGCGCATCAAGGCAGGGAATGCCATCGACAAAGGGTCGCGGCGCACACGCTGCTGAACGTCGGCACGCATGTCCAACTGCTCTCTGCGGTCGTTATTCACAAGTCTTTCTAAATCTTGTACATCCATAGTATTCTTGTTTTTATTGTTATGCAAAAATAATTTCACTCTATCAGTCCGACAAAAAGCGTGCCATCGTTCGCCTGCGACGGCTATAGCAGTTCCGGCAGCTCAAACAGCCGTTCCCCATTGCTGCCCTTCACGAGTATGCACTTGCCACGGGGCTTGTCTTTGGCAATGGCTGCCTTCACCTCACCAACGTCCTTGAACTTGCGGAAGCCGCACCGCGTCTTCATAAACTCCTCGCCCACAAGCCACACGTCGGCAAAGCCTTTGCCTGCCAAGGAATCCACAATCTTCTGGTGCTCCTCGCCGCTCACCTGCCCAAGCTCGCGCATATCGCCGAGGATGACCATCTTCGGCTGCGGCATGTCAAGACTCTCAAAGCTGTCGAGAGCGGCTGCCATGCTCGTCGGGTTGGCATTATAGGCATCCACCACAAGCACATTGTCGGCAGTCTTTACAAGCTCCGAGCGGTTGTTGGTGGGCTGATATTCCTCCAATGCGCTGTTTATGTCGTCTATGCTCACGCCATAGTGTATGCCCACGGCTATGGCGGCTAAGCAGTTGTCAATGTTGTAAGAGCCTATGAGGTGGGTCTGCACAGTGTGGGTGGCAACCTTCGCAGAGGTAGCATTGGGGGCGTCTTTCACCGACCAGCTTACCTTCAGGAATGGGGCGCACGCCGCCACCTTGCCCGATACCGTGAACTCGTCATCCTCGCTCTCGCCATAGGTCATGAAGTTGCTTATTCCGCGTTCCTTAGCCATCTGCGCAATATAATGGTTGCCAGCGTTTATAAACACGAGTCCGTCGTGAGCTTTAAGATAGTCGAAAAGCTCGCCCTTGGTGCGCATCACGCCTTCGAAAGAGCCGAAGCCTTGCAAGTGGGCACGGCCAACGTTGGTTATAAGTCCCGACGTAGGCTCCACATATTCCACAAGCTTCTTTATGTCGCCGGGGTGAGACGCGCCCATCTCAACAACCGCAATCTCATCCTCTGCCGTCAGGCGAAGCAGGGTCTTGGGCACACCTACGTCGTTGTTGAAGTTGCCCTCGGTATGCATCACTTTGTATTTCTTGGCGAGTACCGCCGAGACAAGTTCCTTGGTGGTGGTCTTGCCGTTGGTGCCGGTTATGCCCACAACAGGAATATTAAACTGGCGACGATGCTCGCGCGCCAGCTCCTTGAACGTGGTCAGGCAGTCGTCAACAAGCACAAGCCGCTTGTCTGACGGGTCATAATACTCTTTCTCGTCTATAATGGCGTAGCTGCAACCTTTCTCCAACGCTGAAGCGGCGAACTTGTTGCCGTCGAACGTCGCCCCCTTCAGGGCAAGGAAGATGCCGCCTTTGCTGCTACCGTCTGCCGGAGAGGCAGGCAGGCTGCGCGTGTCTGTGATAATCTGCGGATGTTGCAGGTATAGCTCGTATAATTGCTTTATGTCCATAGCCTTTCTTGGTTTCTCGTGGCAAAGATAGCTTATTTATTGTAAGCAACCAACAAATCACCCGCTTTTTTATTAATAATAAACTATCCGCAACCGTCCGGACTAATTAATTTGTAAGAATTTTATAGAAAACTTATATGACAGTCATGCTAAACAAAAGCCTTTCAATGGTGAATCCACGCTTCAAACAAGATTCTATTCCAATTGCCTCTTGATATAAATTAGGCGTAGTAATAATTGTCCAACGTTCGTTAGACTTACGGCTAACGTTCGTTGGATTTATAGCTAACGTTCGTTGAACTTATGGCTAACGTTCGTTAGACGTAGAGAATACAGCCTTTCTACCTCAACAACTCTATAAGATTAAACCAATAAATAGTCGAAAAATCAACGATTCAAAGTCCTTCGTTTCCAATCAAGCGGGCAAGCATTAGATAAATTTGTTC
>CAZZNO010000161.1:0-6447 GCA_964655685.1 uncultured Prevotella sp.
AGCTATGTTTTTCGAGCTTTTTGGCGCAATTCTATTCTGAATGTAGTACCTTTTCCTACCTCGCTGCTCTTAACCCAAATCTTGCCCTTATGATATTCCTCTATTATTCGCTTGGCAAGACTTAAGCCCAAGCCCCATCCTCGTTTCTTGGTTGTGAAGCCAGGGCGGAAAACGTTGCGTATATCTTTTTTGCGGATGCCTTTTCCCGTATCGCTCACCTCTATGGCTACTTTAGCAGGTAGTTCTTCCACCCTCAACGTTATTGCCCCGGGGCCTCCGCCCATAGCATCTACGGCATTCTTGCAAAGGTTCTCTATGACCCATTCAAAAAGGCTTGCATTGAGATTTACCGTGACATCATGGTCGGGCAACTGCTTTATCATCTTCACGCTACGACTTGTGCGCCTGTCCATATAATCAATGACATGGTCGAGAACTGATGTCAGGCTCGTCTGCGAAAGCTCTGGCACCGAGCCAATCTTCGAGAAACGGTCGCTGATGAGCTGCAATCGCTTCACGTCTTTGTCAAGCTCCGGTATAAGCTCGTCGTCAGGATATTGCTCCTTCAGCACCTCTACCCATGCCATGAGGCTGCTTATAGGCGTGCCGAGCTGGTGAGCTGTTTCCTTGGAAAGCCCAACCCAAACTTTGTTCTGCTCAGCGCGCTTGGACGTGAGCAACGCAAATATAGCTATGACAACAAACAGAAGAACCACTCCAAGTTGAGCATACGGATACCATGCCAAACGCTGAAGCATTAGAGATTCGCCATAGCACACGTCAATGTATTCGTGCTTCCTCTGGTCAATGTTAATGCGTATGCTGTTGCCGTATGCAAGGAAGCGGCGACCGATGGCTGTGACCACTCGAAGGCTGTCCTCTTGGCTCTCTGCATTGATTCTTACGTTTCTGAATTCAGAAACATTGCCATTGTTGTCCATCACGACAACGGGAATGGTATTGTTCTCGTTAAGAACCTTCAACACAAGATTAAGGTCAGTGTTTTCGTCTGCATTGTTGAGCGTACGCATTGCCTCCGCCCAAACCTCCATGCGGTTGCGTTCCTCCATCTCCAGGTCTCTTATAAGATAATGCGAAACTACAAGCGAGGCAACGGCAATGATTATTGCCGCAGCCACGAGTATTATCTTCACCTGTCGAATTCTGTCAGTCCACTGCATACACTCTTACAACGCAGCCGGAATGGCTTTTATTGCATCAACGGCCAAGCTCTTTGCGCATATCACGCCCTATTTTGCCCCAATATGGCAGGTGCTTGAGCGTAGAGCGCACAGGACTGACATGCCAAAGCATGAGCAGGAGCATGAAGAAGCTGCCACCAATGCATGTAACGCCGAACAACTGCTTTACACCTGTGAGCAGGCTCATGTCAGGAGTGTAAGGATGCGCGCTCACGAGATTGTCCATGACATGATAGCGCAACAAATAGGTGTAAGCCCCTTGAGTCATGGTGCTCATCAGACCATTGCGTATAAAGCCACAGATAGTCAAGCCCATGAAGAAATGCTGAAAAGGCATCAATTCCTCTAAATAGAGCGTCATGGTGACGAAGAAAATGGTATATCCAAACGAGCGTAGGAATGTAGGCACCCATAAGCTCTCGATGTCAAGACCTGGATAAACGAGAAAGTACATCGCCACTTGGTAGCTTAGCAACAGGGCAAAACCTATGGTGAGCAAACGTGTATAAGCTTGTCGCGTCATCTTCATCCACCACAAGCAGAAGACGCAACCTGTGAAATTGCCAAAGATAGTAATGAGTGTCAGCGGTGCCGTCGTCATCATGCCCCAATGCTCAACACTGCCCGTGAAAGCGTTTTGCAGGACTTGTGGCGTAGCGTTCATAATCTCCGCCACGGCAAACATGCCGAGTATTGGCCAAAGGGTTTTGTAATGGAAAGCCTTTGGGTCAATATATGGATGATGGATGTGACGCATACGGTTGACTGTGAAATAAGCCGTCACGACAAACGCAATGCATACGCCTCGCCACAGAAGGTTGTCTGTCCAGTTGTAATATTCGCCATAATTGAAAAGCCATATCAACTCAAGCAATGAAGCAGACCATAACAGACAGCCAAGCCAGTCGATAGAAATGAACGGCATGGGCTTCATGAAGCGGAAATGACGTGTGCACACTAACATGAAAATAAGCACAACAAGGAGCAGAGCTACAACAAACCACTGCATTGCCTGCCAAGAGCCACAGTAGTATGTAAGCTGTGTTGACACCCATGAACCTGCGCTCATGTCACCAAGCACAACAATGTAGAGCAACGGAAAGAAGATGCAGAAATCACGCCGGGGCGTCATCCATAACTGTATGTTGCTGAAAATCTCGAACGTAGCCATGAGCTTCATATAGCAGCAAGCGAAAGACAGCACGCATAGCAATGGCATGGTTTCGTGTACATCGGTGAAGTTGTAAAGTGCAAGGCTGAGGAGAATGCAGACAATCATACCGCTCACGGAGAACAGCTCAAGCGAACGATTGGTAAACCTGAACTTCAATCTGAAAAGTACCGGAAAAGGCATAGCCACGCCAACAACTCCACAGAGGAAGATGAAAGATATGTCGTCGGCCATAAGCCCCGTAGTGCCAACCATTTGTGAAACCGAGCTCATGTAGACGGTGTTGACAATCTGAAATATAACAGCGAAGGACAAATAAATCCAAGGACGCAGTTTTGTGTGGACGAAGTCCTTAATCATGGGCATCGCAAAAGGACGCCCTATCATAGGATCTGCCATCAGTATTTCACCTCCGTTTCAACATTAAGCCCGCTTAACAGGCGCCTTACATCCTCTGTCTTATTGTCTTTGGTCAACTCTATGCGAACAGGCACCCGTTGCTCTACCTTTACAAAATTGCCCGTGGCATTGTCTACAGGAATGTTATCCATGTCAGCGCCAGACGCAGATGACACTGCCACTACCTTACCTTTATAGGTAACATGAGGAATGGCATCGCATGTAAACGCAACTTCTGCTCCTTTCTTGATATTGTGAAGCTGTGACTCGCGGTAGTTGGCAATCACCCAAACGCTACCTTGATCTACAACAGTTGCCATGAGCTGGCCAGGCTGAACAAGTTGTCCAACGTATATGTCCTTGCGACCAACATAGCCATCGCAAGGTGCTGTAATGACGGTGTAAGAAAGATTGAGCTTTGCTAAGCGCAGCTGTGCCTCTGCCACGCTTTCACCAGCCTTGCTCTGTCCGAGCCTCTGGCTCTGCTCACCACTGACGCTTGCCGTTGCCGTGCGGCTTGCCGAAGCCTGAGTCAGGCGTGCTCCTGCGGCTTGCCAACGACTACGAGCTTCCTCGTAGCGTGTGCGCGCATTGTCATATTGCTGTTGCGTCACTGCATCTTTAGCCAAAAGCGCAGCATAACGGTCAAAGTCGCGACGAGCATTGTCCATAGCTGCACGAGTCTCGCTAATACCGGCACTGGCAACACGCATACCGGCATTGGCTGCGCTGACATTATGGCTCGTTGTACCCATACTTGCGCTCACGGCTCCACTGCCTCGCTTTTGACCACGTAATCCTGCTTCAGCTTGGGCAAGGGCAAGACGATATTCAGCATCATCAAGAATGACAAGAGTGTCACCCTTGTGAACATACTGGAACTCATGGAAACGTATATCTTTGATGAATCCTTGCACACGTGTGTTGACCGGAGTCATGTTGCGATGCACCATTGCATTGTCTGTATATTCCTTGCTGCCGAGATGAACGAAACGACTGCACACGTAAATGAGGCCAAGCACAAGCAAGGCAAGGACGACTATGTTATAAGCTCTTAAAATCTGCTTCTTTCTATTCATAATATATTTTGTTTTTGTTACTCTTTTTGATTTCTCATACATACGTTTAGGCAAACGCAATGCTAAAGCTCGCCTGCTATAAATTTCATCTTATAATAAGCGTATGCTATGTTTATGCGAGCATCCGCCTCGGCAAGTTCAGCGTCAAGACGTACGTTACTGGCATCTATCATGTCTGTGACAAGAGCCAACTGATTGACATATCGGTCATTCACTACTCCAAAGTTCTGGCGAGCAAGCTCCACGTTCTTCTGTTGAGTCCGCAACTCTACATAGCTTTGCTGGTAGTCTGTCCATGCAGCCTGCATCTGGTTGCCAACCTGCTCTTGTGCCACTGCCTTTTGCTCTTGCGCCTCACGCGACTCTACACGCGCCTGACGTAAACGTTTGTTGTTCTTGAACAACGATGAAATAGGATAACTAACACCTACTCCAACATACCATATATTGAAATTTTTATTGATTGGCGGCAACTCAAAAGTGATTGGACCATTGAAATTATTTTGTGCAACAAATGCTACCTTTGGCAACATCTCACTTCTTGCAATGCGCTCTTTCTGGCGTGCAATCTGTTCTCCAACAACGGCGAGGCGTAATGTAGGACTTGACAAACTTGCTGTCGACTGCCACAGGCTTTCAGTATCACGACTGAACGTTGTATGGGATACATCCTCTGTTGGGACTATAGAGTCAGTTAGGGCTAAACCAAGCGACGCACACAACTGCCTGTTTATTATGGCTCGTTGGTTACGTAACTTTGTTAGGCTAAGCTTGAGCGTCTCCATCTGTAACTCATAACGTGTGATGTCATTCTTCAGCGCAATACCCTGTTTGTGACGCTCCTCTATATTCTTAATAATCTTTACCGTAAGATCTATATTGCTTTTTACAACCTCCTCTCTGTGCGCAATCTTTTCCAAGTCAAGATACTGGCCCAAAGCCAAGAATCGCTGTTGCTGGCGTGTAAGGTCTGAAGTTATGGATGCTTTTTCCAAGCCAAGTTCTGAAAGACGAATACCAGCAGTTAAAGCTCCTCCGCTATAGACTGTTTGACTAGCATCTATTACCAGCTGATTACCAAAATGAGGTGAATGCAGACCATGAGCATCACTGAAATCACGGTCCATGAGCAAAGCATTGCCGATAAAGCTGGCAGATAGCTGAGCGTTTATGTCTGGCAGGAGGTGGCTCTTAGATAATGCCACACCATGCTTAGCAGCCTCAATAGCACTTCTACTGACTCGTAGACTGTTATTGTTGCTGTCAATAAGACAGAAAATACCATTAATGTCAAGTTGATGAGGTGTCTGTGAAAAGACATTAGTACAGAAGGCCAGAGCAAAAGCCCAGACCAATAAAGAACATTTAATCATACCTTAATTATATATCGGACTAACGCATCTGCTTTCTCTATATATAGCGAAGTCCTCTCGTAAAACGACTGCAAAGGTACAGCTATTTTAGGGAAACTTTATTAAAATAAAATCGCTTCGTTTTGACATTTTGGGAAATATAAGAGGATTATTTTGTAATTTTGCAACATAAAAAGGAATTGTGTACTATGGAAACAGAATTTTGCAGCATAAACATTAATGACATACATAAGGATGAGCATGCCATTAATCATGGTGCCATGATGTTGTGTAAGAATGGCGAAGCAAAAATACAAATAAATTTCGGACACTGGACCCTGAAGATCGACAGTTTTATAATTTTCTACCCTGGAGACATAGTTCTATGGGAAAGTATTAGCAACGACTTCTCAGCCGAGATACTAAGATATTCACCAAACATACTAAGGGCAGCAAGCATGAATATAGAGCATGAGATATACCAACTGCTACGCGAGGATAGGATATGCAGCAATAAGCTGCTAATAGACGTTGTAGTTAAGGGAATGTTTAAAATATTCAATTACTTTCATGAAGCCGATTATACAATATCCATAGACCGAATCACTGCATTGCAAGTACAGTCTTTCTTCATTGGCTTCGCAGACTTTATGCGATATAATCCTAATGAACCAGACAATAATACCAAAGATTCACAACGAAGCAGACAATTATTCGCTGAATTTATGCGCCTCATAGAGAAACATTATAAAGAAGGATATGAAGTGTCTTACTATGCTTCAATGATGAATATAAGCCGCAAATATCTTGGTCATATAGCAAAAGAACGTACAGGTTTAACAGCCAAGCACATCATCAACGATTACAGAATACAACAATTGAAACTTACCCTTACAACTACAACACAAAGCATAAAGGAAATCACAATAGCCTATCATTTTCCCGACCAATCTGCTTTCACCAGATATTTTAAAGCGCATACTGGTAAAAATCCTAAACACTATAGAAAGCTATAAAGCTATTAATACAAAATAGCATTAATATATCCTTATCTATCTCGCCCATTCAAACTATATAATTAGGCTATACTATTTATACCCACTATGCCTACTATGCCTAGTAGGCATAATATGCCCAGTAGGCCCAGCAAGCACAATATGCATAAACGAAAAAGGCTCCGTGAACCTCTTTGGTTCCCGGAGCCTTAGCCTTGAAAGGAGGCGGCCACCTACTCTCCCGCATTG
>CAZZNO010000162.1:0-6416 GCA_964655685.1 uncultured Prevotella sp.
TTCATTTTTCTACTTTCAAGGTCACAATCTCGTCGGGCACAGAATCAGAATCAACCTCAATGCTCGACTCGCCAAGGCGGCACACACCGTGGATGTCTTTCATCACATCCTCTATCGTCTCCTGCACGTCATATCCAAGCTTACCCTCACGATAGTGCATCAATATTTTCAGCGACGGGCGCTTCAGGTGCTTGATGACCTCAGCAGCCTCAGCCGATGTTATGGTAAAATAGCCGGCACACGGCAGCAAAACAACATCAGCCTTGCTTATCTCGGCATATTCTTCCGATGTGGGCAGTCGTCCAAGGTCACCCAAGTGAACTATCACGAGGCCCGGCAGCGTCACAGTCACTATGTCTGTCAGCCCTCTGTGGGCACCTCCGTGATGGTCGTGCGGAACGGTAATCTTGCTAACCTTGAAGCCCGGCTTATTGCCCGTCAACTCTATCAAGTCAGCAGCATCATGGTCAGCATGACCATGCGAACAGCTCACCACGTCAGCCTTGATGCCGCGCGGAAGTGTCAGTCCAGGCACGCTACCATCCTCATAAGGGTCAAAAACTATTGAGCCAAGGTTGCTCTCCACCTTAAAGCAACTGTGTCCATACCATGTGATTTTAGCTTTCATAATGCTTTGCGTTTTAGTAAATATTATATGGCAAAGATAAGACAAAAGATTGACACCACGAGCGCTTTCGGCAATATTTTTTATTTCCTTGACACATAAAGACCTACGAACGTGAGAAGCCCGTTGAGCATGAGCAGCTCATAGCCAAACTGATAGCCTGTGGCAAGGTACACGCCACGGTCGAGGGCGAGGCACACCAATGGCGATGCCACGCATACGTATGGCACACGCCTGTCGGCAACGCCACGCTTGGTGAACAGCCCAAAGGCAAACAGTCCGAGCAGGGGACCGTAGGTATAAGAACAGAGGATGTATATGGCATCAATAACACTCGTGCTGTTCACGGCATTAAAAGCAAGAATGAACAAGGTGAAAGCCGCCGCCATGCCAAGATGAACCCGCTTGCGCAGCCGTTCATCGTCGTCACGCCCCACAATGTCTACACAGAAGCTTGTTGTGAGAGCCGTAAGAGCGGAGTCGGCAGAGGAGAAAGCCGCTGCCACCACGCCTACGGTGAACAAGACCACAACCACATCGCCCAAACGTCCGGAAGCCGCAAACATGGGCAACAGCTCATCGCCTTGCTGCGGCAAGGCTATGCCCGACTTGGCGGCAAGAAGCACGAGCAACACGCCAAGCGAAAGGAAAAGCAAGTTGGCAGGCACGAAAGCAAGCCCATAGCTGCACATGTCTTTCTGAGCATCGCGCAACGACTTGCACGTCAGGTTCTTTTGCATCATGTCCTGATCAAGCCCCGTCATTACCACCACGATGAAAATTCCGCTCAGAAACTGTTTCCAAAAGTTCTGGCGCGACAGCCAGTCGTCAAACACGAAAACGCGGCTATGAGGGTCGTCAGCAATGGCAGTGACAGCCTGTGGCATGCTCAAGCCAAGAGCCGATACAACATTTATTATAATAAGCACGAGGGCGGTAAACATGCACAGCGTCTGAAACGTGTCAGTCCACACCAGAGTCTTGATGCCGCCGCGCCGCGTATAAAGCCAGATAAGCAGCACCATGACCACCACGGTAAGCGCGAAAGGCACCCCTACCCTGTCGAAAACAAACTTTTGCAGAATTATGCAGACTACATAAAAGCGCACTGCCGCACCCGTCATTTTTGATAAAAGGAAAAACGACGCCCCCGTCTTGTACGAACGCTTGCCAAGCCTGTTGCCAAGCCAGCCGTATATGGTAGTTAGGCGCATGCGATAATAAAGCGGCAACAGGACGAAAGCCACGACAAAATAGCCTGGTATGAAGCCGAGACACATTTGCAGATAGGTCATGTCTGTCTTCAGCACCATGCCCGGCACACTGACAAACGTGACACCCGAAATGCTGGCTCCCACCATGCCAAACGCCACCATGTACCACGGCGACCGCCTATGCCCACGATAGAAAGCGTCGTTGTCTGAACGGCGCGCCGTCAATCGGCTGATGACAAGCAACGCCGCAAAATATACCATTACGGCAACTACTATCAGCAATGAGCTCCCTTGCGCCATATATGATCTTGCCTATTGTTGCTTCTTGACATATCTCTCAACCACCGTGGTCAGCCCGTATTTCTTCTTCAGCTTGCCGATGGTCTTCATCATGGGCGTAGCGTTGTGCGACTCCACAGCCTTCTGCCCTTTCCATTTCTCTACGAGCAACACTTCATCGGGGTTCTTCCGCGACAAGAAATAGTCATAACGTATGTTCCCAGCCTCATTGCGCACAGAGTCGGCAGTGCCAATGCGCTCTACCTCTTTCACAAACTTCTTTGCGTTGCCTTTCGGGCCCGTATAATATACGTTAAGGGTTATCACGTCGCCAACGTAGTTATCACCATTTGCCTGTCCTGCCTTGGCAGCATCTTTTGAATGCGCCATGCACACGGTAGCCATTGCGATGGCAATGAATGTCATGCACATGCGGCATGTAATTGTTCTCATAATCCTTTGTCTTTAAGTTCCGCCATGCAAAGTTAAGCATAAATATCAAAACAAGGAGCTTTTTGAGCCATCAGAATCAATGCCACCAATAAAAAAGTTTTATCAGGGCAAATATCCCTATCCGTTTATTTCGCCAACTTGAAGCTACATGCCGAGAACCAAGTGCCAAAGCTTATCTCTTAGTTGCACAAAATGAAGCAATATTTATCAAAACGGAAACTAATTGCTGTTGTTTCCTCTTTTTTTGTTTCCTTTGCAGTCGGAAACAGAGTAAGACATGCAGAATAACACCATACTCACCATTACGGGCAGTGACTCGACGGGCGGCAGCGGAGTGCAAGCCGACATTAAGACCATAGAGACGCTGGGATGCAAGGCTCTGTCGGCAATAACGTCAATTACCGTACAGAACACGCTTGGCATTCAGGAGTTTTATGACTTGCCACCATCGGTGGTGGGAGGGCAGATTGATGCCATCATGAACGATGTTCAGCCCCAAGCCGTAAAGGTTGGCATGGTGAGGCGCACAGAGACCTTGGAGGTCATAGTAAAGGCTCTGCGGCGCTACCGGCCGCAATTCGTCATATACGACCCTGTGTTGTTTTCCACCCGTGGCGACCAGCTGATGGGGGAGGACATGCTGCGACAAGTGCGCTCGCAACTGTTTCCGCTCTGCACGGCAATAGTGGTGAACCGCAATGAGGCAAGGCAAATATTGGGCGACGAGATAATGGCAAACGTCTATTTCATCGACAAGGAAACTTGCCACGGACTTGCCAACGGCTTCTCGTCATCGCTGGCGGCATTTCTTTGCTCAGGGCTCCCCATGAACGAAGCCGCAGGCAAGGCGCGCGAATACAGCGAGCACCAGATAAGCTCGGTACAGGCATTGCAAGGAAGGGGAAACCAGCTGTACAACGATTTCGTAAGGCTTGTGAAGGCTAATTACAGCCACAACAGCGACGTGGCTTACTATGCGGAGCACATGAACGTGAGCAGCGCGTATCTCGGACAGGTGTGCCGAAGGGTGGCGGGGCGAAGCCCGAAGGCAATAATTGACGACCAACTGCTGCAAGAAATCAAGCGCCGCCTTACCGACACTACGGAAACCATACAGGAGATTGCCTTCGCCCTCGGCTTTTCATCGCAGGCACATCTGTCGCGATTCTTCAAAAAGATGGCTGGCGAAGCTCCGTCAAGCTACCGCAACAAGAAAACCGAACAAGAATAAAAGCCAAATAAAAACTTCAAGACACAAAGTTAAAACATTAAAGTTGAAAGTATATGGAAGACAGACAACAGCTTAACCGCAACCTGGCGCAGATGCTCAAGGGCGGCGTGATTATGGACGTAACAACACCTGAACAGGCAAAGATAGCCGAGGACGCAGGCGCATGCGCAGTGATGGCTCTTGAACGCATACCTGCCGACATACGCGCGGCAGGCGGCGTGGCACGCATGAGCGATCCTAAGATGATAAAAGGCATACAGCAGGCTGTGTCGATACCGGTCATGGCGAAATGCAGGATAGGACACATTGCAGAGGCACAGATACTACAAGCCATACAGATTGACTACATCGACGAGAGCGAGGTGCTCAGCCCTGCCGACAATGTTTACCATATAGACAAAACGAAGTTCAAGGTGCCGTTTGTCTGTGGCGCAAAGAACCTTAGCGAGGCCTTGCGCCGCATAGCCGAGGGCGCTACAATGATTCGCACGAAGGGCGAGCCCGGCACGGGCGACGTGGTGCAGGCTGTGAGCCACATGCGACTGATGCAAAGCGAGATACGCCGCATCGCAGGCATGGCTGAGGACGAGCTGTTCGAAGCCGCCAAGCAGCTTCAGGCTCCCTACGACCTAGTGCGCTATGTCCACGACCACGGCAAGCTGCCTGTGGTGAACTTTGCTGCCGGCGGCGTTGCCACCCCTGCCGACGCGGCTCTCATGATGGAGCTTGGCGCAGAAGGCGTGTTTGTCGGCTCAGGAATCTTCAAGAGCGGCAACCCGGCAAAGCGAGCTGCGGCAATAGTGCAGGCTGTGACCAACTACGACAACCCCGACAAGCTTGCCGAATTGTCAGAGGACCTCGGCCCTGCAATGGTGGGCATCAACGAAGAAGAAATAAAGGTCTTGATGGCTGAAAGAGGCAAATAGTGGTGAGTTAATAGCTAAAAGTAAATAGTTAAGAACGTTATATGCGAATAGCTGTCATGGCCCTTCAAGGGGCATTCATAGAGCACGAAAAGATGCTGGAAAGGCTTGGCGTGGAAAGCTTCGAAGTGCGTGAGCTTGCCGACTGGCAACAACCTAAGGACGGGCTTATCCTGCCCGGCGGCGAGTCTACAACACAGCAAAAGCTCCTCCACGACCTCGGTCTTCTTGAGCCTGTGCGGCGGGACATTGAGGCAGGGCTGCCTGTATTTGGCACCTGCGCCGGACTCATATTGCTGGCTAAGAGCCTTACAGGCGGAGACAAAGGTTGCCAACGCATAGCCACTATGGACATCTGCGTCAGGCGCAACGCCTATGGCAGGCAGCTCGGCAGCTTCTACACCGAGGCTGAGATGGCGGGCGTGGGCAAAGTGCCCATGACGTTTATACGTGCGCCCTATATAGAAAAGGTGTATGGCGAGGCTGAAACGTTGGCAACAGTCGGGGGACACATTGTTGCCGCACGCCAGGGCAACCAACTCGTTACGGCTTTCCATCCCGAACTAAACGAAGACCTGCGGGTGCACCAATACTTCATAGACATGGCAACAAAGCACAAGAAATGAACAAAACACTCAAATAGTTGTCTTTTTTCTTTGATGTATCATTTATAAATCCTACCTTTGCACCGTTAATCGGAGGGCAACCATAAGGAAATGGTGCTGGATAAGATTCGGCGCGCGGCGCAAATTCTTATCCAGCACTTTTTTTACGCCCCATAAAGAATAAAGGATAAACAAGAACTTGGCAAACAGAGACGGCGGCAATCATAAAGCCAAAGTCTCAATGCACAAACATCAAAGGATTATGAAAGACAGCAGAGACGCTTTGGATTACGGGGAGATGCGCGTACCGCGCCTTTTCCGCAAGCTTTTCTTCCCCACGCTGTTGGGGCTTGTATCGTCGGTGTTGCTCAATCTCGCCGACGGCATTTTCGTAGGTCGTGGCGTGGGCAGCGACGCGCTGGCAGCCATCAACATAGCCGCGCCGGTGTTTCAAATAGCCACAGGCATAGCCCTGATGTTCGGCAGCGGCGTCAGCGTGGTGGCGGCGGTGCACATGAGCAAAGGCAACTACAAGGCTGCCAACATAAACGTCACACAGGCTTTCACCGTGGGCATGCTGCTCATGGCGCTTGCCCTTATTGCCATAAACGCCTTCCCACGCCAAACGGCAGCACTCTTTGGCGGCAGCGACATGCTTTTCCCAATGGTTCACGAGTATCTCGTAGGCGTGAGCCCATGCTTGCTTTTCTTAGTTATAAACATGGTGGGGCTGTTTGCCATAAGGCTCGACGGCTCACCCAACTACGCAATGGCAGTCAACGCCATAAGCGCAGGACTGAACATCGTGCTCGACTGGCTGTTCGTGTTTCCGCTGCAATGGGGCATCTTCGGGGCGGCAATAGCTACGTCCATAGCTTCTTTTGTGGGCACACTGATGGTGGTGTTCTATTTCCTGAAGCTCAGCCGGCAGCTGAAACTATATCGCCCGAAGTTCACGCGCACGGCATTGAGCCTTACGGCACGCAACTGCGGCTATATGCTCCGTCTGGGCTTGCCTACGTTCATAGCCGAGACAGCCATTAGCTGCATGATGATAACAGGCAACTATATGTTCATGCACTACCT
>CAZZNO010000163.1:0-4699 GCA_964655685.1 uncultured Prevotella sp.
AATATCGACCACTTCGTCATAACTACATCCGACCTTAAGGCTTGTCTTGGCTTTTATGTCGGACTGCTTGGCATGGAGCATCGTGAGACGAACGGACACCATAATCTCTACTTCCCCAATGGCAAGATTTCAATCCATACAAGGAAGGGAGAGTTCCAACCTGCCGCACAGAATCCGACTTACGGCTCACAAGACTTCTGCCTGATTGTAGATGGCGACATAAAAGATGTAAAGTCTGAACTTGAAGCCAAGCATGCACCCATCATCAGCGACATCGTTGAACGTCATGGCGCTCACGGCACAATGCAGAGCGTTTATCTCAGAGACCCGGATGGGAATCTCGTAGAGCTTAGCAGCTACAATAGCCCGAAAGCCGCTCAAGCTGTATAATTATGGTCTATGGCGACGCTGAATTGATAGTGGGGGAAACGCTTATGGAGCCTGTTCTTAATGTCCGCGGCAAACTTGTCGTCGTCATGAACTGATTCGGCGGGAATGATGTCTATGGTTATGAGGTTCTTGTCGGAATAATAATAGAAGCCGTGCGACTGGGAGACGTCGGGCTGACGGTCGATGAATGTCGTCACGCTGCGCTGGAGGCTTTCGAGCTTGCCGTCAGTGTTTATGGCATTTATTCCGATGGTCAGGATTATACCGTGTTTCTTGTATACCATTTCGGAGATGCTGCGCGTAAGCCGGTAAATTTCCTTAGCCGTAAGCGTGTCGGCAACATTGATGTGCAGGGAGCCTATGATGGTTTCAGGGCCGTAATAGTTGAGAATGATGTCGGTTACTCCATAAACTTTTGAGAAGGACTTAACCTCATCGCGAATTTCATCGGTCAGCCGGCGTGGAATACTGGTTCCGAGCAAATGGGCAAGTGGCGAGTCGAGCATCTCGATGCCGGACTTGATGATAACCAACGAGATGAACGCGCCGAAAAACCCGTCAAGGTTTATTCCGGCGATAAGCATTATGCCTGCCGAAACGAGTGTAGACAGCGTCACGACAGCGTCGAACGTGGCATCGGCTCCCGAAGCAATAAGAGAATCGCTTTGCAGCGTCTTTCCCCCTTTCTTTACATATCTGCCTAAAGCAAGCTTCACAATTATTGCCACGATGATGACAATGAACGTGAGCCTTGTATAGACAGGCTCTGTTGGATTAATGATTTTCTTGACCGACTCTATAAAAGATGAAACGCCAGCTATCAGGACGATGATGGAAATGACTATGGCTGACAGATATTCTATTCTGCCATGACCGAAAGGATGCTTGCCGTCGGCAGGGCGTGCTGACAGCTTGGTGCCAACAATTGTGATTATGCTCGATACGGCATCGCTGAGGTTGTTTACCGCATCCATTATTATTGCCACCGAACCTGCGGCGGCACCTACTGCCGCCTTGAATCCTGCAAGCAGCACGTTTGCGGCTATGCCTACACAGCTTGTGCGAATTATCTCTTTGTTCCTTTCCTGATATTCCATAATGCTTTTTGCGTCGTGCCCGCTGTAGCGCCACAAAATTACAAAATTTCATCCACAGGACGCCTGTCGGAAGAATCTTTTTTTAAAAAGAATATGCGCCTGCGTCTTTACATGTCAATAGTTGAAACCGAAATGCCAAAGGGGAATAACATTGTCGGAACCGTACTCTATATCGTCCCTGACGACATAGCCTTCCGCAGCCTCGGCTATTTGCCGTTTTCCTTTTTTGCGACCGCCAATTTCAAAAGTCCTGCCACCAATTTCAAAGTCGGAGATCTTAGAGGTTATGACATCGTTGTTGACACGAAGTTGGTTGTAGAAGAACGTTTCGCGGATGTTGCCTATATTAGAATCGCCGTTTCCAAGGACGTATGCCATAGATGGATTGTCAAGATATACTTTTTCCACCTTCCCGAGCCCGCGAAATCCACCTGTGGAGTCACGGACTTGGGCTATCAGCCCAGCTTTCTCCATATAAAGGAAATAGTCTGGCAGGGTATTGCGGCTTACTCCAAGTTCACCGGAGAGCTGGTCCATAACGGGTTTGAAAGGAACGTTCTTGGCGATAATGGCAAGCAGGCGCTTCATTTTCTTTACTGTTGACGGACTCATATTTGCATACTGAGGGATGTCAACCTCCAAAGTTAGATTGACTATCTGATTTAACAGGATAAAAAACTCCGGGTCGTTGCCAAAAGGATAATACCCTCTTTGCAAATACTCCTTGAAATAAGGCAACGGATGGCGCAAGGACGGAGTGTCGACTTTCAAACCTACAATGTCGCCTATACTGCAAGGCTTGAACTCCATATCCTCGAACATTGCCAGATATTCGCGGAAAGAGAGCCCTTGCATGTGATAGATTGGTGCGCGGCGACTAAGGTCGGCTGTTCCCTCCACAATATCTAAAACCGACGAGCCTGTAAACGCTACTTTCAAGTCGCTGTAACCATCATAGATCTGTTTCAGCTCGGAAGACCAACCATTATACTTATGAATCTCGTCAATAAAAAGGTATTCGCCGCCCTCTCTGCTGAACTCGTCGGCAAGCTCGAGGAGTGAATGCGCAGAAAACCAAATATTGTCTGCTGAAACATAAAATGCCTTTTCAGACTGCTCGTGCTCCTTGATGTATTGCAAAAACAGTGTAGTCTTTCCTACGCCACGCGGCCCTACTATGCCAAGCATCCGCCGCCCCCAGTCCACTCTGTCATAAAGATAACGATGGAAACGGGTAGAGACGTGATCGACCTGGTCACGCATAAACCTTAATAATCCTATGTCCATAACTTTACAATTTGCTGCAAAGTTAGTAAAAATGCACTATAGGAAGTGCACTTTTACCGATTATTTTCACTTTCTATAGTGCAAAACACTCAGAACAGCCGAGAGACTGCCACCGCTATCTTCGCCAATCCTTCCTTGTCAGCTTCATCGAAAGCATCAAGACTTGTGCTGTCAACATCAATGACGCCCGCTACCTCGCCTTCTTTGAAAACAGGTACAACAATCTCTGAACGTGACTTTGAAGAACAAGCAATGTGCCCGGGAAACTTCTCAACGTCAGGAACAACAATAGTCTCCCTATGTTCCCATGCCGTGCCGCACACTCCCCTACCCTTCTTTATGGCATAGCAAGCCACAGGCCCTTGGAAGGGGCCGAGCACAAGTTCTTCGCCTTTGACAATATAAAAGCCTACCCAAAAGTAATGGTCAAAAGCGTCTTTCAAGGCAGCCGAAACATTGGCAAGAGCGCCAACCTTGTTGTCAACGCCGTCAATAAGCGACTCTATCTGTGATAATGTCTGTTGATAAATCAGCTCTTTTCTCCTGTTTTCCATCTAATGATTGTCTTAGAGCAACAAAATTACTCATTTATCCTTGCAAATGCAACATTTTGGTTCATTGTTTTTGCTGCCAAGCAAAGATTACCGCGACCTTTCTTGAAAGCAGGCACAGCTACGAGCCCGGTGGGCTAAGCCTTTTTCTGCTGATTCGCAGTGTGGCAGCCCCGCCTCACCTGCTTAGCATGATAAGGCGGTGTTACGAGCGCGAGCCTTCCAGGCTCATTTGGGTGAAGGAGGATATACATTTTTTTTGTTATTTTTTAATGACTATCCGCAATCATCCATTTGCAGGGGCCTTGTATAACTTGTTCTTTCTTACCCTTTTTACTTTTTAACCACTTCGCTCCAGTCGCCGAGCAGTTCCACGAAGCAGTAGCCCTTGGTCGGCTTGCCCTTGTAGATGCCCTCCACACGGCTTGCACCTTCGTACTTGTTGAGCATCTGCATGTCTGAGACTATCTCGCTTTCGCGGATTACAGGGCGGACATCGAGCTCTGCGTCGAGGTCGGGGAAACGCACTGTCCAGCGGGTTGGGTAAGTCTGTCCGCTCTTTTCCGATGTCCAGAACTCGCGCTCGCTCTCCTTGAGGAGCTGCATGCAGACAGTGCTCTGCGTTCCGTCAGAATGCTCCACAGTTCCCCAAGCCTGGTCAAGACCGGTGGTGAAGTTGAGCATATCCCACAGGCTGATGACATCGCCGTTGTCAAGCTGTATGTTCATTCAGCTCCAGCGCCATTTCGTATTGAAGAAATCGTCGCCGTGGTCCTGCCACTGACGATCGAACCAGCTCTTGCCGTTCTCAACTTCGTATTTTTTACCGTCAAGAACAAGGCTGCCGTTGGTCTTCTGGCAAGGAATGCTGTACTGATGGAAAGGCTTTACGAATGGTGAAGCGAACAAGCCGCCGCCTGCGTTCCAGATAGGATAGCCCATTGACTCAACCTCAATCTCCATGCTCCCATTTGGCATCTTTGCAGTCCACACAGCCTTGTCGAGGGTGCCGCGCATGCTGCCGCTCGGACATTCGATAAGGAGCTCGTCACCGTTACGCTCTATCTTGCACTGCTCCATTGGATAAACCTTGTCGTCGGAATAATACTCGTGAGTAGTTTCGTCGCTGAGCGAGAAGTTGGCATTGAGCACCTGCTTGCACTCGCCGAAGGACATACTCATCAGGTGGAAAAGGCAGTCGAGAGTGTGGTCTTCTACCTGGTAGTGGCCCACGATGAACCAACTGTTGATGCCCACCTCGCGAGGATAGAAGTCCTCAACGGGCTTGACCATTGCTATGGTTCCAGTGTTGATACCCTTGTTCAAGTTCTCTGTCAGACGAATAATGCTGTTGATGTTCTTTGTTTCCATTTT
>CAZZNO010000163.1:4799-6415 GCA_964655685.1 uncultured Prevotella sp.
TTTCTTGTTTACGCTTGCAAAGTTAAGCGGATTTTGTACCTTTGCGGTGTACTTAAAGCCGTCGAAAATGGGACATTTTCACATAAGTGTAAATAATAGGGATAATAGTACACTTTTGTAGGGAAATCATAATGAATGAATATGAAAAAGAATGGAATAAACAGGTTTACCAATGCCGATTTGCAGCAAACTCACGTGCTAAGTTACGGAAACGACAGCATGGTGCTGATTGACGGAGTGAGCGAATTGCCCGAGGACAACACAAAGTATCTCGACAACGTCATTATAATATTGTGTTACGACGGCAGCCTCATGCTCGACTATAATGGCGAGCGACAGGAGCTCCACGCAGGCGATGTCTTTGTAGGCCAGCCGGGAATGGTCGTCAGCAACTACCTGATTAGCCGCGACCTCGACTGCCGTATCATCGCCATCCGCCAGAAGCCCTTCGCACATATTATGTATGCCAGCAAGACGGTGTGGACCGACCTTATATATATAAAGGAGAACCCCGTGATTGCTGTGGGCGAAGAAAAGATGGAAATCCTAAAAATGTACTACCAACTCCTGAGGCATAAGATTACGGAGACGGAAATCTCTTTCTATAAGGACACCATCGAAGGACTGTTTTCCGCATTCACCTTTGAAGTTCTCGGCGTTCTTGAAACAAAGCACCACACCGTCAGGCAGATGAGCCGCGAGATACGCCACGGCGACCTGCTCTATAAAGAGTTCACCGCCTGCTTGCCGAAAGCGGCGGCAGGATACACAGCGTACAGGAAATGGCAGATGAGCTCCACGTCACTGCCAAATACCTCTCAGCCGTGGTGCGCAAATCAAGCGGCAGGAAGGCTTACGACATAATCCGCGACTCCATAACGCAAGCCATAGAGCAACGCCTGCGCTATACCGACAAGAGCGTGAAGGCTATAGCCTGGGAACTCGGCTTTGACAACCTCTCGTTCTTCGGTCGTTTCGTCCGCAACAACCTCGGCTGCTCGCCAAACGAATACAGAAAGCGGATGAAAGGAGAATAAAGGAGAGATACACCCGATTATCAGTTGAAGATAGTGGAATACCGGCAGGCTATAGGCAAATAAATATAGCACACTTCTTATTGTTCAAAAAGGGCACACCAAAGGAGTTGTCATTGGTAATGCTCCTTACGACATTATGATGGTAAATGTATCAATAATCATAAGAAAGATATAAATTATATAAAGATCATTGACGATTACAAGGGCTTCTGTCATAGCAGTAGATTGAAACAAGCAGCTGTTTATCAGCTGCTTGTCGTTTTAATGGATATGCGTACCAATTGGTACGCATATCCACACCAATTGGTACGATTATCCGTAGCAACTGGTACGATTATCCGTAGCAACTGCTCTACACTACAGTACCAATTGGTACACATCATTATTTCGCCATATTTTCATTCATTCTATTCCTTAACAGGATTCATAGGGAGAGATTGTCCGTAAATACCCCAATGGGCCTTCCGGGCTCATTGGGGTGAAGGAGGATATACATATAATAAAAAAAGCTATTGGAAGTATTAAAAAAGAAAAGTCCTTTAACCCATATTGCTGGATAAAAAGGACTTTCCCGTATTT
>CAZZNO010000164.1:0-6351 GCA_964655685.1 uncultured Prevotella sp.
TCGACTCCACATTGTCTATAAGTATAAGTGGGTCGGTGTTGGCTCCGCTTTGGAACGAGGTGATGCCTCGGATGTAGAACTTTGTCTGCATTTCACTATCAGTGAGGGCTCCAGGCAGTCCACCTGTTTGCCATGCTATCATACCCGGCACACGTCCTGCGAAGTTTGTAGTGAGGTCTGAAGAAGATGTCTTAAGGTCGTCTGGTCGTACGGTGGTGATGGCTGAGACGACGCTTTCCTTCTTCTGCGTACCGAATGCTACGACCTGCACTTCGTCGAGGTTCTTTGAGTCCGGCTCTATGGTTACCTTCATCACTCTGCGGTTATGCACTGGCTTTACTTCTTCATAGTCTTCCTTGTAACCTATGTATGAGAACTTTAGCCTCTGACCTGCCTTTACTTTTAACGTGAAGCGGCCGTCTACATCGGTTGCCGTGCCTTGGTCGGTACCAACAATCATTACGGTCACGCCAGGCACTTCAAGTCCTGACTCGTCGTATACCTTGCCGTTCATGACAAAAGAGTCTCCTTCGCCGTCTGAAGCTGCCAAGGCTTCTGATGCTTTCTTTACTGTGACAAACTGTTTGTCAATGGTATAGGCAAGACCTGTACCACCCACAATCTGGTCCATTGCAGAGCGCACGTCCTTGGCTTCAATGGTTTTGTTGACCTTTATGCCATAGACATCTGCACTTGCGTACATCACCTTGTAAGCCGTCTGCTTTTCCAGCTTCTTGAACACGCTGGCGATAGGCTCATTGTTGGCCACTATGTGTATGTTCTTGCCTTGGGCTAAAGCTGTTGCTGAGCCCACACAGGAAAGAAACACTGCAAGTAGCACTAAAGTAAGTAATCTTCGCATAAGTAATGTGATTGGTTAATAAAATCTCTCGTTACATTAACAAGTCGTAATAAAAACAAATCAGACACCCCCAAATTGCGAAAAATTCAAATTAAATTGAAACTTTTTGGTGCAAAACGTTATTTTTGGTGTAAAGCGTTATAGTTGCGCCGCAGCCGGATAGTAAAAAAACAAAGTAAAGAAAGAAAGTAACTTCGCTTGTTTATGCTTGTTTATACTTGTTTTTAGTGATGATTAACAGATTAAAAAAGGGAATAAACAAGTAATATTAAGAAGTTTTGCTTATATTTGCAAGCAAAAGGATTATGCTATGGCAAATGTAAAGCTTATACCCTACGGAATATCAAATTTCCTGCAAGTGAGAAAAGAAAACAAGTACTATGCTGACAAAACTATGTACTTGGAACGAATGGAAAACACTGGTAATTTCTTATTCCTCACACGCCCACGCCGCTTCGGCAAGAGTCTGTTCTTGTCGATGATGCGTACATATTATGACATCAACGAGCGTAGTCATTTTGACGAAAACTTTTCCGGGCTTTACATACACGAACATCCTACAGCAGAAATGGGAAAGTACCAAGTGCTTTATCTCGATTTCTCGCAAGTAGGCGGCGACAGCAAAACTGCGGAAGCAAGGTTTGAGGCTTACGGCTGCAAGGTGCTTGACAAGTTCATGGACTTGTATAAAGCTTTCTATACTGCCGAAACTATAAAAGATGTAAAAGAGAGCACTACTTTCGCAACTAAGCTTACCTCTATCTGCCTCACTGCTCAGGAGTTGGATTATAAGCTGTACCTCATAATTGACGAGTATGACAATTTTACTAACAATATACTCAATCAGGAGGGGGAACAGGTTTACCATGAGCTTACCCATGCCACTGGTTTCTACCGTGATGTGTTCAAACTATTTAAGCCCAACTTCAACCGCATATTTATGATGGGGGTGCTGCCTGTCACTCTTGACGACCTAACAAGCGGTTATAACATTTCTACAAACATAAGCTTGCGAGGCCAATTCAATATGATGTTGGGGCTGTCTGAGGAAGAAGTGCGGACTATGATACGTTATTATCAGAGCGTAGGCATGCTTAAAGCCAACGAAGAAGATATTATAGGCGATATTAAGCCGTGGTATGACAACTACTGCTTTGCAGAGGCTTCTTTTAATACAGAGCCAAAGATGTTTAATACAGACATGGTGTGCTATTACCTCAACTACTATATGCAGGAAGGTCATGCTCCTGAAGAACGCATTGACCCGAACACCATGACGGATTACAAGAAATTGAAAAACTTAGTCAGGATTGAGACTCTCGACAACAAACGGTTGGATATTATACACACTATTGCCGAGCAGGGATATGTAGTTGATTACTTGAATGCGTCGTTTCCTGCTGAGCGCATAGCCGACGAGGATAACTTTGTGAGCATGCTTTATTACTACGGCATGCTGACTATAAGCGGAGTCAGGGGTGCAAGGTTAGTGCTTGGAATTCCAAACAATAATGTACGCTTGCAATATTATGAATATATCCGTCAAGAATATGAGCATACACATACGGTAGATACGAGTGCCTTGCAAGACGGATTTGACAGCGCGGCTTTCAACGGCGACTGGCAACCAATGATAAAGACAATAACCGATGCCTACCATGACAATGCATCGGTACGCTCATTGATTGAGGGAGAACGCAACATACAGGGATTTATGTCGGCGTTCTTTTCATTGAATCCTTATTATCTCATTGCGCCAGAGGTTGAGATGGCACACGGCTACTGCGACTTTTTCTTCCTTCCCGATCACTTGCGCTATCCTGATGTAGCTCACTCATATATAATAGAGCTGAAGTATCTAAAGACAGATGCCACTGATGCCCAAGCCTCTCTACAATGGAACGAGGCAGTGGAGCAGATACGTCGCTATGCAAAAGATAAAGTGGTGAAACAATTGCTTGACGGTACTCACCTTCACCTACTTATTGTACAAATAAAAGGCTACGATATGCTGAAAGCTGAAGAAATAGCGGTATGAACGGCAACGAGAGCCGCCACTGCAATTGGGTGAAGGTGGATATTCATATTATTTAATATGCAATCCGTCTTCCTTTAGCGAGGCATGGACGTTGCTGAAATGGTTGAGCAGCTCTATGGCACGGGTTATAGGCTCTGTGCGCGGGCAGAAGAAGCGGTAGCGCTGTGAGCGCATGCGTGGCTCGTCGAAGATGACGCGAACCTTATACCAACGGCTGAACTGGGCGGCGATGTCTGACAACGGGGCATCGTCGAAATAAAGATAGCCTTGTTTCCAATAAGTATAAGGATCCATATTCTCGTCTGACACTGCCGGCTCGCCATTATATAATAATGTGTAGCCCTGACCTGGATGCAGGCGCACGGTCTTGCCGTCAGTCTTTGCCTTTACTTCTACCACGCCGTTAAGCAAAGCCACATGGGCTTCTTCACCATTATAGCAACTCACATTCAGCTCAGTGCCAAGAACGGTAGCGTTGAGCTTGTCGGTGACGATAATGAACGGCCGCGAAGCATCGTGCTTCACTTCGAAGTGGGCTTGTCCTTGCAGGTAGACCACACGATTCTTGCCATAGAAGTTTACAGGATAGGTTATCGTGGAGCCGGCATAAAGCCAAACGTGCGTGCCGTCGGCAAGCACCATGTCGCTGCTGTTGCCTGACGGCATTGTGAGCGTCACGTTTTCTTCTATCGGCGTGTCGGTATCAAGCCCGAGGGCAGAGAGAAGTCGTTTTTGAGCTGTGGTATTATGATTGTCAATGGTTACATTGCTTTGGTTTGTAGGCAATACAATGGTACGTCCGGTAGAAGTGGTGATGGTAGGCTTGTTGGCTACTGCTTTCGGCGGATGGTAAGCAATGACCTTGTCGGTAGGAGCTTCAACGGGACGGAACAAGAGCAATGCGCCTCCGACAATGGCGAGCACTATGGCTGCCGCCACGGCGAAGATCTCCCAACGCTTGTTGCGCATAGGCGAAGCGACAACGCTCGCGGTGTCATCCTGCTCCAGAGGCTTCATTGCCTCTATGGTCTTCTTCAGCTTCTGCCATTCTTCCTCTACAGAAGGAGTCTCGGCATCAGCCGCACGGCGCGAGACAGCCTGCGCCATGAGCTCTCCCATGCGCAACATCTCCACCGGCACATCGTCATCAGTGTCTGTGGATTCAAGAACATCGCTGTCTGCCTCAAGCTGGTCAAGCAGCAGTTCCCATTGCCTGTCTTCTGTCGTTGTCATTTACTTATATCCTATCATAAACAAGTCGTAAAGCCTACATAAAGCGTCACCCCTGTTTAATCATTTTTTGCGTTTCCTGCATGTTGTCACGGAAGTATTTCAAAGCTTTAACAATGTGCTTCCTCACCGCACTCACCGATATGCCAAGCTCCGCAGCTACCTCTGCATACTTCTTCTTTCTGAAATAGCATTCCTCGAGAATGCGATGCGTCTGCGGCGTGAGGTCGCCCATGAGACGCTCCACTTGCTGTATAGCCGCCTCTACTTCCCGCTGCCTCTCGCTGTCGTCTGCCATGCCGTCGCCATAGAGAGCCTTATAGAATATCTCATAGCGACGATAAGACAATGTATTGCGGACATAATCGACACTTTGGTGGTGGATGATGCGGTGGATATATGCGCTCCACTTGTCTGCCGCGACATTGTCTATGTTACTCCAGAGCTGCTCAAAAGCACGGCTGACAATATCGCGCGCAATCTCCTCATCCTTCACCATTCCGATGGCGAAGTTGTAGAACTGCGTGTAGTTCTGCCTGAACAATGCCTCAAACTCTCTTTCATAACCCATAATCGGTGGCAAAATTACAAAATAAAAAGCCAAAAAAGACGTTTACATTAAAAAATAATTAACTTTGTACTAAAATTAAACTACGGATGACAAGAGAAGAAACATGGCAAGCCCACTGGACGCAGATAATGCGGTTCATGGACAGGAATCATCGCAACCCGTCGCGACATATAGTAAAAGAAATGAAGATGATAAACTGGCTTAAGGCAAACCGCAAGATAAGGAACGCCGGGAAGATGAAACCTGAGCGGGTGGAGAAGTTCAAGAAGCTCACCGACCGCATGGCTCTGTTGCGCCGTAGGAACCAGTACACCCCGATAGAAGAGCAGTTGCCTTCTCTCTTTGATAAATAATAACAACTATATAATGTCAGAAACAAGAAAAGTCGCCCTCATAACGGGCATCACAGGACAGGACGGCAGCTATCTTGCAGAGCTGCTACTAAGCAAGGGCTATGACGTGCACGGCATCATACGCCGGTCATCGGTAGACTATCGCGAGCGCATCGCCCACCTTGAGGGAAAACCTAACTTTCACCTTCACTATGCCGACGTAGGCGACTCTACGTCATTGGTAAACGTCATTGGCAAAGTGCGGCCGACGGAAATCTACAATCTCGCCGCACAGAGTCACGTGCAGGTGAGCTTTGACTCGCCGGAATACACCGCCGACGTGGATGCCGTGGGCGTGTTGCGCATATTGGAGGCAGTGCGTGTATGCGGACTTGCCGACACTTGCCACATCTACCAGGCTTCTACCTCCGAGCTGTACGGCAAGGTGGAGGAAGTGCCGCAAAACGAGAACACGCCGTTCCATCCTTATTCGCCATACGCCGTGGCAAAACAATACGGCTACTGGATAGTGCGCGAATACCGCGACGCCTACAACATGTTTGCCTGTAACGGCATTCTTTTCAACCACGAGAGCGAGCGCAGGGGCGAGACCTTTGTGACGAGGAAAATCACGCTTGCCGCAGCACGCATCAAGCAGGGCAAGCAGGACAAGCTCTATCTGGGCAACCTGTCGTCGAAACGCGACTGGGGCTACGCCAAGGACTACGTAGAGTGCATGTGGCTGATTTTGCAAAACGACAAACCCGACGACTTCGTCATTGCCACGGGCGTACAGCACACCGTGCGCGAGTTCTGCTCCCTGGCTTTCCACTACGTGGGCATTGAGTTGGAATGGCAAGGCGAAGGCATCGACGAGAAGGGAATAGACAAGGCTACGGGCAGGACTCTCGTGGAGGTGTCGCCCGATTTCTACCGCCCTACTGACGTTGTGAACCTGTGGGGCGACCCCACAAAGGCTAAGGCTGAGCTTCATTGGAATCCCAATGCCACTACCTTCGAGGAACTGGTAAAACTGATGGTTGACAGCGACATGAAGAAAGTGGCGGCAGACGATGCTGCCGCACGCGTGCGCGTAAACCTTGAGGAATATCTTGAGAAAGGCATCGTGAAATAAAAAGATTAAAGGGAGCCCGCGAAGGGCTGCCGCTGATAAATGACCAGTATCAAGCGGCGACCCCCGCTGGTAAAAGCCTGGTGTCCAGCGGCGACCCCTCACAGGGTCGGATGCATGCCCTACGCAACAGGGGATGTATCAAAATGAGCCCAGCGGGCTCGCCGCACTCATAACCCCCACTCA
>CAZZNO010000165.1:0-6285 GCA_964655685.1 uncultured Prevotella sp.
GGCTCTACTACTCGCTTCATCTCCTCATTGTAAATGGCAAGCTCGTTGATGGGCACACGAAGAGTCACTGTGACTGTCTTTCCGTGCTTTATCTCGGTTTTGGCAAACGCTTTGAGCTGCCTGATTGGCACGGAAACAGAACTTATGAGGTCAGTGACATATAGCTGAACCGTTTCCTTCCCATCCCTGTTGCCGGTGTTTGCCACGTTCACCTTCACCGTAAGCGTGTCGGAAGCATTGAGGATTGTGTCGCTCAGCTCCCAGTCGCGATACTCAAAGTTGGTGTAGCTCAATCCCTCGCCAAAGCTCCACAACGGCTCCGGACTTTCGAAAACATAGTGACGCGCCGGCTTGTCGAGCGTTCCGCCCTTGATGTAAACCGTGTGGCGGTCGTTCTTATAATAGTTGTAGAAGCAAGGCGTGTTGCCTGTGCTCTGCGGAAAAGACACCGTGAGACGTCCCGACGGGTTCACGTTGCCAAGCAACACGTCTGCCATAGCGGCACCTTGCTGCTCGCCGCCAAACCATTGCACCACGAAAGCGTCAGCATTCTTCTTCACCCACGGCATTGCCAACGGCTTGCCGGATATAAACACCACTATGACAGGTTTGCCCGTCGCCTTGACGGCTTCAAGCAAACGCTGCTGAACGCCGGGCAGGTCAAGTGACGACACGTCGAAGCCCTCGCCCGTGGTAGAGTTCTTAGGGCTTCGTCCAAGAAATGCGCTCCTCATGCCCACAGCCACTATAGCCACATCGCTCCTCTTGGCAAGCTCCACAGCTTCAGCAATGTGCGTCGTGTCCTGGCTCCACCAGTCGCAACCCTCGGCATAGCTCACGTCAGCCTTGCTCCCCACTGCTTTCCTCAAGCCTTGCAGCAGGTTTACTCCCTCGTCGTCATCTGGCTTTGTCCATGCATAGTCGCCCATCACAGCCTTGTTGGCATTGGGGCCAATGAGGGCTATCTTGCGATATTTCTTTAAGTCAAGCGGCAGGATGTTGTTCTCGTTCTTAAGCAAGATAACGCTCTCGTCGGCAATCTGCTTTGCCAGAGTCACGTGCTCCTTGCTTCTCACCACACGCTTCACCTCATCGGTGCTTCCCGTCAGGTTGTCGAAAAGTCCAAGCTTGAATTTCACAGTCAGCACACGCCTCACAGCCTTGTCAACGTCGGCAATCGATACCTTGCCGTCTTTCACCAACTGCACCAGCGAGTGGTAACAATAGTCATCTACATCAACGTCTACGCCTGCCTGTAAAGCCCGCCGTGCCGCATCCTCGTAAGAAGACGCAAGGTAGTTGGCTATGAACAAGCGTTCGATGGAGCCCCAGTCAGAATACACATAGCCGCCGAAGCCGAGGCTGTCGCGCAAGACAGTGGTGAGATAATAATGTGAGCCCGTGATTGGCACACCGTCGTATGTGCTGTAGCAGGTCATTATTGACAGGGGATGAGCCTCGTTAATGACTCTGCGGAACGGATACATGTAAAGGCTCCACAGCTCACGCTGACCGCCGACAACGCCAGCCGTGTTTAGCCCGCCCGACGGTGTGCCGTGGGCAATGAAGTGCTTGGGCGTACACGTGATGTCGCCCTTGCTTTGCACGCCCTTGACATAAGCAACGCCCATTTCGGCAATCAGGAACGGGTCCTCGCCGTATGTTTCCTCCACGCGACCCCAGCGCAGTTCCCTTGCAATGTCAAACACAGGCGACAATATCTGCCTCACGCCAATGGCTCGTGCTTCTTCAGCTATGGCTACACCCATGCGGTTTATAAGCTGCGGATTGAAAGTGCTGCTTTGCGCAAGCGAGACAGGGTAGATGGTGCACCCATTCTGTATGACGCCCTGTATGCCCTCGGCGCAAGTAATGGCTGGAATGCCAAGGCGCGTGCGCTCTTTAAGGTATTTCTGAACATCTGCATATATCGACGCGCATTCTGCTGCCGAAAAGCTCATTTCGTGCACTGTGCCGAAAGGCAGACCTTTAAGGGTTTTCTCATAGTTGTGGTCCATCTGGCGGTTCTGCAGCTGCGCAACTTTTTCCTCCAGCGTCATGCGCCCTAAGAGGTCATTGACACGCTCGTCTATCGGCCGCGTCTTGTCTTTGTAAACTGGAGTCTGCGCATTAATACCCAGGCTTACTGCCATAAGGAATACTAAAATCAATTTTCTCATTCTGAATGATTTGCCTGCTCTATGATTTAAACATTTAAGAGAAGTTTTTTGCTCAATTCTTCTTGCTGTACGAATGGCTACTGCCGCAAATGGTCAAATCTTGAAATCTGCCGACACACTGCTCACGCCCAGTTCCTTGGTGCGTGAAGACGGAGCTGCGCCGCCAACAGTGAGCGTATAGTTGCCTTTCAGCAACTTAAGGTTGCCGTCTTCCTGCACTGTCTTCAGCTGCTCAGCGTCGAGCGTTCCTTTCACGTTGACCGTCCCGTTGCAAGCCTGCACTTTCTTTATGTCAACAAGCGCGGCTTTGGGTGTGGAAACGCCTGCGCCGGGAGCCGTGAGATACACCTGTGCAGTCTCTACGCTCGAGGGCAAACCTTTTATGTCTACATCGAACGAATAAGTCAGTTTGCCCTTCTTGTAACTGACTTGAAGGTTGCTGTAGGTTGCCTTTGAATAGCTCAGCCCATAGCCAAAGGGAAACTGTATGTTGCTGTCGTCCATGTATTTATAGGTGCGTCCTTTCATAGTATAATCTTCGAAAGCCGGCAGTTTGTTTACATCCTTGGGGAAGGTTATGGGCAACCTGCCTTGGAAGTCGCTGTTGCCAAACAGCAAGTCGCCAAGTGCATAGCCGCCTTCCTGCCCCGGATACCACGCGAAGACGACGGCATTTGATAGGCTGTCGATGGTAGACATGTCTATAGCGCCGCCACCAGTAACCACGGTCACCACCTTGCTTCCGTTCCACGTGCTTGCCTCGTGCACCTTCCGCAGATAGTCTATCTGCACTTTCGGTAAGGCAAGGCTCGTGCGGTCGCCCATTTCCTCTGAGTCTATGGCATCGCCTTCCTCGCCTTCGGTGTTTCCTGAATTGCCTATGAAAACAACTGTAACACTTGTGTTTCCAGCCGCTGTCCATGCCCAGTTCTGGGGACTCTTCACAGGATCAGTCTGCTTGAAGCCCGTGCGGAAGTCTATAGTAGTGCCTGCACTCACCTTGTCGGCAATGCCTTGGAGATATGTGCTGTAGCGATTGGAGACTCCGAAATAGTTGCCCATGAGGTAATATGCATCCGATGCGGCAGGGCCTGTGACATATATAGACCTTTCTTTCTTGCTTAGCGGCAGCGTGCCGTCGTTTTTCAAAAGCACCATCGACTCCAGGGCAGCCTTGTGCGCAAGGGCAGTGTGAGCCTCGCTGCAAACCTCGCTCTCCGGCACATTGTTATAAGGACAGTTGGGGTCGTTTTCAAGAATGCCGAGGCGCAAGCGCGTAACCAGCAATGGCTCAAGAGCTTTGTCGATGTCGGCTTCGGTCACGAGACCCTGCTTCAACGCCTCTTTCAATGTCTTGAACGAACTGCCGCATTCAAGATTAATGCCCGCTTTAAGGGCTATTGCGGCAGCCTCAGCCTCTGTCTTGGCTATGTGATGACCTTTGAAAATATCAGTTACGGCGCCACAATCGCTCACTATGTGGCCCTTGAAACCCCACTTGTTGCGAAGCAGGTCGGTAAGCAAAGCCTTGCTCCCCGAACAGCTCTCGCCATAAAGCGCGGTATAGGCACCCATGATTGTCTCAACGTGAGCCTTTTGCACGAGGTCGCGGAATGTCGGCAGATAAGTCTCCCACAAGTCATGCTTCGATGGATTGTAGTTGGCACCGTGGCGCGTCTTCTCTGGTCCCGAATGCACGGCAAAGTGCTTTCCACATGCGCTTACCCTCAGGTAAACGGGGTCATCGCCCTGCATTCCCTCAACGTATGCCGAGCCGAGCAGTCCCGTCAGATATGGGTCTTCGCCGTAAGTCTCCATTCCTCTGCCCCAGCGCGGATCACGAAAGATGTTCACGTTGGGTGCCCAATAGTCAAGCCCCGTGTATTGGCTCCAGTTGTTCATACTCTGCGACACCTCGTACTTGGCACGTCCCTCCATAGCAATGGCATTGCCAATCTGCTTTATCAGCTGAGGGTCGAAAGTGGAAGCCATAGCTATAGGCTGCGGAAAAACAGTGGCTCGCCCGTCGCGTCCCACACCGTGCAAGCCCTCGCTCCACCAGTTATACGGCTTTATGCCCAAGCGAGGTATGCCCGGAGCCGCATTCATCAATTGCGAGATTTTCTCATCCACCGTCATCTCGGCTATTATTTCCTTAGCCCGCTGATGCATTCGCTCGATGCCAGCGTTTTGCGCGGACAACGGCATGGACATTGCAAAAGTCAATGTGATAAGAACAAGTTTTTTCATATCTTTGTCTAATGGGTTCGATAACTATGTTTATAAAGCAAATGTTTCTTGAGCCTCTCAGTCACGCCCAATTACTCACATCCTTTACGAAAAGGACATAATTCATCCGCAAAATTAAGTAAATATTCCGTGAGAAAAGTAGAATAATCAACAATTGTATGTGCAATAATTGTGAAAATACAACCTATCGCCATGAAAAAGTCTCTCCAACGTGTTAATCTTTCAGATTTTTAGCCATAAATAAGTAGAACAAAAAATAATTTAAACTTTTTCGTTAAAAATATGACATATATCAATAATTCTTCGTAGATTTGCAGTCGAGAACCAATGCAAGTACCTTTTAAGGTTGTAATGGCATCCGTCAAAGGTTGCCACTATAGACAAAGTGGACAGAAACACATTGAACTACACGTGGAGTAATACCACTAAGATGAAAACTTCCTGCACCACGCAT
The DNA here is from genome assembly GCA_964655685.1 of uncultured Prevotella sp. Classification (GTDB taxonomy): domain Bacteria; phylum Bacteroidota; class Bacteroidia; order Bacteroidales; family Bacteroidaceae; genus Prevotella. Next base: position 4,885 of record CAZZNO010000165.1, read on the forward strand.
GTCTCTTGACGTTGGCAATCGACTTTATGATTAAGGCGTTTATCTGACGCTTGTTCTTGACGAATAGAAACTTCGCAACTTTCACGTCAGTCAAAGAACAAGGCAATGATAGATGCTCAGGCGGTTGTATAAGCTTGCCTAAGCCAATGGTATGTCCTATTATATATTCTTATATAATAAGGTGTACCATTGGTGATGACATCTATATACATTATCGGCGTGGGCTTCTGTGTTGCTCGTTCTGACTGACAGGGCAATGCGAAGGCCTCTATTCGTGGGACGGGTAACGGTATGACTCCCACGCTTTTTTCATGGAACAAAACAATTTTAATGTATATTCTCTAAGTTTTATGGGGCAATGCTTAGATATTCATAGTTATGTAGAGCTTGCCAAAAGAGTTTTTGTATGACCAAAAATGAACGATCTTGTATAATGCGAATAATGTCGGACATGATAAAATCCGATGGTATCATTGATTCAAGGGAAATGGATTCTTTATCATCAATGATGACGAAGTATAATGTCAAGTCTGATGATAAAGTAGGTTCAGAGTCGATTACTCTATCGGATGCTGTAAGAAGTTTAAAGAGTAAATCATCAAGTCTCTGTCATGACATATTAGGCGATGTAACCAGCCTTGCAATGTCAGACAAATTTTGTGCTCGTGAAGAGGCTTTATTATTAATAGCATTAACATATGCCTTTTCGGATGATGCTCAAGCTGATATAGTTTCTATTACTTCACCAGAGGTCTTTTTACCTAATGGACAGATACTTTATGTTGAGAGTAGTTATGACGAAGATGTTAATTCAACGATTTCGAACCATTATATTGAAATATCAGCAGAATCAAGATTAGCAGGTTTTGATTTTGTATACATTCCTCAAATTGTAAGACATTATCAACAACTTAGCGATTTACAATTGTGTCAGATGATTTCCTTTCTTTACCCTCAAGCGAGTAAAGAACGATTAAGTGGCGCAATTAAGCAACTTAAAGGTTTTACAACACCTTTATTCTGTCAAAATCTTTTGTCAACTAAGTTAAAGATACATGAGATAGAAGATACTCCTCCTGCTCTTATGATAAAAATTGGAAGTAGTATGTCAAATCACAAATTATACTCTAACTACTTATTAATAGAATTATCTGACAATGTGATGGAAACAATACAAACTTTTATAACGACTTTCAATAACTTTTATCAAACAAGAATATTGAATTATCTGCAAGAGCAAAAGGGACGCTTTATATTCAGAGGATTTTATCGTCAGTTACTGGAGTTGATAATGCTTCAAAAAGGTATTAGGAGCAGTGTCCTTATTGATACAAATAAAGGAGAAATCGTTTTTCCTGAAGCCGATGTGAAGATTGAAAACTTACACAGAAGAGAAAAAGC
>CAZZNO010000166.1:0-6269 GCA_964655685.1 uncultured Prevotella sp.
CTATAGCTCACGTGCAGCCATTGAGGATTATCAGCAGAGGGCAGGAAAAACAATTCGTCAAATTCAACATTCTTCTTGACAAACTGGTACATGAAGTGTGCGCGGTCATTGCCTCCACAGACGATGTCGGCGCCCTCGCCACGGCAGTAGTCCGACTTATAGTCTACGTTGCTGAAATAAGCGGTCTGGCGTGACATGAAGCCACGGGCTATGACAACGGTGCCGAAGTGCTGCGAAAGAGGCTCGAGCACATGCTGGCACAATGCCTCCAGCGCCTTTACGGCAGAGCCATCGGGCACATTGTCAACACTATGGTCGTAGGCAATGCCGTTGCGTGTGAAGCAGTAGAGCATGAAATGCGGCGAAAGGCGCCGCCTGAGTTTTTGATTCATGTAAGGAGAATATTAGAAATGGAGAAAGCACCCCGCCTCACGGCGGGATGCAATCAAGAAACAATCAATTAGATTAAAACCTCAAAATGAAAACATCTATAAAACCCAAGCTTATGAAACCATTAATTTTCTTTATGGTTGTGTTGTAGTGGAGGCTGATGTCTGGTTGGGCGCATACAGCTTGTACTGTGCGCCCTGCACGAGGTTCTTCGTGCGGAAGCCCGTGCGGTGTCCCTTGGCGTTGACGTCGGTCCAAGTGGTCGTGGTCTCGGGAATGTATTTTATGAGCGTGCGGTAGATGTTCTTTGCCCCGAAGTCTTCGGCTTTAGCCTCCGCCCTGCTTTTCAATGCAGGCTTGAAGATGCCCAGCTCGTCGAGCTTCACCGCCTGCGATGTCAGCAAATGGTCTTTCACCCTCACGCCGAGTTCCGCGAGCACCGCCATCACGTCGGCACGGGTGACGGTAGTAGAGTGGGATATTTCCTCGGCAAGCTGCCTGGTAGAGATAATCTCCAAGATAACCGGTTTGGCATAGGTGTAGCCGTTGAGTTTGCTCTTGGGCATCTTGAACTGCTTTTTCCTGTAAAGTATTGCCATGTAAGTAAATGTTTTTTTATATAGGTTGAAAAATGTATTGTTACCCAGGAAACACTGCAAAGATAAATATTTTAAGGCATTAAGCAAAACACCTGTCCGCCTTTAGATTCTTGATTTTTAAAAAACGTGTTGATATTCAGCACATTATAACGTCACGACAATTGCGATTTCTAAATGGTATCACATAGGCTACATAAGTGATACCGGTTAATGCTCGTAAATGGTACGGATTAGACAACATAAATAAGGTAGATACTGCTTTTCACAACGTCGATGGTGGCGCAGCCAAGTTTTTTGTGATTTCAAACATCAGAAGGAATATTTAGCTCGTTAGCGTTTGTTTGTCAATATAAAATCATGGCTTTTTATATTTGATAGTCATTAGTGTTGTGTTCTTTTTGCGTAATAACTCCGTTGCGTCAGAAAAGTTTGTGACCGCGTGAAAGTTGTGTCCGACGACGTATCTTGCTGATAATGAGCACCAAGACGGGAAACAAACTTTGGACACAAACTTTTTCGGGGCTCCGGATTTTGTTACCCGATGATAACTACCTTAAATAGGTACACAAACTTTATAGAGTTTGTGACGGGTTTGTGACCGAGTTTGTGACGGATTCCGGCTTCTCTCTTTCCCTTTATTTACTTATGTTTTCACTCTTCGCAAACACAAGGTTACAAAGTCACAAAGTTTTGGAACGAAAAAGGAAGGGGTGAGGGGAAACAAAAGGAAGCCATGAAGGGCAGAATAGAGAAATGTCACGAAACTTTACTTGTGACAGAAAAAGGCGGCACCGATAGTCGCCTACCGATGCCGCCAGGGTGCAATTATGCAAGAAAGATAAAGACAGTGTCGCTTAGAATGGCTCATCAGTGCCGTCGTTTTGTGTCGCCTGTGCGGCAGTGCTGTCAGCAGCCGCTCCTGCCACGCTGCGCACGTAGATCATGTCCTTGGTGCGCTGTATGCCGTCAGGACATTGCACCTTGCGCTGGAACCTGCCGCTCTCGGAGCACATCTCCTTGGGGTTGAAGGCATCTACCCACGGGCAGTAGTCGCAGAATGCCTTGAGCTTCTTGGTGAAGCTCTGCATGGTGATGCGTGCCATGTTGGAGAATACCTGGTAATCCTTGAAGACATCCTCGCGTACGAGCTCCTTGTCGAGGTGCTCGTTCTCGGGCGAGAAGTATGAGTTAGCCCACTCCTCGAAGTTGCCGCCCATCTCCGCCTTCCAGCGGCGGCGCTTAATGTTGCCCATAGGCGGCTGTGGTTTAAGCCCGGCATCGGCGATGACCATGTAGGCACGGCAGCACTGGAGCCAGAAGTTAATGTCGCTGTTCCACTCCTCGTCGGTATAGTCGGATGCGTAGAGCGTCTTGTCGAAGTCGTCGCGGATGCTGCGCGTCTCGAGATAGTCGTTGTCCTCGGTCTTCTGGTGGTACCAGTCGCTGAAGACCATGTAGAGGGTGCGTGCCTCGCTTGACGGGTCGAAGTTCTGTGGAACGTAGTTGGTGGTGAAGGCGAACTTAGGCGAGTCGTTGAAGGGTATGGTGAAGACGTGGTTGTTCTTCGGGTTTACGGTCATGTCCGAGGTGATGTTGTCGTAGAACTGGCCGAGGTTAAGGTAGCGGTCGCAATCGTCTACGAGGACGAAGTCGGTAAACTGGTTTACCTGCTCGAATACATGAGGGTTGTCCATCAGCTTTGGGTTGCGTCCGGAGAGCTTGACATAGCTCTCGAGGTAGGACAGCACGGAGAAGAAGAACGACTTGCCGCTCCTGCCATTGCACTGGCCGTCTTCGCCTATCTTGTTGTCCATAGCCATAGGAGCCCATGCACGGGTCACGATCTTGTACTTGTGCATCATGTAGCCGAAGGTGAATATCTTGTTTATGAGGTTCTGCTTCTGCTCGCGTATCTCTTCGTCCGTGAGTCCTTCTCCTGCAATGTCAAAGGGGTGCCTGGCAAGGTATTCGAGGCGGTCTTCCTCAGGACGGCCGTCGAAGTTGTATTCCGTCTCCTTGCGCCAGAACAGGCGGCTGGTATTGATGAGATAGCCGAAGAAGTGGCTCTTGATATTGTTGATGGTTATCTCCAAGTGCTTGCGGTTGTCATCGTCGGTTACGACCTTTATGTCGAACATCGGCTCCATCTTCTTGAAGCGGTGGCAGATGACGTTGTTTTCCCAGACATAGTTGTTGAGTCCGTCGCTGCCCGGCTCGTAGACACGGATGCCGTCGCTTGCCGTAGACGGCTTGCTTATCTCCACGGTGGCGTTCTTGAAGAAATAAAACTGGCTTTCGGGGGTGTAGTCGGTAAAGTTTAGCTCTACCTCGTCGAGACTGTCGAGGGCGGCAGGACTCAGGCGTGGGGAGTTGAGCACCAGGTTGAGGATGTCGCGCCCTTTGTGGTGCTCCTTCACCCATGTGGTAACAAACTGGCGGATGTCACCGACCTTTATCTTGCTTACTACGTTGCCGCTGATACGGATAAACTCGGTGTTATCGGAGTTCTCATCACGAAGGGCATGGAAGCCGTTAAGGGCGAGAAAATTGTATAGGCATGCCGTGTCGATGTCATACTTGCGCTTGCCGTCCTTGGTTGTCCACTCCGTCCAGAAACGCGCCGGGAGAGCATTCTGCATGAGGTCCTTGAAGTTGCGCTTCTCCTGTCGTATCTCCATCCAGTCGCGCAGGTCCTTGCGGCTGTGTCCACGGTTGTCGTGATAGGTCTCGAGCCACGACGGAAGCCAGATGGTATTGATGTCGATGAAGGTCAGGGCGAGGTCACGGCCCTTGCGCTTGCCGGTCTCGTCGATGTCGGGGATGTTGTAAAGCACCTCGACGTATTTCATTATCTCGCGGTACTCCTCGGCTGACAGGCGGTAGGTCTCTGAGTTGAACCAGAGCGGATGGTAGCCCATGGACTGGCAGCAGAGGGAGTCGCGCTCTCCGGAGCAGATGAAAGCCTCGGAGAGCTTCTTTTCCTTGTAAGGCTTGTCATCCTCGGTATGGGTGCGCTGCCACTCGCGTTCCTCTTCGGAATTCATCTTGTGGTAGGCTGCCTTCAGCTCCGACAGTCCGTTGATATAGCGTTGCGGTTTCTTGCCGGCGGGAGTGTAGGAAAAGCGAAAGCCTTTGTCGTAGTTGAGGGGCTCGTAGACCTTATAGAACTTATCCTCTGCCTCGCCGTCCTTGCCTTCCTTGATAAGGCACTCGCGCATGAAGATGGGGTAGTGCTCGTTGGAGAACTTTTCTATCACCTGCCTGTCCTTGACGTAGGCTATCATCTTAACCGAGTGCCAGTGGAGGGCGTCGACGTCAGCCTGCTTGACTTTAGGGCCGAGGACGCTGAGCTCGTAGTCGGTGAACTTCTCGTTGAGAACGAACGGGCGGCTGCCGTCAGGCTCGTCCTGGCGGGCAGGGCGCTTTCGGATGTCAGGCTTGTTTATCTCACGGTTGAGCTCGTCCCTGACACCGTATTTGGCGGCAAGCTGCAGCAGGGCCTCGTAGAACTGGTTCTGCCGCATGCCCTTTGCGTTCATGTATACGGATATGGCATTCTCGCCACGTCCGTCGCCGCCGAAGTCCGTCACCTGCCATATACGGCCGTACGCCTTGGAGTCGTACTGCCGGAGCGATGCCGACGGCGTGCGCTCGTCACGGATGGCAAAATGCTTCTTACTCGTAACGCAATCCCTCGCCTGCGGATAGCAGTCGAGGATGATGTCAAGTCCGCCATTCGTGGCGTTTAAAATATCCTCTGCTTTTATCATGTCTTATCTTTCTATCGCTGCAAAAATAACTATCGTAAGGTCGGGCGGCAAATACGCCGGCGGTTTCAATCCATGTTCATGTTTTCTCCATTCCTGTTAAGCCTAATAATGGCTTGTTCTTATAGAGCGCCTCTTTTAGCATTATTGCCGTTGCCTTCTTCGATTCTTTGCGGGCTACCCTGCCGGTTTTCTTCAATTTGAAGATCACCTTAATGAAGACACCGAACCTGCGGCAATAAGCCTTTCTTAGTTTGCGGTAGTTCATAGTTGTGCTTTTAAGTTTAGCGATGGCATTTCTTCCATGCACTTGAAATTGACTGATACAACGGCTTTGCCTTTCTCGTTTAAGGTGTCGAATACCCGGAAAGAGTCGCCTTTCTTCCATTTCTGGCCGGGCAAGACCCACGCTTTGCCTTTTTCGTCAAAGACAATAAGGTTGCCGTATGTATAGCCATTGTCCTCCCTATAGCTTTCAGGGTCGCCACAGATGAAGTAGTGAACCTGGCGCCCTTTCTTCATCTTCACTTCGAGCTTATCTAAATGAAGGTCGTTAATCTGATATTCCATTTGTTTGATTGTCATCTTTACATAGAATTTTTACTGTATATTGAACATAACATTTCAGTTTCCTGCACCAACGGCCGTTAATACAGTTAATCCCGTGGGCGCACATCCTGCACTTTTCATTCATAGCCGTAACCCCTCAATCGCATCACCTTGATAATCTCACGGCAGTTCTTAACCTTGAGCTTGTCACGTATGCGAAGGAGTACCGACTTCACGGTGTTGCGGTTCTTGTGCAGCTCCTTGGCGATGTCGTCCATCGTGCAGCCGTTAAGGTAGAGTTTCACCACGTTCTTTTCTCCTTTCGACAGGTTTATAAGGCTCTTGGGCTTGCAGATGACATGCTCATCCTTGCAGATGCCACGCAGCGGACAACGCACTTCCTCGAAATTGAGGATGTCGTGGTCTATGTCCTTGGTCAGAAGGTCATGCTCGCCGAAGTTGCAGCGTACAAAGCGGCCGACCATCTGTGAGGCATTCTCCTTATATATCACTGCAAGCCTTGCGTAACACTCCGGAAAACGGTTGCGGATGATGGTTATCATCGGCTTTACCACATCGGAGAACTTGGTGAGCCTCTTGGCTTCACCGCCATCATTACGATAATAAACCTGTCCTTCAGGACTGGTGAAAAACTCTACTGCTTCCATTCGCTTTCCCTTTCTATCGCCTGGCTCAAAAGCACGGCGTCGGTTTTAGTAATTTTCGCGCCACCGTTCAACTTAGTCGACATGGTGGTATACCCTAATCCAAACTCGCTGACAAGGAATTTCAAGAACTCTCCCTTATCCCTGCGTCGTAGTTTCTGATAGTAATCCCTGATGGTTACAACTTTAGATTTGCCTTCAAATGTCTTGTTCATGTCTGATTAAATTATTAAATTTGTGGCAAAGATAAAAACAAAAGCAATAACTTCCAACTATTATCGGCATTATTTTCCTTTAAT
>CAZZNO010000167.1:0-6267 GCA_964655685.1 uncultured Prevotella sp.
AAAGCCAGCAGCAGAGCGTGATTACAAAATTCTTTTCGGTAAATGACCTACTTCTTTATTTTCTCAAAAACGGATTTGCTGCTGCAACGGCAACCAGATGGGACGTATACAATACCGTGTACAACGGATGTACCTATAAAGATACATCCCTGGACTCATATTATGAATATTACGCCGATGGATGATGGTACGGAAGTCAAGACTCTCAATATAGATAGTCCTGACCATCTTGAAGTTACGGACCAACATCTTAAAAATGCAGGCTACGACTTCATAGGTTTGCGCCAGTCGTTTTATCATCTTTCTCTCCAATTGTATCTTAAAGCAGGCAAATGTCAGGAATTGCTTTATTGGGATCACAACACCCAGTTTTGCGGAGTGTGTGGTGCACCGATGAAGATGCATACCGATATATCCAAGCGATGCACACAATGTGGTAAAGAGGTGTGGCCACAGCTTGCCACTGCTGTCATAGTGCTTATCCATCGCGGTGACGAAGTCCTTCTTGTTCATGCCCGTAATTTTAAGGGGGATTTCTATGGACTTGTTGCTGGCTTTGTAGAGACCGGCGAGACGCTTGAACAGGCTGTACGGCGTGAAGTCATGGAAGAAACACATCTCACTATAAAAAATCTTACCTATTTTGGTTCGCAGCCTTGGCCTTATCCTTGTGGACTGATGGTTGGATATATGGCAGAATATGAATCAGGAAACATTCACCTGCAAAGGTCAGAACTTTCGCGTGGAGCATGGTTTCGCTATGATAATTTGCCCCATATTCCCGAAAAACTGAGCATTGCAAGAAAATTAATTGACAACTGGCTTGAAAATAAGGTGAAAAAGTAGTAACTTTGCACTTATATCTAATAAATAGAAATGGACTGGTTAATCAATCTTTTTACCACTCAAGACACTGTGGCTCACATAGTGTTGCTTTATGGCATAGTAATCTCCTGTGGCGTGCTCCTTGGCAAACTCAAAGTTGGCGGCATATCACTGGGTGTTACTTTTGTGCTTTTCTGCGGCATTCTTGCCGGTCATATTGGGTTTACGGCACCTACACCGATTCTCAATTTCCTACAGGATTTCGGACTAATCCTTTTTGTCTTCTGCATAGGTTTGCAGGTAGGTCCGGGCTTCTTTGAGAGCTTTAAGAAGGGTGGCGTTACGCTCAACCTTCTTTCCACTGTGATGATAGTGCTGAACATTGTAGTGATGTTTGCTTGTTACTACATATTTTTCGATACCAGTAATCCTGTCAATCTACCAATGATGATAGGTGTGCTATATGGTGCCGTGACCAATACGCCTGGTCTTGGTGCTGCCAATGAAGCTCTTACATCTGTCTTCACCAATGGACAGGTACCGCAGATTGCCAATGGATATGCATGTGCTTATCCTCTTGGTGTGCTTGGTATTATTGGTGCTACAATTCTAATACGTTATATAACAAAGACCAATCTTCAGAAGGAGGAAGATGAACTGGAACAGCAGGAGGCAGCCAATCCACATGCCAAGCCCAAGGTTATGACTCTTGAGGTGAGCAATGCTTATCTTGCAGGACGTTCGTTGAAACAAATCAGTGAATTCTTGAATCGTGACATCGTTTGCACACGTTTGCTGCATGACGGTAAAATTACTATTCCTAACCGTAACACGAAGTTTGAGGTTGGTGATAAGGTGTTCATTGTTTGTGCTGAGGCTGATGCAGAGGCAATTAAGGCTTTTATTGGTCCTGAAACGCAGTTTGAGTGGGATAACGCTAACGACACACAGCCTATGATTTCGAGGCGAATTATAGTCACCAATCCTAAGATGAACGGTAAGACGCTTGGAAAGATGCACTTTTCGTCAGTGTATGGTGTCAATGTTACGCGCATCACTCGCCAAGGCATGGATCTTTTTGCCTCGCGTAACCACCATTTCCATGTTGGTGACCGCATCATGGTCGTTGGGCGTGAAGACAATGTCAACCGTGTGGCTGAGCTTATGGGTAACTCGGCACGTCGTCTCAACGTACCGAATATCGCTACCATTTTCATTGGTATAGTTGTTGGCATTATCTTCGGAAGTATACCATTCTCAATACCAGGTGTTCCCGTTCCTCTTAAGCTTGGTCTTGCTGGCGGTCCGCTCATCATTGCCATTCTTATAGGTCGCTTTGGTTATCGCATAAAACTTGTTACTTATACTACGACATCTGCCAATATGATGCTTCGTGAGATGGGGCTTGTGCTCTTTCTTGCAAGTGTGGGTATAAAGGCTGGAGCAGGATTTGTTGATACTGTTGTACAGGGCGATGGGCTTCTTTATGTGCTCACGGGCTTCTTTATAACAATAATTCCTATATTGATTATAGGCCCAATAGCGAGGTGGAAGTTCAAGTTCAACTATTTCACTATTATGGGTATGATAGCCGGTACTTATACCGACCCACCAGCACTTGCATACGCCAATGCCAGCTGTTCAAAAGAGGCACCTGCTGTGGGCTATTCTACTGTCTATCCTCTTTCAATGTTCCTTCGCATCTTTACTGCGCAGATATGCGTATTGTTCTTTTGCGGATAAAAAACAGGTCAAGTTTATATGTTCAAGGCAGCTTTTTTCGATTGCGATGGTGTGGTCATTGACACCGAAGGGCAGTATAGCTCTTTTTGGGGGAAAATGGGAGAGAAATACTTTCCTGAAATACCAAATCTGGAAAGTCGCATAAAGGGGATGACATTGGTTCAAATCTATGACCGTTATTGTCCGAATGATACGGCTTTACAGTCAAAGATTACCACAGCTCTTTTCGATTTTGAGGCTCACATGAGCTTTGATTATATTTCAGGCTTTGAGCCCTTTATAGCAAAAATACGTCATCGTGGCATAAAGACAGCATTGGTCACGAGCAGCAATCTTGCCAAGATGGCAAATGTCTACAAGGCACATCCTGAGTTTAAGAGCTTGTTTGATGCCATTCTTACAAGTGAGGATTTTGATAAAAGCAAACCAGACCCCGACTGCTATCTTAAAGCAGCTGCTCGTTTTGAATTACAGCCATCGGAATGTGTTGGCTTTGAGGATAGTATAAATGGTTTAAAGGCTGTCAAGGCTGCTAATATGTATTGCGTAGGGCTTGCTACTACAAATCCTCGTGATGTAGTAGCTCAGTACGCAGACATTGTAGTAGACAATTATTATTCAAAAGAGTTAAGCGAATTTGTATAAAATTCGCTTTTTTACATTCTTACTGTTTTATTGATTAACCAGTTGTCAAGTATAACCATTGCAGCCATATCCTCAACTATTGGGACGGCACGTGGCACCACGCACGGATCGTGGCGGCCTCGCGCATCTATAGTTGTAGCGTTGCCGTGAATATCAACTGTAGGCTGTGGCATGAGCAGTGTGGCAACAGGTTTGAATGCCACGCGGAAGAAGATGTCTTCACCGTTGCTTATGCCTCCTTGTATACCTCCTGAGTGATTAGAAAGGAATCTTGTAGGTTTTTCTGCAAGCTTGTCGTTTACCTCGCTTCCACGGTGGCTTACAATGTCGAAGCCGTCGCCATATTCAAAACCTTTTACGGCGTTTATAGAGAGCATAGCCGCACCAAGTTGAGCGTGTAGCTTGTCAAACTCTGGTTCACCGAGTCCTATGGGGCACCCTTTTATTACGCAGCTCACTACGCCGCCTATCGTGTCGCCATCTGCCTTGACACTTAGAATCAGCTTTTCCATCTCCACTGCCTTTTCCGCATCAGGACAGCGCACAATGTTTTCCTCAGTTTTTGACAAGTCATATTTGTGGTAGTCACGGTCGATAGCAATATTTCCTACCTGCGAAACGTAGGCTTGAATGTTTACTCCAAGTTGTCGTAATGCGAGCTTTGCCAGTGCTCCGCCTACGCATCGGCTTATAGTGATGCGAGCTGAAGAACGTCCGCCTCCTCGGTGGTCGCGCAAGCCATACTTTTGAAAATAAGTATAGTCGGCATGTGAAGGACGAAACAGGTTCCGCATATTGTCATAGTCGTTACTGTGCTGGTTGGTATTGCGCACGATGAACCCTATTGGAGTGCCGGTCGATTTGCCTTCAAACACGCCACTCAATAGCTCTACCTGATCAGGTTCGTTACGTGATGTGGTTATGCGGCTTTGCCCCGGCCTGCGGCGAGAGAGCTCATGTTGTATGAAGTCAAGGTCAATGTCTACACCTGCAGGCATGCCGTCGACAACGCCGCCTATTGCCGCGCCGTGGCTTTCGCCGAAAGTGGTAAGCGTAAAGAGAGTGCCGAATGTGTTACGCATAGTGACTGTTTATATTAATTCTTTTGCAAAGTTACAATTTTTGTGTCGGATTGTTATCCTAATTTATTAGTATTTGCCAAAAATCACTATATTTAGGTATTGTATGAACGCAAGAAATGCATTAATTTTGCCAACGTAAAACAAATCATTAACGATTTAAACAAAAAATGAGTAAGACAATTGTAGTTTACGGTTCATCAACCGGTACTTGCGAGGCCATCGCACAGACTATAGGTGAGAAGCTTGGCGCAGAAGTTATCAACGTTACCGACCTTACAAAAGAAGAAGTAGAGGGTGCAGACAATCTGGTTCTCGGAACTTCAACTTGGGGCTCTGGTGAAATGCAGGATGACTGGTATGACGGTGTCAAGGTGCTTAAAGAGGCAGGTTTGAGCGGCAAAAAGGTTGCTGTGTTTGGTTGTGGCGACAGTGCATCTTACAGCGACAGCTTTTGTGGCGGAATGAAGGAGCTTTATGATGCAGCTGAGGCTGCCGGAGCAACAATGGTGGGCAATGAGGTTTCCACTGATGGCTATACATACGACGACAGCGACGCCGTTGTTGACGGTCACTTCATTGGGCTTGCCCTTGACGATGTCAACGAGGACGAACAGACTGAGAGCCGTATCGATGCCTGGATTCCGACATTAGGTTTCTAAACTAATATTCATTCACTTCCCACAGGGTGTGGGAAGTGAATTTTCAAAGAAAATATTTCTAAACAATTAACAAGTTCACGCTAATGTTTTCCTCTCTTCAAGAAACATATCGTAGTCATTCGTCGAATGGTGTAGCATCTTCTGTTGCTATGGGAGATACGATGGGTGAGACAGTCCCCATCGAGATGAAAGTTCTCATGAACCACATCTACGAGTATGAGAAGGGAGTGCGGCGCATGGTGCTATACACATTCAATGCGCGCTATGCCGATTATGCGGTTAAACGATTGGAGCGCAGGCATATAAGCTATATCTTGCAGCCTGCTGGACGAGGCACGGTGAACCTGTTCTTCGGGCGTAAGGAGTGCCTCGATGCAATAAGGATTTTTGTAACTAAGCCGCTCAATGAATTGTCGCCGGAAGAAGATTTTATGCTTGGTGCCATGCTCGGCTATGACATCACAATGGAGTGTGAAAGATATTGCACGCTCAAGGGGAGGCAATGTTCATGTCGTGATTGCCCAAACGCCAAGGATGTAAAGCTTGTCAACGCAATAGAAACAGCGTCTGCTTAAGGCTTTATAATGAAAGGAGAAAAAGATTTTTTGGATGAAAGGAGAAAAGCCATTATTATAGAATGAAAGAGACAAAAAGAGTTTTGCCAATAAAATCCATCTTGTTCACTATAAGATAGAAATTCATAATGTTTTTGTATAATCGTATCAGGGGCGTCGTGATGACGCCCCTTTTATGGTTTGTATGGGAGTGATGAATGGTTTATATACGGGTGAAGAACTATTAATGGCTAATCTTCCATGTGGCCTAATTATTGTCAATAAAAAGTCATGCATACCCCTTCTGTGAGTGGCTTTGTAGCCAAGACAAAGGTCTTTGCTTTCAAATACGCGAATTATGAATTAAGTTGTAACTTGTTGAAAACTAAGGTATTATCTAAAGATTATAAAAATGGCTGCTTTTTGTGTTGTTCTTTACGGCGTAAAGGCATATTCTTTACGGCGTAAAGGTGAAGTCGTTACGACGTAGAAAACTCCTCTTTACGCCTTGCAGAATGGTTCTTAACGCCGTAAACATCAGTCGCTTTGAATGTCATGTAGCAAAATCTCTTTTTAAAACCATTTTTTACCACTCAGATGGAGTAATCTCCATTGTCCAAACTTTTTACTTTTTGTAATCTATTTTCATTCAAAAAACCGCAATACGTTTTATTTTAATAAGTTATAGCCACACCTTGGTAATGTTTGCGTAAAAGTTTGTTTATTTTCTTTGCCATTCCATTCATTTTCTCTATCTTT
>CAZZNO010000168.1:0-6228 GCA_964655685.1 uncultured Prevotella sp.
AAAGAATGTGCTTCTTTACGGCTGGTACATGGAAGACTATATCGCGCTCCTTCGGCGTCAACTGGTTGAATGGCACATCTGTTCGCACGCCCATAGCCCTACAAACATCGGTCATAAGACTCCACATCAGCGTCTTCCAAGGCAAGACGGCTCCTTCATCTATAGTCTTAGTCTCGTCGGGAACAAGGGTTGACTCATCGACTGTCATCACCATACCCGTGCCATCGCATCGTTTGCAGGCTCCCATACTGTTGAACGCCAAGTCCTCGGCTCCCGGTGCATAGAAGTGAGCGCCACAGACTGGGCAAACGAGCTCCTGACCGGCAGCAATTTTCAATGTCGGTTTGAGGTAATGACCATTAGGACAACGGTGTGAGGCAAGGCGCGAGAACATCAAACGCAGAGAGTTGAGAAGCTCCGTGCCAGTGCCGAATGTCGACCTTATGCCGGGAACTCCCGGACGCTGGTGAAGTGCCAACGCTGAAGGCACATAGCGCACTTCGTCGACATCTGCCTTAGCCGCCTGGGTCATTCGCCTACGGGTATAAGTAGACAGTGCCTCAAGGTATCGGCGCGATCCCTCACTGTAAAGTACGCCTAAGGCAAGCGATGACTTGCCTGAGCCCGATACCCCGGCAATGCCGGTTATTTCGCCAAGAGGAATGTCTACGTTTATATTTTTGAGGTTGTGAACCCTTGCGCCACGCACCATTATGTGGTCGGGGAATATCAACCGTTTCAGTCTTTCGTCCATTTATATTAGTATTCGTCAGTTTATTATCTTTATTTGTAGGTGCAAAGGTACAGAAATTATTTGTACATTCGTTTTCAATAAATTTTATTTCAGGTAATTATGAAAAAAGTAACTTTGCAAACACGCACAACATCTACAGGAGGCTTTCTTGCCTATGCGTGCCATCTTATCGAAAGGTTGAGGGCTACTCACATGCCGGTTGCGGAAAAATACTTGTGGTCGCTCAACAAGTTCATCAGCTTTTATGGCAATGGCGACATGCCGTTTTCGGCAATTACGCCCACGCTAATGGCTGAGTTTGAAGGTTCTATGAAAGGCAATGTTGTGCGTAACACATCGTCTTTCTACATGCGCTGCCTTCATGCCATGTACAACCGCGCCGTCGACGAAGGCGTTACTGTTCCCGGTCTCAACCCCTTTCTGCATGTTTACACAGGCGTTGACAAGACGCAGAAGCGGGCGCTCCAACCGTCTCTTATCAAGAAAATAAAGGATTGTGACCTTTCGTGTGCGCCAAAGACTGCATTTGCCCGTGACATCTTCATGCTGTCTTTCTACTTGCGTGGCATGTCTTTCATAGACATGGCATACCTTGAAAAGAACGACATACAGGGTGGATACCTGTCTTATTGCCGTAGCAAGACTGCCCATCCTCTCAGCATTAAATGGCTTCCGGTGATGAGTGAGATAGTGGACCGTTATGCCCCGATGTGTTGGGGCAACTATCTCCTTCCTATTCTTTCCTGTACTGATTTTGAAAAGTCGCGCCAGCAGTATAGAGTCGTGTTGCGCAATGTGAACCGTCACCTCATTGCGCTTGGTAAGAACCTGTCGTTGCCAATAAAGCTTACCACCTATGTGGCACGTCACTCATGGGCAACGGCGGCATTGGCATCACGCGTGCCCTTGTCGGTGATAGGCAGATGCCTTGGTCACGATTCCGAAAAGATGACGCTCATATACCTTGCCTCCTTCGACTCCTCAGAGCTTGACGATGCCAATGACAAGGTGCTGCAATCGTTGCAATAAAAATAAAGGGATTTTGAAAATTGTCTCTCTCTGCGACAGAGAGGGTCAAAAAGACCGTTGCAAAGTTACAAAAGATATTCAAACTTGCAAACTTATTCACCGTATTTTTAAATAAAAGGTAAAAACTTTATGCTATATGCATGAAAAGTTCTTTTTCTCTCTAGCTTATTTTGATTAGTCCATATATTTTTGACCCTCTCTGTCGCAGAGAGGGACAAAAGACGGGTGACTTATGTGCAAATAATAATTAGAAAAAGAGCTTATACGCTGAAAAACAGCGACTTGTGCTTTTTCTAAGAAGATTTTTAGTCCATAGACACCAATAAACACCAAGCTCTTTTCTATGTCTATAAAGGTCAAATCGGCTGCTGACTGTAGTGGTTGCACGGCGTGCGCGAGCGTATGCCCCCACCGTGCAATAAGCATGGAGGCGGACGACAAAGGCTTCAAATATCCTAAAGTGGATGCCGCCAAGTGTGTGGAATGTGGGTTATGCGTGAAGACATGCCCTTTTCATGCCCGTTACCGTCGTTACGACAATTATGACAGTCCCAAATATTACGCCTTGCGCTGCCTTGACGGCGACCAACTTGCCAAGAGCCAAAGCGGCGGAGCGTTCTACCTGCTTTCGCAAACCGTTCTCGATAAAGGTGGCGTTGTATATGGTGTGAGCTTTGGCAACGCCTTCCGTGTGGAGCACCACAGGGCGCAAACGGAGGGCTCGCGTGACAGAATGCGTGGCTCTAAATACGTGCAAAGCGACTTGGACGGCATCTTTGTCCAAGTGAAAGCTGACCTTGGACAGGGGCGGCAAGTGCTTTTCAGCGGCACTCCTTGCCAGGTGGCGGGGCTGAGAGCCTTCTTTGGGAATAAGCAACCGGCAGGACTTGTCACCGTAGACCTGCTCTGCCACGGCGTTGCCTCGCCGCTGTTCTGGCACAAATACCTCGTCATGATAGAGGTAATGGCAGGCAGGGACATCACAGAGGTAAAGATGCGCGACAAGGCTTATGGATGGCTTTCGTCTGACGAAACATACGTTTTCGATAGCAAAAAGCTTCATAAGAACACATTCTATTCGCTCTACTATGGTGGATTCATCAGCCGCGAGTCATGTTTCAGTTGCCCGTTTGCCAATGAAAAGCGCACAGGCGACATCTCCATTGGCGACTATCACGGTTGGGACAAGCACCATGACAGCTTCAACGACAACACGGGCATGTCGCTCGTCCTTGTCAATTCCGACAAAGGACAGGCTTTGCTCAGTGAGGTGGCAGCAAAGGCTGGTGTCTTCTGCGAGCCTACCTATATAAATCTTGATGAGCATGTGGCTCTGACGAAACCGGCAGAGAAGGCAGGGCTTTATGATGATTTCTGGGCAGACTTCCTGCGCCGTGGGGCAAAGCATGTGTGCAAGAAATATGGCGACATGGATTGGCGCACGCAGCTGCACATAAAGCTACGCCATCTTTTCGTACATTAAAAGTATGCCTGCCTGCTTTAGTTAATGGATAACGTTTAATGTCCGAGCCACTACACGACAACCGCCGCATAGCCAAGAACACCCTGGCGCTGTTTTTCCGCATGGTGGTGCTGATGCTCATCAGCCTCTACACCTCGCGTGTCATACTGCAAGCCCTTGGCGTAACCGACTTTGGCATATACAACGTCATAGGCGGTTTCGTGTCGATGTTTGCCATCATCTCGAGCGCCATGTCGTCGTCCATCGGCAGATACCTGACTGTGGCGCTCGGCAAGGGCGACAGGGAGCAGATGGCACGCATCTTCTCCACGTCGGTCAACGTGCTCTACATCATCTGTATTGTTCTCGTTGTCTTGCTTGAGACCTTTGGCTTATGGTTCGTAAACACCAAGCTGACAATACCCTACGGTCGCCTTACAGCTGCCAACTGGGTGTTTCAAATATCTATCCTCACCTTCATTGTCGACATTATCAGCCTGCCCTACAATGCCCTTGTCATCTCCCATGAGCGCATGACGGCGTTCGCCTATATAGGCATCTATGAGGCACTTGGCAAGCTCGGCGTGTCTTTTCTCGTCATGGTGTCGCCCATCGATCGTTTGGTCTTCTATGCCCTCCTCCTTGCCGTCGTGGCAGTGTCGGTCAGGGTAATATACACCGTCTATTGCCGCCGCCACTTTCCCGAAAGCCACTACCGTTTTGCCATAGACAAGCCGCTCATGAAGGAGATGTTCAGCTTTTCGGGCTGGAACTTCTTCGGCATCTCGTCGAGCATGCTTGCCGACCAAGGCGTAAACATGATTCTCAATGTGTTTTGCGGCCCTGTGGTCAATGCCGCACGGGGCATAGCCATGCAGGTGAGCACCGCCGTGGGCAGCTTTTGCGGCAGTTTCACCACGGCTCTCAATCCACAGCTCACCAAGTCGTATGCTGCCAATGAGCGTGATTATTGTCTTCGTCTCTGCGACCGCAGCGTGCGTTTTTCCTTTTATCTTTACTTCATAGTGGCATTGCCGGTTATGTTCACCGCCCCGTTGTTGCTCCAACTGTGGCTCGGCATAGTGCCGGCGCATACGGTCAACTTCGTCAGACTTGTGCTATTGTCGTCGCTATTCACCATTTTGTCAAACCCTTTGGTGACGCTTCTCTTGGCAACGGGCGAGATAAAGGTGTACCAAATATGGGTGGGAGGCTTTCGTTTCATAGTCCTGCCCGTATGCTGGTTGCTCCTGTGGCTTGGCTGTCAGCCCGAGATTGTGTTTGTGGTCACCATCTGCACCGAGCTGTGTTGCCTTGCCTTGAGGCTGCTGAGGCTTAAGATACAGACAGCCTTTCCGGTCAGGCTGTTTATAAAGCATTCCATAGCAACAGTGTTTGTCATAGCCATAGCCTCTGTCATACTGCCCGCAATAGTCAATATCTTAGTTGTTGGGAAGTGGACAAACTTCCTAACTGTATGCCTTGTGAGTGTTTTGTCTTCCGTGACAATAATCTATCGTTTTGGCATGAGTGATGTAGAGCGTGGCTTCGTCAAGGGCAAGGCGTTACAAATCATCCACTTATTAAAGGCTTCATGAAATTAGGAATACTTACCTTTCACAGTGCCCACAACTATGGGGCTGTCCTTCAGGCGTATGGTTTGCAGCAGCACCTTGCCTCTATGGGGCATGAGGTGTATGTGATAGACTATCGTCCCGACTACATAACCCATTGCTATCCGCGCGACGGCAGGGCTTTCTGGATGTCAAGCAAGCTGACAGAATGCGCTACGGGATTGATCAACTATTTCATTCATAAGGATATACGGCATAAAAGATGGGACAACTTCGAGAGGTTCGTCCGTGAGCGCCTGCGCCTCTACCCATATTCTAAGGGCATGGATTTCCACGACTTTGACGCTGTTTTCATTGGCAGTGACCAGGTGTGGTCGTTGGCTCATACAGGCGGACATTTCGACGGGATGTTCTTTGGCGACGGCTTCCGTTGCAAGGTCATAACATACGCGCCGAGCTGTACAAGCCTGTCTTTGACCGACGGGCAGAAGGCTTTCTTCAGCGAGCACCTTAACGCAATGACAGCGGTGAGCGTGCGTGAGGCGGAGATGAAACGTGTTCTGCAACCGTTGACTGACAAGGAGATAGCTGTTGTCGTTGACCCATCGCTTCTTGCCGGCAAGCGGTGCTTCGACACTATTGCCTCTCCTATACATCGTGGCAGACCATACATACTGACCTATGAGATAGGCGACCATCCCGAAGTCTACAACATGGCAAAAGCTATGGCACGGCGTATAGATGCCGACATAGTGGAGCTGGTCAACGGAATGAGAGTCTACCATCGTCGGTCAATGCATGAAGATGCTTCGCCAGAGGAGTTTCTCGGCTACATTAAACATGCGGCATGTGTGCTGACAACATCGTTTCATGGCACAGCATTCTCCATGCTTTTCCACACTCCTTTCTACACAGTGTTACAGCATAGCAGTGCCGACACCCGCATGGTTTCTCTCCTTACAGCCATGCACATGGACGACCGCATGATTGACATGGGCACCGTTCCTCCTATCACGCCATTAGATGCCAATCTTGTAGACCGCAACCTCAGTCGTCTCGTCTCTACATCTTCTGACTTTATAAAAGAGGCATTGGAAAGGTGAACCATATTTCGCCGATTACGTTCGTGAGCTCACCGATTTGTCACGCAGAGACGCTGAGAACGCAGAGAATTGGAGTTAATGTTAGGAGTTTTGAGCTTTTTTAGAGGCATGGGAGTGTATCAAAATGAGCCATGCTGGCTGGTAAATGCCTGATTTCCAGCGGCGACCCTTCACAGGGTCGGATTCATGCCCTGTGCAACACCCCGCCTCACCTGCTTCGCAGGATGAGACGAGGTTAATCAAGCGTAGAGCCTTCCAGGCTCTATAAGCTATTTTGATACACCCTCAAAGCCTTTAGGCTTTCTC
>CAZZNO010000169.1:0-6215 GCA_964655685.1 uncultured Prevotella sp.
ACGACTACCGCCTCGGCTCGCGCTGGCGCCTGAAACGAGTGATTGATTCGAGCACGGACTGGGAGATTACGGATAGAGATATAGATAATGCATAATGCATTAAAAATGTTTCATTCTTTTTTCTTCTCTGATGTGTTTTGGTTTATGAAGTCTTTTGGCAGTAGTCCGAACTGCTTGTAGAAGCACTGCGTGAAATAGGAGGGGGAGCTGAAGCCTACGAGGAAGCTCACTTCGTTTACCTTGGCGCTGCTGCTCTTCATGAGGTAGGCGGCGCGCTTCAGGCGCTCGAGCTTGATATAGTTGTTGGGCGAGAGGTTGAACACGCCGCGTATCTTCCTGTTGAGCCCCGAGCGGCTCATCGCCATCTCGCTCGCCAGCTGGGCTATGCCGAAATCGCTGTCTGCCATGTGCTCCTGCATGACGCCGTTGAGGCGGCTGACAAACTGCTCGTCTGCCTTGCTGACGGAGATGGTGGCGGCGGGCGTGAACGGGGAGTCGGCATAGGCTTTCTTCACGGTGGCGCGCTGGCGCAGGAGGTTGTCGATGACGCTGAGCAGATAGTCCATAGAGAAGGGTTTCTCTATGTAGGAGTCGGCGCCGCTCTCCATGCCTTCTATCTTTGCGGAGTCGATGGTGAGGGCGGTGAGGAGTATGAAGGGTATGTGGCTGTAGTTGATGTCCTGCTTCACGCTGCGGCAGAGCTCGAAGCCGCCCATAGGCTCCATCATGGCGTCGGACACGATGATGTCTACCTCGTTGGCTTTCAGCACGCGCAGGGCGGCTTCGCCGTCGGTGGCGGTGAGCACGCGGTAGCGGCTTTGCAGCATGCGCTTCTCGTAAGCCTGCATCTGCATGTTGTCTTCCACGATGAGCACGGTGGTGGCGGGCGCGGCGGCGCGGTAGTCTTCCTCATAGGGCGAGAGCTCGGCGGCGGGGGTGTCGTCGGCGGTGACGCTGATGGTGGGCTCGTGGTTGACGGGCATCGTGAGGTGGAAGATGTTGAGGTTGTCGCTGTCGTCCATAGCCAGGCGCCCCTCGTGCTGCTCGGCAAGCGTGCGCGCCAGAGCCAGCCCTATGCCGGTGCCGGTGGTGGAGGCGTTGGCCTTGGTGTCAAGGCGGAAGAAGGGGGTAAAAATCTTTTCGCGGTTCTCGCGGCGCACTATGTTGCCGTCGTTCTCTACCTTCACGTGGAAACGGGTGCCGTCGGGGTAGAGCTCTACGCGGATGAGGCGGTCGCAATATTTCACGGCGTTGTTGATGAGGTTGCTGATGATTTTGGTGAAGCCTTCCTTGTCGACATAGGCATAGAGCGGACGGTCGGGGCGGGTGAAGCGGGACACGATGCCCTTGCTGCGGATGAGGGGCGTGAAGCGCACGTAGACGCTGTCGACGAGCTTGCCTATGTCGCACCGCTCGAAGTTCAAACGCAGCCCGTTGCGCTCGGTCTTGCGGAAGTCGAGCAGCTGGTTGGTGAGGTCGAGCAGGCGCGACACGTTGCGGTCCATGATGGTGAGGTCTTCCTTGTCCTGCTGCCTGTTGCTGCCCTTGCGGTGCAGGATGTCTTCCAGGGGGCCCTTGATGAGGGTGAGGGGCGTGCGTATCTCGTGCGCCACATTGGTGAAGAAGTTTATCTTGCTTTGGTAGAGCTCCTGTTCCTTCTCATATTCAAACTTCTCCATAGCCAGCCGGCGCCGCATACGGGAACGCTGGTTGAGATAGTGGTAGACGGCGCAGGCAAGCAGTAGCCCCAGCACGATGTAGAGCACGATAGCCCACCACGTGAGGTAAACGGGCGGGCGGACCTCTATCTCCAGCTCATACTGCTTTGCCGTGAGCTTTCCGCCGGAGGTCACAGCCCTGACCTTCAGGAGGTAGGTGCCCGACGGGAGGTTGGTGTACTTGATGTACTTGTTGTCATAAAGCCTCTGCCACTGCTTGTCGAAGCCTTCAAGCCGATACTCTATGGCTTTTGACGAGGTGTTGCCGAACGACAGCACTGCCACCTTCAGCGAGAAGGAGTTGCGGTCGTGGGAGAGCACGAGCTTGCGGGTGTAGGCTATGTCCTCCTTCAGCGGGGAGTTGGGCGAATGCACATCGGTCACGCCGTTGTTCACCCACAGCTCCGTTGCCACGATGTTTGGCAGGAAACCGCTCTCGTGGAACGAGGAAGGGTCGAAGGCTATGAAGCCCATATAGCTGCCCATGTAGATGCGCCCGTCGCTGCCCTTGAGCGACGAGGAATAGTTGAAGTTGTTGTCAAGGAGCCCGTTGGCGGTGGTGTATATCTTGCAGGAGCCGTCAACGGGGTTATAGCACATGAGCCCGTTGTCGGTAGACATCCAGAGCAGCCCGCTCTCGTCTTCGCGTATCTGGTAGACCACACGGCGGGGCTGGTCCTTGGGTATGGACACGGGCTCGAAACGGTCGGACTTCCTATAATAGCGGCTCACGCCGCCGCCCTCGGTGGTTATCCATATATCGCCGCGCGAGCTCTCGAAGACGCTCACCACGTTGTCGTTGTTCAAGCGGTGTGCCTTGTCCTTCAACGAGTATCTCGACCATTTGCCGGCTGCATTCCTCCGCCACACGCCTTCGCCATAGACTGCCACCCACAGGTTGCCATAACGGTCGGCGAGAATGTCGTAGACAATGTTGGCAGGTACATCGACCACACGGCGGAACTTGTTTGTCGCGGGCGAATAGATGCACAGGCCGCTAAACGTGCCTACATACACCTGCCCCTCCTTGCGGGAATAGTATACGGAATAGACGCTGTTGTCTATCAGCGCGCCGTCGGAACCGTCTGCCGCATACGACTTGACCACGCTGCCCGTATTGGTGTCGATGACCTTCAGCCCATAGGCGAAGGTGCCCGTCCACAGCCTGTCGCCTATGAGGCAAAGACAATGGATGTTAGGAAAGGCGTCGCTCGCCCTGATGTGGCTTATGGCACCGCTCCTGATGTCGTAGCAGTTCAGTCCGCCATCCTCGGTGCCTATCCAGATGCGGTGGCGGCTGTCTTCCACGAACTCTCTGACCCGCCTGCCATGAAGCGAGTTGACAACGTCGACGCGTGGAAAGAACTTCTCAAACAGGTCTGAATGACGCGGTGCATAGTTTATTCCGCCAAAATAGGAGCCCACCCACATGCCGCCTTCACGGTCGCGATAGATGCACTGCACGGGATTGTCGGAAAGCGAAAACGCATTGGTTGGCTCATAGCTGTAGTGAAACAGCTCGTGGGTAAGGAGCTCATAGATGTAAAGCCCGCCCTCGGTGGCTGCCCAAATCTCGTTGCCGTTTCGCACAAGGCTATGCACAAAGTTGCCTTTGCTGTCGCCCCGAGGCAGCAACGACCTCACCGTGCGGTCGGCAAGGTTGACCTCTGTAATGCCATTGGACGAGGAACCCACATACATGCGCCCCTGCTCGGCAGGCACGATGCTGCAAATGGTCTGACCCGTGAACACCTCCTTGCCATTGGAATCGACAAAGGGGTGGATGTTCTTGAAGCTGTCGAGCGTATAGCTCAAGCCCTTGCCATAGAGCCCTATCCATATCCGGTTGCCGTCGTCAAAGGCTAACCCCGTGACCGGTGGGAAGCCGTTCATGGGATAGTTTACGAGCTTGTGCGTCCTTTGGTCATATCTGAAAAGCCCCTGACTGGAAGAAGATATGTATATGTAGGGCCCCTTGCCTGCCATGAGCCTTACGTTGCTGCTTATGGACACGCCGTTACGGCTTTTCAGCGAAAGCCTGGTAAAGCAGTCTTGCTGCGGGTCGAACACATAAACGCCCATGTCGGTGCCCACCCAAAGCTTGTTGTCGGACGACACATAAAGGCTGTTGACATAGTCCCGTCCAAGGCTATGGCCGTCGTTCCCGCGCCTGTACACCCGAAACTCCTTACCGTCGAAACGGTTGAGCCCGTTCTTCGTGCCAAACCACATGAAGCCCGTCTTGTCCTGCACTATCGCTGTAATGGAGTTCTGCGACAGACCGTTACGGGAGTCATAATGGGTGAAAAGATAGCGTCCGAAAACTGTGCACGGCTGGGCAAGCATAAGGACAAGTAAAAGTGCAACGACTTTCTTCATCTGATTACGCCTTATAGATTTCAAATGCAAAAATAAAAAATTAAGACGAAA
Source organism: uncultured Prevotella sp. (assembly GCA_964655685.1). Taxonomy (GTDB): domain Bacteria; phylum Bacteroidota; class Bacteroidia; order Bacteroidales; family Bacteroidaceae; genus Prevotella. Next base: position 4,149 of record CAZZNO010000169.1, read on the forward strand.
AAAGAAAACAAAACCAACCTTTAAAATATCAATTTCCGCAAATTGGCTGGATTTTGATATTTTGGGGACTGAAAATTACAGAAATGAGCCTGGAAGGCTCGCCGCACTCATAACCCCTACTCATCCTCGAAGCGAAGCGAGAGGTGAGTGGGGGTGGCTATGGACGTAGGGACTCAGCCCGCGAAGGGCTGCCGCTGATGATTGCTCGGTATCAAGCGTTTACCAGCGGCAACCCCTCCAGGGTTGATGCCGCGGCTCTGCCTCTACCCCCGCCTCACCTGCTTCGCAGGATGAGACGTGTTAAGCAAGCGGCGAGGCCTCCAGCCTCTTTTTATGCATTAAATATTGTATGACTTTGTGACAATCTTGTACATATAACAGACAATCAATCGAAGGATGCCTTTTATAAAGTCAAAAATTCGTAACTTTGATGACAGTTGCAAGCAACAACACAAAAAACTTAAATATCATTTATGAAACAATTCTTCTTTCTGTTATGCCTATGTGCCTCCATGTCTGTCTCTGCCAAGGTTGCATTGCCATCGTTGATAGCAGACAACATGGTGCTGCAACAGCAGTCTGACGTCAAGCTTTGGGGCAAAGCCTCTCCAAGAGCCACCGTGCGTGTAACCCCGTCGTGGAGCGGAACCACAGCCACGTGCAAGGCTGATGAAAACGGGCGCTGGGAAACCACCGTGCGCACGCCGCAGGGCGGATTCACGGCATACGGCATCACTTTCGACGACGGCGAACGCACTGCCATTGGCAACATCCTCGTCGGCGAGGTGTGGCTGGCGTCAGGGCAAAGCAATATGGAGCAGACTCTGTACCACTACGAGCAATGCCCCGTGGAGAATGCCGAGGACGAAATAATCAATGCATCACACGAGAAAGGCATAAGGATGTTCAACGTGCCCAATGTGCGAAAGGACGAGCCGCAAGAGGAATGCGGCGGGAGATGGGTGCTGCCAAGCATAGACACAGCACCGGCGTTCAGCGCCACGGCATGGTTTTTCGCCAAGTCGATGACACGAGCACTGAACATGCCGGTGGGCATGGTGGTGGCAGCTGCCGGCGGTTCAATGATAGAGAGCTGGATGAGCAAGGCGGCGGTGGAGAAATATCCCGACATACCTACCGACAAGGAAGGCATAGAGAAGATGGCGCCTTGGCTTAGACCTATAGGCTTGTATAACGCAATGTTCTATCCCATAAGGCATTACAGATTCAAAGGCATAATCTGGTATCAAGGCTGCTCCAATGTCGGCAAGCACGACACATACGCCCAAAGAATGGCAGACCTCGTAGGCTTATGGAGGCATGACCTAAACCAAGGCGAACTGCCTTTCTATTATGTTGAACTTGCGCCCTATGCACATAATGACAAGCCCGACGGCATAAATGGCGCGCTTCTGAGGGAGGCGCAATTCAAGGCACAGAGCCTCATACCAAACAGTGCCATGATTTCCACCAACGACTTGGTTCAGCCCTACGAGGTGTACAATGTCCACCCGCGAGGGAAAGAAAAGGTAGGCAAACGATTGAGCTATGCAGCATTAAAGCTCACCTACGGCAAGAACCTGTTGCACTATGCAGGCCCTGTCTATGACAAGCTGACCCTCAAAGGGCACGAAGCCGCCGTCTCCTTCACCAATATACCTATGGGGCTCTGCCGCACTATGGACATAAAAGGTTTCGAAGTGGCGGGGGAGGACAAAGTGTTTTATCCCGCCGACAACATAAAAGTTGACAAGCGCAAGGGCATTGTAACGGTATCGTCAGAGAATGTCACGACACCTGTTGCCGTGCGCTATTGTTTCCGTAACTTCCAAATAGGCAACCTCATAGGAGCCTATGAGCTCCCCGCTGTCCCGTTCCGCACGGACAACTGGTAAGCACTCACCACCAAAAAGATAAATGAATATCCTCCTTCACCCAAATGAGCCTGGAAGGCTTCAAGCCCCTTGCAGCATTAAAATGAGCCCGTCGGCTTCAAGCCTCTTGCAGCATCAAAATGAGCCTGGAAGGCTCGCCGCACTCATAACCCCTACTCATCCTCGAAGCGAA
>CAZZNO010000170.1:0-4220 GCA_964655685.1 uncultured Prevotella sp.
GTGGAGTAGTGCACCCATCCCATCTTTTCCATGTGGCAGGCAGAGTGATATGCCAAACGCTTGTGATAGTCCTTGCGGAAAGCGAGCTTTATCTCGCCGCTTTCTATCTTCTGGTATAGAAAACGAGTGGCAAGCATCAGGTGGTCGCGCACTTGCGAGTTGTCTATTCCGAGCAATTCTTTATATTCATCGCGCATGGTGAAAGTGCATGTGCTGCTTGTGGTGAGAATGGTATCTCCTTCTTTTACAGCTTTCTCCATAGAGCGAATGTTCAGCTCGCCGGCTTTTTTCACTTCCTTGTACATGCCGTTGGCAATCATTGCCACTCCGCAGCATTTCTCTTTTTCAAGCAGACGGATGCCGTAGCCGCATGCGTTCATAATCTTCACGAAGTCTTGCCCAAGCTTTGGGTAGTTGTAATTGGCATAGCAACCGTGGAAATAGCTTATGTGTTTAGGATATTGTGCCTGTTCGGCTGCATGCTTCTTGAACCATTGCTCAAAAGTCTTGAAAGAGTAGGCAGGGAATGTGCGGTGCTTGTCAATCTTCATCACAGAGTCAAGGACTATCTTCATAGGCTTCAAGCCCAAAGCAAAGTTCGTGATGGGTGCAAAGTTGTGGGCAAGCGTGCCTACAAAGTCAGTGCTGGCGAGCATGCGGTCTCGCAGGCTTGGGCCATGCGTACTGTATTTTATTCGTGCCGACTGTATGATGTCTGCAATCTTTACATCGTTAGGGCAAGCCACCTCACACCGCTTACAGTTGAGGCAGAGTTTCAAGTTCTGCTCAAAGAAACGTTCGCCTTTCAGGCGATAGCGTTCTTCGTCAGGACCGGCTTGTTTTGGGCCTGCGTATGCAGGTTCAACAGCAGCTACAGGACAGTAGACCGTGCATATTGTGCATTTCAGGCATTGTTCAAGCTCATGCCCGGAGATGCTTTTCAGTTGAGTTCTTGCGTTCATAGTGATATGTTTTTAGCAACCTGCAAAGCCGTTATCATGTCAACACCCTCATGGTCGCAAAGCTTAAGGAAGTCGTTGCCGCTCAGCACAGAACCTGCTGCATAGATGTTCTCTATGGCTTTGCCATCTTTCATGGCGTGTAGCTTGTCGTCGGTACGAACGCCAAACGACATAAAATGCTGGGTGCTGAAAAACTGGTCGTTGTGCCAGTCTTTTCTTTCTGTTGCTGAATCAACATCAAGATGGAATATCGGTTCCCATACATCCTGGTAGTTTGACCTTAGCCCGCGGCTCATGAAGGAGCCTGTAGCAAGTATGTAGTTGTCGGCTTCCATACGTTCCTCTACCATATTGTGGGTTTTCACAAATTGTACGCGGCCGTCTTTTATTTCGCCTTCGGTAACGAAGTCGCTTTGAAAAAGAAATCCGCCCAAAGCTTGGAACTGGCGGCGCAGCAATGTCGCAATACGTACACCCGGTACCGATGGATGCATGGTAGCAAGGAAATATATTGGTACGTTTGTGTTTTTCTTAAGTTGTGCAACTGCATTCTCGTTTGCAATGCCAAGCACTGCGGGAAGCAAGATAGCGTCGGCAGGCCCCATGTCGTTCAGTTTTTCTGCAACTTCCTTTACATTGGCTTCATTGTCAAGATATTTGGCTATGTTTGTAGCGCGAAATTCAGACGGACTCTGCCTGGCTAACTCAAGGTTGGGTGTAGTGAATGTTCTTAGCGTTACATTAGCCCCGAGCTTTTCAAGCGCAGGTTTTAAGAAGTTGACTTGAAAGTCAAGAAAACCTTCTATGTTTGCCAAGATGATGTTCTTCCACGGGAGTTGTTTGCCGTTGAGGCTTGCCATGCCGTCCACTGTAAGCCACGTGGGGGCAAGCTCGCCAATCGGCGAAATGCGGTAATGGTTCCTGGTAGCTTCGCCATCAATGCCTATAAGGGTTTCTTCAAGCAGCGACTTTGCCTCGTTGGCAAGTAGCTGTATGTCGCTAACTTTGTGATACGGATGTCCCTCTGGCAATGTCTTGATAGCCTCCAAGGGATTGACAGCCTCGTTGCCATCGTTGTCATAGCCAAGCAAGTCAAGTGAGCCAGAATTGAAGTGCAACGTGCTTTGGCCGGCACCAATTACGGCTACTCGTTTCTGTTTCTTCGCCAAGCTTATGCCTGCTGTAAGGGCGGTTAATCCGCCACCTATTATGATAGTATCAAATTTCATAATGCTTTGTCTTTTACTCCTTAAACACCTAATCTGCAAAGCCCTTTGTAAACAGTCTGCATGAGTTGGGCTTCTTCAAGCGACTCGCCCCATGCCACAGGCTCCAGTCCTTTCCATCGTTCTTGTATAAAGTCGCAAAGGTCGTTCTTTGACTTCTCCGGTGTCTTGTTCAGCCCGCAAAGCACTCCGGCTGCACGGCAAGCGCAAAGCTCAGCTTGGCAAGTGCCCATGCCCACGCGTGTGCGCCGGCGCAGGTTTATAAGGTTGTGGACGTGTAGGTTGTCTACCGCGTATTTCACTTCTCCCACCGTAACCTGCTCGCATTCGCAGACTAATGAGCGATCATATATGGTGTCGTGCTTGATTTCTCGGGTAAACGTACCGTGCCTGCCAGCCTGTATCAAACGTGAGTACTTGGCATTGTCGTCAAGTCCGTCATAGCCGTTGAAGCCATTGTAGCCGGCGTCAGTTGGCTCAAACTCACTGCCTGGCAATGGTGTCGTAGCCGTTTCACACTTCTTGTCCACTCCGAGCTTTTTGCAAGCAAGGTCAGTTGCCACCTCAGCCATCATGCGGTAGGTCATCATCTTGCCTCCGGTTATGGTAATGAGGCCGGCAAGTCCGTCACGTGTTTCATGGTCAAGCAGCACAATGCCACGGCTTATGCTTCTGCCGGAAGGGTCGTTGTCTGAAGCCACGAGCGGTCTGACGCCTGTGTAGGCACGTATAATGCGTGTCGTGGCAAGCGACGGTGCCAAAGCTTCACCTTCTGACAGCAGTACGTCAACTTCTTCCGGGGTGATCTTAAGGTCGTCGATGGTCTCAAAGGGTACGCGGTCGCTCGTTGTGCCAATGACGCACACCGTGTCGTCGGGCACAAGTATGTCGCCGTTGCCAGGCTTGCGGCATCGGTTTATAACCATGTGGTTTACACGGTGCCCAAAGATAAGCAGAGTGCCCTTGGCGGGAAACATGTTCACAGTAACGCCGGCGAGCTGTGCCACAAGGTGCCCCCAAATGCCGGCGGCGTTGATGGTAAGGCGGGCACGCACCTCAGATGTTTCGCCCGTATGGTTGTCGCGCAGCTTTACGCCAAGCACTCGTCCATTCTCAATGATGAAGCCTGTGACTTCGCTGTATGTGCGCACGTCTGTTCCCCGACGACGGGCATCAATAATATTGGCAGTGGTTAAACGGAATGGGTCAATCGATGCGTCAGGCACACGCACAGCTCCTGTCAGAGCAGGGTTTACGGCAGGCTCAATGTGCTTGGCTTCTTCAGGGTCAATGATGTCAGCCCGTATGCCTGCCTTGCGGCATGCTTCTACAAAGGTCTTTTGATAGTTTAGGTCGTCTTCGGGCAAAGTGATAAAAAGTCCGTCTGTCTCCTCAACGCAGTGGCGTGCTATGCGGCGCAAGATCATGTTCTCCTTGATGCACTCGGCTGCCGATTCGCCGTCGGTTACGGCATAGCGTGCGCCGGAATGGAGCAAGCCGTGATTACGTCCCGTAGCACCGTTGGTGAAGTCATTCTTCTCTACCAATAGTGTTTTCAAGCCGCGCATAGCACAGTCGCGGGCAGTTCCCGCTCCTGTTATGCCACCTCCGATGATGATGACATCATATTCTTGATTGACTTTCTTGCTCATATATTGTAGTAGTAAGTTGTTCTTTTTTTCTTCCTAATTGTTGAATACTGTACAAAATATCTTCCGAATGAAAACGGCGTTTGTTTCGAAATCCAACGTTTAGTCTACTGTTTAGCTTTTATTGCGAAACAAAAATAGGAAGAATATCAATACGCTCCAAATAATTTAACTGTATTTTTGGATTTTATATATTTGTTGATTTTGTGTGCGCACAACAATTTTGAAGGCTTGCATTTTAAAAGAATGAGCCTTCGTTGAATGGGTTTAAAGGTAAGGTCAGAGGTGATAGATAGCATGGCATGTAATTGGCTAAAAGGATGTCAAAAGTTTTTACATTTGACCATGCGCACCATTATTGTGAGCCTCGTAGGCCGTACGAG
>CAZZNO010000170.1:4320-6171 GCA_964655685.1 uncultured Prevotella sp.
AATAAAACTAATACGGCGTAAAGGTGATGCCTTTACGCCGTAAATAGGAATTGGGGGAAGTGATATGGGTTAAAAATGTTGTTCTCCGAGAACCTTTATTATCCTGTTTATGCCTTGCAGGAGCAGTTTTTGGGGGCACGCGAGATTTATTCTCAGATAGCCTTCGCCGGCTGTCTTGCCATACAGCGTGCCGCTGCTCACGAGTACATGCCCGTTGCGCAACAGCCTGCGGGTGGCTTCGTCGCTGCTCATGCCGAGCTTTCTTATGTCTACCCATGCGAGGTAGGTGCCTTCGAGCTTCAGCACCTCTACGCTTGGCAGCCGCCTGCCTAACTGTTCTTTCAAACACCGGTAGTTGCCCCATATGTACTGGTTGAGGGCGCTGAGCCAGCCTTCGCTCTCGTTGTAGGCGGCTTTCAGGGCGATGGGCCCGAACGGGTTGACGTCGCACACCTCGTATATGTTTATCACGCGGCTGATGCGGCGGCGCACGTCGGCGTCGGCGCATACGATGTTGGCTATTTGCAGTGCGGCGGTGTTGAAGCTTTTCGAAGGCGAATTGAGGCTGATGCTGTTGTGAAGATTAAGGTGGTTTACTGCCGCGAAGGGCGTAAATGTGTGTCCCGGCATTACGAGCTCGCAATGTATTTCGTCGCTTATCACCTGCACGTGGTGCTTTTTGCAAATGGCGCCCATCTTTTCCAGTTCGCCCGTTGTCCATACGCGTCCTGCGGGGTTATGGGGGTTGCAGAGCAGGAAAACCGTGGTTTTCTCGTCGGCGCATTTGGTTTCAAAGTCGTCCCAGTCTATCTTGTATGTGTCGCCGTCTCTCAGGAGCGGGTTTTCGAGCACTTCGCAGCCCTGGTTCCTTATCGACGAGAAGAAGCAGTTGTAAACGGGTGTTTGCACAAGCACGCGTTCGCCCGGCAGCGTCAGAGCCTTTATAGAGCAGCTCGTTGCCGGCACCACGCCGCCGGTGTAGAGTATCCATTGGCGCTGTATGTCCCAATGGTGACGGCGGTGAAACCATGAGATGACGGCATCGTAATAGCTGTCGTCGATGAGCGTATAGCCGAAAACGGCGTGGTCTACCCTCTGTTGCAGGGCTTTCTTTATTGCCGGTGCCACCTCGAAGTCCATGTCGGCTACCCACAATGGCAGCGTGTCCTCGGGTATGGAGTCCCATTTGTAGGAGCCTGTGTGCCGGCGGGGTATAATGGTGTCGAAGGGCGTTGAGCCTCCGTCGGCGCCGCTTGATGAGCCGGATGCAGGTTTGGCGATGCTGCCGTGCTGAAAGTTTGTGTCTGCCATATTAGCTTTTTCTTATCTCGCACGCGTGTGCTTTTGCAAATTCGTCGTAGGTCACGGAGCCTATTTCGTCTGCCGTAATCTTGCCGGAAACAGGATTCTTGATGTTTGTAATCTTGCCCTTGATGGCGGCGTTGATATTGGTGCTGTCTTCGAAGGCACGGTCGCAGGCGGGGTTGAACGTGCAGTCGACGAGGGTCACGTTGTCCATGTAGCACAGCGGTTGCTCGCCGCTGATGTGGCAACGCACCAGCTTGATGTTCTTTGAGTGCCATGCAAGATATTCGCCGTCAAGCTCAGAGTCGTAGACAGTCACCCCGTCACACTCCCAGAAAGAGTCTTTGGTGATGATTTTCGCGTTATGCACCTCTACGTTCTTGCAGTATTGGAACACATACTTGGCGTCGCTCACGAGCCCGTCGGCATATATGTTTTTCGAGAACATGAAGGGGTATGTGCCTTGGTGCAGCTCTACGTTTTTTATCTTCAGCCCGTCTATGCGCCAGAAGGTCTCGTCGGCATCGTTGATCTTTACGTTTTCCA
>CAZZNO010000171.1:0-6135 GCA_964655685.1 uncultured Prevotella sp.
GCCGTCACCTTGCCGAGGGTGGCGTTGCCGTCCTTGTCGATGCCGTGGCTGCCGTTGCCGAGCAGTATGCCCTTGAGGAACGTTATTATGCCGTTCGCCGTGTCGTCGTCAGACTTTGACAGGAAGCGGTCGGACACGCCGTTGGAGAAGTAGTCCAGCAGCATGAGCAGCGCCCTGCCTATGCGTGTGGCGGTGTTGGCAGCGGTGTTTCGCTCGTCGCGTATGCCCTCGAGGTACGACTGCACCTGCTCTTGTCTGTTGTTGCCTGCCATTTATTCGAATGTATAGTCAAACGTGTTGTCGAAGATCCTGCCCTCGCGTGCCGTCTGTATGACGTTGTGGTTGCGCTGTGCGTACTGTATAGTGAAGGTGATGCGCGGTATGTCGTCATTGCCGTTGCCGTATTCCACCTTCGGGTCGCTCACCACCACCTCCTTGCCCGGCTGCGCCTGTCCGCCGTAGAAGTTGACGACGCGTACGTTCTGCGAGCGGAACAGCTCGCGGCACCAGTCGGCTTCGGCAAAGCTGAGCGGCCCCGTGTCAGCCTTGATGCTGGCTGTCTCGGTGACCTTGTAGTTGGTGTTCAAGCCCTCGATGAAGGCGGTGTCGTACTTGAAGTCGCCCGACAGCACGGCGCGCCCCGTACAGTAAAGCATTTCCTCGCAACCGAACGAATTGTCGAAGGCGAGGATAGGTGAGCAGTCGGGCGCATTGAAGTCGATGTCGAACTGTTGCGTCCTGCCGCCCGCCTTGACGACATAGCCTATAAGGTCGGCATCGCCAGTGAAAAGGGAGGGCGACACGTCGATGGTGGTGTACTTGGAGTTGCCGCCTACGGTGGTGGCGGCAAAAGTCTTCGTCGAGCCGTCGGCATAGGTGGCGGTGACCGTCGCGGCGGCAGTGCCGGTATAGTGAAGGCGTTCGCGCCTGCCGGGAGCCGTCGTGCGCGTGCCCATGAGCAGCGTCAGGAAATGAGAGTCGCACCACTTCGTAGCGTCCATGTCGATGTCGGCGCCGCAGTAGACGACGGTGCATGAAGCCGATGCCGTGGCAAGGCTGTTGCCGTCGGCGTCCTGCTCGGTGATGCTTACCTTCATGTCGGTCACGAGCCTTTGCTTGGCGTAGGGACGCACGAGGTCGCCCAGCTCGCGAAGGCTGACGCTGCCGCCAACGGGAAAGAGCCGCTCGGAGTATATCCCGTCACCGTCGAGGCTTATAGCCACGGCGGCAGACGCGCCGCCGATGCCGAACACCAGGTCGGGAACCGTGGCGGAGAAGTACTTGCCTGAAAGTCCTAGAGTGATATCTATCATTGAAATTTATCTTTTATACCGCAAAGATAACCTATGTAATGGCAGATGGAAAATACAAAGAAAACCGTTATCCACTATTATATAAATGGCATATTACCTTTGTAAAGAAAAGAGATGCGCTCGAAATTGGCAATTTCAGGCACTATTCGAAATGCCGGTTTTGTCCGCTCTGTCCACTAAAAAGATGGCAATTCATTGGCAAGTGGGCGTTTTTCGCGGCTTCAAACGCCTATGGAGCTGCAATGGCAAGGCAATTTTGCCGTTTTTGCAAGGTTTTTCCACTCCCATTTTCCGCAAACCGCCCAATATCAACGATTTGGCGGTTTGCGAGCGGCGAAAGCCGCCACCGACTGCCTTAGCAGCCCCCACCGCCCTAAAACGCCTTGGCAATTGCCGCCCTTCGATGTAGCGGTATATGTAAAGACTTTTCGTAATTGTGACAGTGTAGGCAACCGTTTCTTTTGTCGCCTGGAGTGGCAAGGCAATTGCCAATCCGCGGTATGCGACGAACGGATGAGCATCATCGGTTAGCGCTACCAATGAATGTCATAACCGCTCTCCACAGCCATACTGTGTGCCTTTGGCAAGCCAACGGTGCACTGTATGGCGGTGGGTTAGCATGCGTGGCAACTGAACGCAAAGAGCAGCACTTGCCATAAACGACATCGCCCCACGTATAGCGTTGCGATGCCCAGTGCATGGCATGTGCTGCCACTGTCATGACCACTCTCCCCAGTGCTACTGTCTGCCTGTAGGGTAGCACAGCGAAATTGCACTGCGTTTCGATGGGCGTAAGACGAAGGCAAGAGTGTGGCACCGGGGGCAAGGCACGAAAAAGCCCCGTGGCAATCAAGCCACAGGGCGGTGCGTCCCTAAGCCAAAAGACGACTTGGTGTTCAAATAGGTGTAATATAAACCCAGCTTATTGTATCTTATCGGCAGCAGCACGTATGCGGTTGCTCAGGTCAATGAGAGCGCCTTTAAGCTGCCCTCTTTCTTCCTGAGTAAAGACACGGAAGTTGCCTTTGTGGTCGATACCGTTCAGCCTGTCATAAATCCATGATGAGTCTTTGTGGAAATAGGTGTTGGCTATCTCCCTCCAAGATATTGCAAGTTCTATGTCTTTTATCTTTCTTCTTATTTTTGTATTCACCACATCGTACAATTTGTCACCCATATCCTTACAGATAGCATTGAAAGTATCAATATCACTGCGTCGGCTCATAAGCATGGCGTATGACGATGCCTTTACTTCATCGTCGTCTGAAGCTGCAAGCCAGTCGACTATTTCCTTCCGCCTGTCAATACTTGCCTCGTCTTCCCTCCCAATGAGCGACTCATATTCTTTCAGCTTGCTTTCGTATTCTTTCATCTTTCGTGATGGTCAAAGAAAAATCCCCGACCGTGGCTCAGCGACCGGGGATAGCGTTATTAGAACAAACCGCTTTTAAGCCAAGCGGATTGAGCCAATGGTGTTGCCGATGTCTTTCATGGCACCGTTGAATATCTTCTTCTGTTCAGCGTTGAGTGTGTAGACTTTACCACGCACAGGAGTACCGCTTAGTCTTTGAGTCAGCCATGCCGCGCTCTTGCCAAAATATTTTTCAGCCACAACCTTCAGAGGTATCATTCGGTATGCTTCCTTATCAAGCTGCTCTTTCAAAGCCTGATGCTTGATGTCTGTCACATCCTTGCCTATCTCATCAAGCCATGAGTCCATAAACTCCTTTATCTCATCTTTGGGTATTTCCTCCCTGTGCGCTTCTATCCAAGCGTTTATCTCTGCCTTTCGTGCTTCGCTTGCAGCATCACTCTTGCCTGCAAGACTTTTGTATTCCTTAGAAAGTTCCAATACCTTATTCATAATTCATAGTTTTATTTTTAAGCTCCCTCTCCTTTTGGGGAGGGAGCGAATCTTTAATCTCTTTCTTCCATCAACTTGTAGAGGTCTTCAAGAAACATGTCCGTTTTCCTGTCGATTTCCGATTGTGGAATTCCTAAGCTCTTTGCAAACTTCCGATAATCGGCAATCATCTTTTTCTTCCTTTCAATTCTTTCTTCAAGTTCTTTACTCATTTTCACTTGTCTTTAAAAGTTCAACATGTTTGTTCTAATAACACTGCAAAGATACATAAATTATTTTTAATGTGCAAGCGTTTTGATGATTATTTTCAAGCAAAAGAAAGATTTAACATTAGCGGTCGGCAGCTTCACGACGATTGGCTGTTGCCTGACACGCTGCGATACTGTAGAACGGGAAAACGCTCTACACCTATGCACAATGTGTCAAAAGCGTCGGAGCCATCAGTACGGCTCTCTAACTTGTCCTCTTCTGTCTCCGCCAACTTCTCACCACTCTTGTCCTTCTTACCGTTCTTGACACCGGCAGAAGTGATGGAGATGAGCAAATCCGGATTGTTATCCCTGTTGATGAGCACAACGTGACGGGCACGACCACGGAACATACGGTTGATAAGGTCATTCTTCAAGATATGGTTCATCGGATTACCGATATACTTAGCACGAACAGTCCACTGCTTCAAGCGCAGCGTGTTAATGATAAGACGATAGAACGGTTCTGCATGCGTACCGTAGTCGTTGCCCACGAAGGTGGAGTCATAATAGAATACCACTTGCCGGCGTCTGTGATAGCGGTAGTATTCATTGAAATCATCAAGCAGTTCGGGGATCTTCCGTTCGTACTTCACGAAGAAGGACTTTAGGACACGGAGTTTCCCATCCATACCGACTTGACCCACCACCAGCCAGTTTATATTCTGATTAGCGTCGAAGGCAAGGATAAGGGGAAGCTTTGGATTAAGGTCGCTGTCTTGGCGGCAGTCGTTGGGGATGGCACCCTCGTTCAATGCCTCCAGGTTAAGCACCGTCTCATTCGGCGCGGTGTAAAGGTTGACATCTTCCCTCATGCCGCCATAGAAGCCGTCCATGCTTATCTCTATCCTCTTGCACATGATTGACGTGGCAAAGGTGAGCGGCGGCAGGTCTCGCTTGGCACGGCGAATGAAGTCCTCGCCGAGCAGGGCGAGATTCTGAATACTGGTGTATTCCTTATAGAGAAGGCACTTTGAACGCAAGAAAGACAGTTTTGCGTCGATGCGGTCTATCTTCTGCTGTATGGCATCGTGCTGCGACGGCATAGCCTTCTGCTGCCTTTTTGCCTTCCACTTGGCATAGACAAGCCCCTCGATAGCTTCCACGAGGTCTTTATCCATGTCATCCTTATAGTTTAGAAACCACGAGCCTTTCTTTGTCACCGGCATATCCGACGTGATGGTCATGCCGTGGTGCAATGGGAAATTATGGAAATACTGCTCATTACCACGATTTGCCTGGAATGTCTCATCTTTGAGCTGCTCAAAGTTGATGAACTTCGCCTCGTCGATAATGATGTAGTCAAGCGACATAGAGTTTGAAGTTCCTACGCGGTCCTGACTGATGATGTTACATACAGAGCCATTGTAGAACGAGATGGTATTCTCCCAGTTGGCAGACGTGAATATTGATGATTTGAATAAGTATTCCTATTTTGACGAGGTCAGATTTCAAAAAAAATATCTAAATTTGCAACATAGAACAAAAATAACACTGATATGAAACAAATTCTATTTTATTTGTTACCTGCAATGTTGTTAGCTATGTTAACATCTTGTGGAAGTGATAGTGGTGATGACAATGGAGCTGGGAACACCACAGATGTAGCTGTAACGGGGAAAATCACAGAAGTTGGGATGACTTATGCACAAGCAGAAGGGTATGTCAACTTAGATAAGTTGTCAGCTGACAATAGTGGTATTGAGATTGGTATTGAATATCAATTAAAGGACAACAGTACAGGTTCTAGTTATTCAAGAACTACAGGAGTGGAAGGGAGAAAAATAAATGTTAGATTGGCGGGACTAAGTCCTAATGAAAACTATACTTATAGGACATACGTAAAATCTAACGGTCTTTATCATTATGGTAAAGAACAAGATTTTACTACATCGGATGGCCATAATATAGCTACTACAGGAACGGCAGAAAATGTCGCTTTTTTCACCACATCAATAGATGCTAAGGCTGATTGGAGCAACATAAGTCAAGACGAGGATGTTTCTGTAGGAGTCGCTTACAGTACATCCAACCAAGATTTAAGTGATGAAGGCATATCAAGGTTTGGGTACGATAATGAGCATGGCTTTATTCCTTTAACCGGTCGTAATGTGGATTACTCGGCTAATTTGACGAAACTGGCTCCAAATACTCATTACTTTTATTGCGCTTGTACTCAGATTGGTTCAACATACTATATCGGAGAAATAAAAGATTTCACAACGAAAAATATGTCCGATTATATACTGACTGGAGATGCTTCTAATATAAAAGCATGTACAGCAGAAGTGACAAACCAATACAAAATCTTTAATCTCTTCGATAAGCCATTAAACTCTACACAGTTTTATGTAACTATTGCAAAATCTGAGGAAGAACTGGCAGACTCCACAAAAAGAGTAGGTTTTTATTATAGCCTTAATCCTACTTCTAATCAAGAAAGTGCATCATCACACATTATAAATTTACAACCAAAGACAAAGTATTACTATCAAGCAGTCGCTAAAATAGAACAAGACGGATATACATATGAGGTACTTGGAGAGATAAAATCTTTTACCACAAAAGATATACAGCAGACAGGTGCTGTAGATTTAGGACTTAGCTGCCTATGGGCTGCTTATGACCTTGGCAGTAGCAATCCAAATGGAACGGGTGAATTATATGCGTTTGCAGAGACGGAAACAAAGAAAGATTTCTCTGTATATAA
>CAZZNO010000172.1:0-4933 GCA_964655685.1 uncultured Prevotella sp.
CACCTGCTTCGCAGGATGAGACGGGGTTAAGCAAGCGGCGAGCCCGCCGGGCTCAGGCCTAATCAGGGGGTGGGGACGGTAATTAATTCATAATTCATAATGCTTAATGCATAATTGGGGTGGGGGCGGTAATTATGCATTATGCATTAATTATGCATTATTAAGGTTTACCATTCGTCGAGGCTGGCGTTTGCTTCCACTTCGCGCTCTATGTCATCGGGCAGGGAGGAGAAAAAGTCGAAGCCGGTGATGCGCTCCACCTGGTCTACGGTGTTGACATAGTGGCTCTTGGGTCGGTTGCCGCCCTCGTTGCGGTAGATGAAGCCTATAGCCTTGGGTTTGCCCTTCATGCAGAGCACCACCTTGAAGAAGGCTTCGGGCACGGTCACGCGGTGTTCCTTGCCTATGCGGCGGTGCTTGCCCTTGAACAGCACGGGGCCGCAGGCTATGTACAGCTCGCCGTACTGCCTCGCCCATCGTCGGCACTGGTTTTCCATCTCGTTCCAGTCGCCTGTGTTCAGGTTGTGGCTTTGTGGGCAGATGTTGGTCATGAGGAAGCATTGGCGCATTGCCTCGGCGCTCCATTTGTTGTCTCCCGCGGGGCACATGTGTCCTCGGTCGTAGCCCGAGCGCATGTAGTCGTAGGTGGTCACGCGGTAGGCTTCGTCTATGCGCTGGTCGGGCGTGAATGCGGCGTCTTTTCTCTTAGCCTTGCCGTCGGCGTGGCTTGCCGTGAGCTTCCACGCCACCCAGTTGGGCAGCAGGGTCTGGCTGTTGAAGCTGGCGGTGTAGGCATCGTTGACGAGTATTTGCGATGGCGTGCCCTTTGGCGTGACCGGCCACCAGCCGTAGTTGCCGAGGCTGTTGTCGCTGCCCCGTTCCGTTTCGGGCATGGCGGCTTGGCTTTGTGCCGTGGCAGGCGAGTGGTCGGGCTTGCGCTGTTGGGGAACGCAAGCTGCCGCCACGGCTATGAGCATGGCGGCAGCAATGGTTGAGCTGTTTTTTCTCATTGGTTTACTGAATCTTGCGCTGTAGCAGGCGGGTCAGGTATGCGCGCACGTCTTTCCAGTGGTAATAAGGTGCGCGGTCGGTCTTCACGGGCAGTGTTGCCTCGTTTTCGTTGAGCAGCACCTTCACGAGTATGTCGTCGTTCTTAGAGCTTTTCACGGGCTTGTAGAAAATGAACTGCACGTTGCACGCCATCGGGAAGATGTTGTAGGCGTTCCAGTCCTCATAGTCGAGGCGGTCGAGGCTGGTTCGCGGGTTGCCGTAGCCGTTGAGATTGAGCAGGCAAGCCAGTGGCAGCACGTCAATCTCGTGTCCGAAGCGCATGGTGGCTCCTGGGTGGCTGAGGGTGAGGCAAGTGTCGGCAGTCTCTATGATGTTCTGCACGAGGTTGAGCTGTGTGTACATGCCGGCGCCGTTGTTGTGCTTGTTTGGGCCGAAATACGTGTAGAAGTAGGCGTTGTTTGTCAGCCACAGGTCGTAAATCTCCTGCTCGGTGAAGACGTCCCAGAAGTTACGGTATTGGTGGCGCAGCTCGGTGTTGGTCAGGTCTTTGGCAATGTCGAACACCTGCGAGGCGAGCGAAACGGGGCTGATGCCCTTGGCGTAATCGGGGTCGTTGAAAAGCACGGTCATGAGGTGCGAAAAGTCGTTGTGGCGTGCGTAGAAGGCGCGCAGGCTGTCGGCAGCCTCCTTTGTCCTCGCCATGCTTGCGTAGGCGCAGTTCTCGTCATTCATATAGTACATGTCGTGATGGCTTGCGTCGTGTGTGATGTCAAGCTGCGGGTTCATGGCGACGAGTTGTTGCAGCTCGTTCTCCATAGAGAGAATGCAGCGAATGACCACGGTTGACTTGGCGTCAACGTGCGTCTTGCCGGCGAACACCTGCGGGAAGCGCTCCATCATGCGCTTGGCTATGCCGCGGTGCTGTTGTGCGCCGAGGAGGGTGAGCTCGCCGTCGCGGCTGCGGCCTTCGTCGCGCATGGCTTTCACCACCTTCAGCACGTACTTGCCCTTCTCGGTGAGCTTGCCCAGCGAGTCGGCGGCGTGGAGCGTGCGGTAGGGCGCGTCGAAGGCGCCTTTGCCTATGAGCCATCGCGAGCCGTGCCGCCCGTAGTGGCTGATGTAGTAAGGCTCGTAGCCGCGAGGGGCGGCGGTGAGCTTCTTCGTGGGTACTGGATAGTCCTGGTAGTTGTTGGCGGCAAGGGTCACCTTTGCCCTGATTTCCTGCCTTGCGGTTTGCGCGCTGAGCATAGTTGCTGAAAGGGCTATGAGCGACATGATGGCGGCGATTTTCTTCATGATTGTTTTCCGAGTTTAGTGGTTCGTTAATAAAATATGTGCAAATTTACGGAAATAATCCTATATGGGCAAACATTTTATGCTTCATACTGCTCATTTTCCCGTTTTTTTTGTTACCTTTGCAGTAAATAAAGCAAGACTGATTGTCCGCTTTCCCTCCGATGTCCAGCGGCGACCCTCCGCGGGTCGGCTGCGCGCCCTGGTTAGGTGAGCCCCGCCTCACCTGCTTCGCAGGATGAGACGGGGTTACGAGTGCGGCGAGCCTTCCAGGCTCAGACAGACGGATAATCATAAAGCAAAACCATTGCACACATAAAAAAACATTTTTTGGAAGCTATGAAGAAGATTATGACTTTGGCACTGCTCTGCCTCTTTACGTTGTCGGCACTTGCCGGCACGGTGAAAGCCACTGACCCCTCGGTGAGCTTTACAGGGCGCGTGCAGCGCATGGACGACGGCAGCGTGCGTTACGACTGGGTGGGCACCTATCTGCAAACCGACTTCACCGGCACGTCGGTCTCCATCCGCGTCTCCGAGGAAGGCGAGAGCTGGCACAATGTGTTCATCGACGGCGTGCTGAAGCAGAAGATACAGATAAAAGGCAAGGAACCGCACGACGTGCTGCTTGCCGACCGCCTCGCCAAGGGCACCCACAGGCTCATGCTGCAAAAGTGCACCGAGGGCGAGCACGGGCTCGTGCGCCTCTATTCGCTCACGGCGAAGGGCGACTTCAAGGCGGTGGCGCCGAAGCAGCGCATGATAGAGATCATAGGCGACTCGTACACGTGCGGCTATGGCTCTGAATCGCCTACCAACAGCGAGCACTTCAAGCTCAGCACCGAGAACTGCGACAAGGCTTACGCATGCCTCCTGGCTCATTACTTCGATGCCGACTACAGCATCGTGGCTCATTCGGGAATGGGCGTGACACGCAACTTTAACGGCAACAAACGCCCCACGATGAGCGTGCGCTACGGGAAGCTGTTCGACGACCACGACAACGTTGCCTACGACTTCAAGGCATACACGCCCAATCTTGTGATTATAAACCTCGGCACCAACGACTTCTCCGTAGAGGGCGCGCCGTCGCAATATGTCAACGACTACGTGAAGCTCATCGCCAACGTGCGTTCACATTATAATAATGTGCCAATCCTTTGCGTGACTCCCCATTCAGCCAACATTTTCCTCCTTGCCGCCTTGCAGGAGCTGAAAGCCCGCGTGGCTGGCATGAAGGGCGTGCGCGTGACGCAGCCCATGCCCGACATCGTGGATTTCGGCACCGACATGGGAGCCGACGGACACCCCAACTGGCGCGGGCACCGCAAGATTGCCATGACGCTCATACCGCAGGTAGCAGCCATCACAGGGTGGGAATGTTCAAAGGCTTATTGATGAAAGAGCAGATTCTTGTAAGCATTACCGGGCAGGATCATCCGGGACTCACGGCATCGGTCATGGAGATACTGTCGCGCTACGACGCCGAGATTCTCGACATCGGACAGGCTGACATACACTCAACGCTCTGCCTCGGCATCCTTATCCGCACCGACAGCCTCAGTTCGGGGCAGGTCATGAAGGAGCTCCTTTTCAAGGCTACCGCCCTTGGCGTAAACATCGGCTTCCAGCCCGTTGACGACGACGACTACGAGCAGTGGGTGGCGCAGCAGGGCAAGAACCGCTACATTCTCACCATCATCGGCCGCTCGCTCTCGGCGCACAACATAGAGGGAGCGGCGAAAGTGGTTGCGGCACAAGGTCTAAACATCGACTCCATAATCCGCCTCACCGGGCGCATGAGCATAAAGCACCCCGAGCGCAACCGCCGAGCCTGCATAGAGTTTTCGCTGCGCGGCACGCCGCACGACAGGCAGGCTATGCAGGGCGAGCTGATGAGGATGGCGCAGGTGGAGGACATCGACTTCTCTTTCCAGAAAGACGACATGTTCCGCAGGATGCGCAGGCTCATCTGCTTCGACATGGACTCTACGCTCATACAAACCGAGTGCATCGACGAGATGGCTGAGCGTGCCGGCGTGGGAGAACAGGTGAAGGCAATCACCGCGCGAGCCATGCGGGGCGAAATTGACTTCAAGGAGAGCTTCACCGAGCGCGTGGCTTTGCTTAAGGGACTGGACGTGAGCGTGATGCACGACATAGCCGAGCACCTGCCCATAACCGAGGGCGTGCCGAGGCTGATGAAGGTGCTCAAGACATGCGGCTACAAGATTGCCATTCTCAGCGGCGGCTTCACCTATTTCGGCGAATACCTGCGCCAAAAGTTCGGCTTCGACTATGTTTATGCCAACGAGCTTGAAGTGGGCGACGACGGAAAACTGACGGGCCGCTACGTGGGCGAAATCGTGGACGGCACGCGCAAAGCCGAGCTGCTCAGGCTCATAGCTCAGGTGGAACACGTGAACCTGGCGCAAACCATTGCCGTGGGCGACGGGGCTAACGACCTGCCCATGCTCTCGGAGGCAGGACTGGGCATCGCCTTCCACGCCAAGCCGAGAGTGGTGGCTAACGCACGGCAGAGCATCAACACGATGGGGCTCGACGGCGTGCTCTATTTCCTCGGCTTCAAGGACAGCAACCTTGGCGAGATGGGCAAGCAATAGCAGGG
>CAZZNO010000172.1:5033-6130 GCA_964655685.1 uncultured Prevotella sp.
AAAAAAACGTTATTATCTTCTTTTTTTTATTTAAATTTGAAGAATTTCTTTCATTTCCTTTGTTTTCTCGCGGAATGGTTGTATTTTTGTAAAATCTTAATAAAATAAAACCTCTACTGACAAAAGACCCAAGAGATGAGACAACTGAAGATAACAAAAGCCATCACAAGCCGCAACAACGAGTCACTTGATCGCTACCTCACCGAGATAGCGCGCGAACCCATGCTCTCGCCCGAGGAAGAAGCTGCTTTGGCTGCTAAAGTGCACATGGGCGGAAAAGAAGGAGAAAGGGCGCGTGACAGGCTCGTGCGTTCAAACCTGCGCTTCGTGGTTTCCGTAGCAAAACAATACCAGCATCAGGGCATATCGCTCACCGACCTTATAAACGAGGGCAACATGGGACTTGTGAAAGCTGCGGAGAAGTTTGACGAAACGCGAGGCTTCAAATTCATCTCTTATGCAGTGTGGTGGATACGCCAGAGCATCATGGAGGCGCTTGCCGTAAAGAGCCGCATCATCAGGGTGCCGCTCAACCAGATGGGCATAGCGTTGAAGATTAACCGTGCCATCGACGACTTCGTGCAGGCAAACGGCCGCATACCATCGGTGCACGAGCTCTCTGTCGTCACAGGCATTGACGAGGCTGCCATCGAGGCGGCGAGAGATGCCAACAGCCGTGCCACGAGCATTGACGCGCCACTTGGACAAGACGACACCGACAACACCATTGGCGACACCCTCTCAAGCGACGACAACAGCTTCCAGTCTGACAACACCGTAGACAGGGAGTCGATGAACATGTACATAGAGGACTTGCTCAAGGAGGTGCTCAACGACCGCGAGCAGCGCATCGTGAAAGAGTCGTTCGGCATAGGATGCGTGGAGAAAAGCCTTGAGGAAATAGCCAGCGAGATGGGCATGACACGTGAGCGCATACGCCAGGTGAGGGAAAAGTCGATACGCAAGATAAAGCACAGCCCCGCGGCTAAAATACTGAAACAATATCTGGGCTAAAGAATACAGGCCCCGCGCCTTTTACTGCGGCAACCCACGTCTCTGAGCCTGACGCATAGCTGGTCACTGTGGCAGCCCACGTC
>CAZZNO010000173.1:0-6056 GCA_964655685.1 uncultured Prevotella sp.
AATTTGTTATTAAGCAGGAATCGTGTATTTCGTTGTTAAGCAGTAATTGCGAAACTTACTTTCTTTCCAGTTTCATAACAATCTTTCCGTCCTTGTCCTTTACGTTGGCTTCATTCTTTTTCACCTCAATGCTGTAGGTGCTGTTTAGGGCTTTGCTTACGGCATTTTCCACGTCCATGTTCGCCCCCATCATTCGCGTCATGCCCACGTGGTCCATCTTTAGGCTTTTGCCTTTGACCGTATAGTCGCCGAAGAAAGAGTTTACGCTTGCGTTGCCGTTGAATCTGCCATCCTTGGCAAATTCAATATAGGGCTTTGTCTCGGCGTTTTCCACGCCCGTCCCCATAGCTTTTGTTATCATCCATTTGCCAATAAGCGATGCGTTGGCTTCATTCATGTTACCCTGTGTTGAGCAGCTGCCGAGCATCAAGATGGCTAAGGCAGCTAAAGTCAATGTTTTTCTCATCGTTTGTGTGGTTAAAGTGTTTACGTGGTGCAAAGTTACGCATTTTTTCATGTATAGCGCCATCGAAGGTCGCAATATATTCTTTTTTCGTCATTCTTAATGGATTGATATATTTTTTTGGTAACTTTGCGCCCAAATATATATAATAAGGTAAAAGACAATATAAAGACTATGGCTAAGCGATTTGCCGAACACGAAGGTCTTAATCTTACTAAGACCAATGAGGAAGTACTGAAAGAGTGGGAGCAGAACGACATCTTCCACAAAAGCATTGACGAGCGCGAAGGTTGCCCGAAGTTCATATTTTTTGAAGGCCCTCCATCAGCCAACGGCCACCCTGGCATTCACCACGTGCTGGCTCGCTCGATAAAAGACACATTCAACCGCTACAAAACCATGCAGGGCTTCCAGGTGAAGCGCAAGGCAGGATGGGACACCCACGGACTGCCGGTTGAAATCGGTGTGGAGAAAGAACTCGGGATAACCAAGAAAGACATTGATAACGAGAAGTCGCCCAAATACATTTCAGTAGAAGACTACAACCGCAAGTGCCGCGAAAACGTGATGAAATTCACCAAGGAGTGGGACGAACTAACCAAGAAGATGGGTTATTTCGTCGACCTTGAGCATCCTTACATCACCTACGACAACAAATACATTGAAAGCCTGTGGTGGCTCCTCAAGCAGCTTTACAACAAGGGGTTGCTCTACAAGGGCTACACCATACAGCCCTATTCGCCGTCAGACGGCACCGGACTGAGCTCTCACGAGCTCAATCAGCCGGGTTGCTATCGCGACGTAAAGGACACCACCGTCACCGCCCAGTTCCTCATCAAGGACCCGAAGGCAGAATGGACGAAATGGGGAAAGCCCTATTTCCTCGCATGGACTACCACACCGTGGACACTGCCTTCAAACACAGCCCTCTGCGTAGGCCCGAAGATTGACTACGTAGCCGTGGAGACTTATAATCCATACGATGGCGAGCCGCTGACCGCAATCATGGCTGAGAGCCGCCTCGAAGCTTACCTCGACCCTAAGCAGGAAGTGAAGGAAGGCGAGCTGCCTGCCTTTGACAAGGCAAAGAAAGTCTGCCCTTGGCGCATCGTCGACCGCATGAAGGGCACCGACCTCGTCGGCTACCACTATCAGCAGCTCATGCCGTGGGTGAAGCCTTGCGAGAAAGTCAGCCAATACAGCCATAAGTTTGTAAACGATTATGCGGCAGCCAATCCTGATAAAGTGTTCGCCAGCGAAGACGGCCGCGACCGTTTCGTTGAGATGGACAGCGAAGCTTTCCGCGTAATCCCCGGCGACTACGTCACCACCGAAGACGGTACAGGCATTGTCCACATTGCACCAACGTTCGGTGCCGATGATGCCAAGGTTGCCAAAGATGCCGGCATACCTGCCCTTTACCTCATATCAAAGCAGGGCGAGACCCGTCCAATGGTAGACCTTCAGGGAAAGTATTATGTACTTGACGACCTTGACGGCAATTTTATAAAGCAATGCGTCGACGTAAATGCATACAGCCATCACGCCGGTGATTATGTGAAGAACTCCTACGATCCTAAGTTCAACCCCGATGGACAGTGGGATCGCGAAGCATCGGAGAAGGCTGATGACCTTAACGTCATCATCTGCATGGAGATGAAGCAGGAAGGCACAGCGTTCAAGATTCAGAAGATGGTGCACAACTATCCACACTCTTGGCGCACTGACAAGCCAATCCTTTATTATCCTCTTGATTCTTGGTTCATTCGTGACACAGCGAAGAAGGAGCGCATGGTGGCTCTCAACAAGACCATCAACTGGCAGCCTGAGTCTACAGGCACAGGCCGCTTTGGCAACTGGCTTGAGAACCTCAACGATTGGAACCTCTCCCGTTCTCGTTTCTGGGGCACGCCGCTTCCTATCTGGCGCGATGAGAACCGCCATGAGAAGTGCATAGGCTCTATAGAGGAGCTTTACAATGAGATAGAAAAGTCGGTCAAGGCTGGCTTCATGCAGTCCAACCCGTTGAAGGACAACGGCTTCGTTGTTGGCGACTTTTCTCAGGAGAATTATGACAAGATTGACCTGCATCGTCCTTATATCGACCGCATAGTCCTTGTAAGCGATGAAGGCAAGCCCATGAAGCGCGAGAGCGACCTCATCGACGTTTGGTTCGACTCTGGCTCAATGCCTTACGCCCAGCTCCATTATCCGTTCGAGGGCGAGATAAACGCCGACGGCTTGAAGAAGACTGGCAAGAGCGAGGCAGAATATCGCAGTGAGCTCATCAACAGCACCTACGAGGGCACACCTGTTTCTCCGGCTTTCTTCCCTGCCGACTTCATCAACGAGGGTGTTGACCAGACGCGTGGCTGGTTCTTCACGCTGCACGCCATAGCCACGATGGTATTCGACTCGGTGGCTTTCAAAAATGTCATATCGTCAGGACTTGTTCTTGATGCCAAGGGCAACAAGATGAGCAAGCACCTTGGTAATGTCACCAACCCGTTTGAGATGATTGGCAAGTATGGAGCCGATGCCGTGCGCTTCTATATGCTCACCAACTCCGAGCCGTGGGATAACCTTAAGTTCGATCCCAATGGCGTTGACGAGTGCCGCCGCAAGTTCTTTGGTACATTATACAATACCTACAGCTTCTTCGCCCTCTACGCCAATGTAGACGGCTTCAACCCCGATGAAAACAAATCACAGCTGTCTTCTCTCAACGCTCAGTTGACCGAGATCGACCGTTGGATTCTCTCTTGCCTCAACACTCTCGTAAAGGGTGTGGAGCGCGAGCTGAACAACTACGACCCGACGCGTGCAGGTCGTCTCATCGACGCTTTCGTCAACGACGACCTCAGCAACTGGTACGTGCGCCTCAACCGTAAACGCTTCTGGGGCAAGGAGATGAGCGCTGACAAGCGTGCCGCTTACGAGACTCTCTACACTTGCTTGATGACCGTTTCTAAGCTTCTGGCTCCGTTCGCACCGTTCTTTGCCGACCAGCTCTACCATGACCTCGGCGGCAAGCTGGAGTCTGTGCATCTTGAGCGTTTCCCGAAGGCCGACGAAGCTCTTGTCGACAGCGACCTCGAAGCTCGCATGTCTATGGCCCAGAAGATAACCTCTATGGTGCTCGCCCTGCGCCGCAAGGTCAACATAAAGGTTCGCCAGCCGTTGGCACAGATCATGATTCCTGCTGTTGACGACGAACAGAAGAAGCACATCGAGGCTGTTGAGGACTTGATACTTGGCGAAGTGAACGTGAAGCAGCTGACCTTTGCCGAGGGCAATGGCATACTCGTGAAAAAGGTGAAGTGCAACTTCCGTGTCATGGGTAAGAAGTTCGGCAAGCTCATGAAAGGCGTTGCTGCCAAGATGAACAGCCTTTCGCAGGATGAGATTGCTGCCCTCGAAAAGAACGGCAGCATGACGTTCGACGTTCAGGGACAGCCCGTTACAGTAGACGCTGCCGACGTAGACATCATCTCCGAGGACATACCTGGATGGCTTGTCTCCAACGAGGGCAACCTCACAGTGGCTCTCGAGGTAGAGCTCACCGACGAGCTCCGCCAGGAAGGCATGGCTCGTGAGCTCATCAACCGCATACAGAACCTCCGCAAGGATACCGGTCTCGAAATCACTGACCGCATAAAGGTCACCGTGGCTCCTAACGCTCAGACCGACGCTGCTGTCAACGCCTTTGGCGACTACATCAAGTCGCAGGTGCTCGCAAATGAGATTGTGGTGGCTCCTAACGACGGCACCGAGGTCGACTTCGACGACTTCAAGCTTAATATAAAGGTGGAGAAAGTATAATTAAAAACGGATTCTAAAGATGAGTGATAATGATGCGCATATAAGCAATCAACATCCCCCCCTCCGGAGGGGGGCTTTCCGGTTTCTCCCCTTTCTCATCATTCTTGCTATTATCGTCATCGACCAAGTGATAAAGATACACGTGAAGACGACGATGGCAATCGGCGACCAGATACACATCACCGATTGGTTTTACATCTGCTTCATCGAGAACAACGGCATGGCATGGGGCATGACGTTCATCAACAAGCTGTTCCTCAGCCTGTTGCGCATTGTGGCAGTGTTCGTCATCTCCTGGTATATATGGCTCGTGGTCAAGCAGGGCGGCCGCATACGCTACATTGTCTTCTTGTCGATGATAGTGGCGGGTGCGGCAGGCAACATCATCGACTCTATGTTCTATGGTCTCTGCTTCAGTCCCTCCACCACGTGGCACGTCTCCGAGCTGGTGCCCTTTGGGCAAGGCTATGCCGGCTTCCTGATGGGTAAGGTCGTCGACATGTTCTACTTCCCCATCATCCATACCACGTGGCCCGACTGGATGCCCCTTGTGGGCGGCGACAGCTTCACCTTCTTCTCGCCCGTCTTCAACTTTGCCGATGCTTCCATCACCACAGGCGTTCTGTGCCTGCTCGTATTCTGTTCTCGCGACCTTTCCGGCATTGGCGACACTGTCAAGGCTGCCCTTGGGCGCGATAAGAAAGCCGAGGTAAAGGATGGCGAAGGCAAGGAAGCCGAAAGCAAGGAAGAAGCCAAGAAGTGAACCAAACAAAACATACGCAAGACATGAGACACGCACCAATCCTCGTTATCCTGACTCTTTTGGCAGTCACGCTCATCGGTTGCCACGACAGCTCGTCGGCGGTAATCTCGGAGGGCGAGATGGAAGAAATTCTCTACGACTACCATCTTGCCGACGCAATGGCGCAGCAGGCGGAAGGCGGCTATGAGAAAAACGCCATCGCATATCGTGCGGCGGTGCTGAAGAAGTACGGTGTGTCGCAGGAGAGGTTCGACACGTCGATGGTCTATTACATGCGCCACACCGACCGTCTCCACGATATGTACGAGAACATTGCCGAGCGCATGCAGGCAGAGGCGCGCAGCATAGGAGCCGACGCTTCCGGTGGCTCTGTCTCTGCAAAAGGCGACTCGGCAAACGTGTGGAAAGGCGAGCCATCGCTCGTGCTCGTGCCCAACCAGCCCTACAATCTCTATTCTTACGACCTCAAGACCGACACCACCTTCCACAAGGGCGACCACATACTGCTCAGCTTCAGGTCCGACTTCATCTTCCAGGACGGCATGAGAGACGGCGTGGCTGTGCTTGCAGTGGTCTTCAACAACGACAGCGTGGTGTCGCGCTCCGTCCACATGTCCTCGTCCATGCCCATGACAATGCAGATAGACGATGAAGACAGCCTCGGTATTAAGCAGATAAAAGGATTGTTCATGCTTTCTAAGAACAACGACATGAACGCCTCGTCCACCACCTTGCAGCTCATGACCGTGAGCAACATACAGCTCATCAGGGTGCACTCAAAGGATAAGCCGCGCAACACCCCCAACGCGCCGTTGCCTGCCACCATGACCGTGGACAAGGCTCTGCCCGACTCTGAGCGCATGAAGCCGCCCGTAAGCAGATAACCTGCCCCTGCTCCACCCCACATGGTGCAGGGCAGCATGAGCCAGGAAGGCTCACAGCACTCGTAAGCCCGTCTCATCCTGCGACGCAGGTGAGGCGGGGGATAAAGCAAGGCACAGAACTCGA
>CAZZNO010000174.1:0-5949 GCA_964655685.1 uncultured Prevotella sp.
TATGTTTTGCTCCTGTCATCATCGCGTTGTTTATGGCAGGTTGCAAAGGCAAGCCTACAGAAGAGGCTCAGAAAGAGTATGCCGTATTGACGGTGAAGCCCACTGCCGTAGAGACGACAGACAAATATCCGGCTACCATCCGTGGTCGCCAGGATATTGAAATCTATCCGCAGATTACAGGCAAGATTACCCGTGTCTGCGTTTACGAGGGTCAAAGGGTGAGGAAAGGTCAGACATTATTTATAATAGACCAAGTGCCTTACCGTGCCGCCTTGCAGACAGCAGTAGCTAACCTTAACGCTGCAAGGGCTGGAGTTGCCACCGCACAACTCAATTATAACGGTAAGAAAGAACTTTACGAAAATAAGGTTACTTCTGCCTTCGAGTTGCAGCGTTCACGCAACTCACTGCTTTCTTCACGAGCTTCACAACAACAGGCTATGGCGCAGGTAACATCAGCTCGCAACGACCTTTCATACACAGTTGTGAAAAGTCCTTGCGACGGTGTAGTAGGCACTATCCCATATCGTGCCGGAACCCTCGTCAGTCCGACATCGGCATCTCCGCTGACAACAGTATCGGACAATTCCAAGATGTATGTTTACTTCTCTATTCCGGAGAATGACATGATTTCCCTTATCCGCCGTTATGGTTCGTCGGACAAGGCTCTTGCCGCCATGCCGGAAGTCTGCCTTTATCTCAACGACGGTTCAAAATATGAGCACAACGGAAGGATAGAGAGTATGAGTGGTGTCATAGATGCAGAGACTGGTAGTGTCTCCCTGCGTGCCGTATTCAACAATGAGAACGGACTCCTCCACAGTGGTGGCGCAGGTAACATCGGTCTGATGAACAAGAAGAACAACGTGCTGACCATTCCACAATCGGCTACCTACGAACTGCAAGACAAGATTTACTGTTACCGTTATGTCAATGGCAAGGCTGTCTCTACCCGCATAAAGGCTGATGCTATCAGTGAAAAGAATATTTATGTTGTCAATGACGGTTTGAAGGCTGGCGATGTCATCATTGCAGAAGGCGTCGGACTGTTGCAAGACGGACAGGCGATAAAGGTACGAAAGTAAGTTTATTAGTTTATAAGTTAATGAGTTTTTTAGCCTTTAGTTACATATAAAGAGCTAAAAAACTAATAAACTCAAACAACTCAGAAACTCATATCATGACCATCAAGACTTTCATAGAGCGACCGGTACTGTCTATCGTAATATCAGTATCGATACTTATCCTCGGATTCATTGCCCTCTCGCAGTTGCCTATAGAGCAGTTTCCTGACATTGCGCCGCCTACAGTCGAGGTTTCGACGAGCTACCCCGGCGCCAACGCAGAGACTGTGGAGAAGAGTGTCGTAGTGCCTTTGGAGGAAGCTATCAACGGTGTGGAGAACATGACTTACATCTCGTCAGTGTCTTCCAACTCCGGCGATGCCTACATAACCATTTACTTCAAGCAAGGCACCAACCCAGACATGGCTGCCGTAAACGTGCAGAGCCGTGTGTCTACTGCCACAGGACTGCTGCCTGCCGAAGTGACGAAGGTCGGTGTGACGACAAACAAGCAGCAGAAGTCTATGCTGAAAGCCATCACGCTCTACAGCCCCGACGATTCCTACGACATGCAGTTCTTGAACAACTACCTCGCCATCAACGTCGTACCTCGCCTGAAGCGTATCGCCGGAGTCGGTGACGTGACGCTCCTCGGTAGTAACTATTCTATGCGAATATGGCTCAAACCGGATGCCATGCGTGAATACGGACTCGTGCCTGACGATGTCACCAAGGCGTTGTCAGCGCAGAATATAGAGTCGGCAACAGGTTCTTTCGGTGAAAACTACGAAGCGACTTTCCAGTATACCATGAAGTATCGCGGCCGCCTCACTACTCCGCAAGAATTTGGGAATATCGTCATAAAGTCGCAACCCGACGGAACTCTGCTCCGTTTGAAAGACATTGCGCGTGTGCAGCTCGGCGATGAGGCATACAACTACAAGAGTATGACCAACGGTCATCCGGGCAGCGTGATAATGGTCTACCAGACGGCAGGAAGTAATGCCACGGAAATCATCAAGGAGATAGACAAGGAGATAAACACTATGTCGAAGTCACTGCCACGTGGCGTTGTCTTCGGCGACCTCTACTCCACCAAGGACTTCCTCGACGCTTCCATGCACCAGGTCATCAAAACGCTGTTTGAGGCTTTCATCCTCGTTATCATCATCGTCTTCATCTTCCTTCAGGATGTCCGTGCAATGATTATCCCTGCAATATCCATCATCGTCTCGCTTGTCGGTACCTTTGCCGCAATGCAACTCTTGGGCTTCACGCTCAACCTGTTGACGCTCTTTGCCCTCGTTCTTGCCATCGGTATTGTGGTCGACGACGCAATCATCGTTGTAGAGGCTGTGCAGGCTCGCTTCGATGTCGGTTACAAGTCGCCGTTCATGGCTTCCGTAGACGCAATGGGCAGCATCACATCGGCTATCATCACTACGACACTGGTCTTCATGGCTGTGTTTATACCTGTCTCAATGATGGGTGGCACATCGGGTAAGTTCTATACACAGTTCGGTCTGACGATGGCAGCGGCAGTGGGTATCTCTGCCTTGAACGCCCTGACCCTTGCTCCGGCTCTCTGCGCCCTGCTCATGCGACCGCACAAGAAGGCAGCTGACGGGAAGAAGCTCGGACTCATGGACCGTTTCCGCATCGCCTTCGACACGTCTTTCCATCACATTACCGACAACTATGTCAAGAACGTCATCTTCCTTGTCCGCCATAAGCCGATAATCTGGGGAAGTTTTGCCGTTGCTGTAGTATTGCTCGTTTTCTTTATGAACACGACAAAGACAGGACTTGTCCCTGACGAGGATACCGGTTCTATAATGGTCAACATCTCCACACCGCCTGGCAGTTCACTGGCTCGCACCGACGAGATTATGAAGAAGGTGGAAGACCGTATAGACAGCATTCCTGAGATAGAATACTCGAGTGAGACGGCAGGTTACGGACTTATCGGTGGTGCCGGTCCGTCAAGCGGTATGCTCATTGTGAAGTTGAAAAACTGGAACGACCGTAAGGGTAAGGAGCACGCTGCAAAGGTTGTCGTAGACAAGATCAATGCCATCAACCTCGACATCCCTGACGTTACCATCTTTGCTATGACTCCACCGCTTATCGACGGTTACGGCGTGAGCAACGGTTTTGAGGTCAATCTCCAGGACCAGAATGGCGGAAATGTCGATGACCTCTATGCCACCGGTCAGAAGTTTATCGCAGCTTTGCAGAAGCGCAAGGAGATTTCTACAGCCTATACCACGTTCAACGTCAACTATCCGCAATATACTGTGGATGTCGACGCAGCAAAATGTGAGAGGGCCGGCACCACTGCCGACGCAGTGCTGTCTACGTTGGCTGGTTACTACAGCGGTTCGTATGTATCCAACTTCAACCGCTTCACTAAGCTATACCGAGTAATGATTCAGTCGTCACCGGAATACCGTGTTACCCCTGAATCACTTGACAAGATATTCACGAAGACGGCTAACGGAATGGCTCCGCTGAGCGAGTTTGTCACACTGACGAAGTCGTATGGCCCTGAGTCGGTGAGCCGCTTCAACCTCTACTCTTCTATGACCATCAACGGAGAGGCTGCCAATGGTTACAGTTCCGGCGAGGCTATCAATGCCGTGAAAGAAGTCGCCGCACAGGTTCTGCCTAAGGGTTACGGCTTTGAGTTCTCGGGTATCTCGCGCGAAGAGAGTGAGACGACAAACAACACGGTGATAATCTTCATTGTCTGCTTTGCCTTTGTCTATCTCATCCTCTGCGGACTCTACGAAAGTTTCCTCATCCCGTTCTCGGTCATCCTTGCAGTGCCTTTCGGACTGATGGGCAGTTTCCTCTTCGCAAAGATTATGGGATTGGAAAACAATATCTACTTGCAGACGGGTCTTATCATGCTCATCGGCTTGCTCTCGAAGACAGCCATCCTCGTGACGGAGTATGCCGTGGAACGCCGCCGTTCGGGTATGTCGCTGATACAGTCGGCGGTGAGTGCGGCAAAGGCACGTTTCCGCCCTATCCTCATGACTGTCCTTGCTATGATCTTCGGCTTGCTGCCGTTGATGTTCTCGACGGGTGCCGGAGCAAATGGTAACAGTTCACTTGGTTCGGGTGTTGTCGGCGGACTCTTCATCGGCGCCATTGCCCTGTTGTTCTTCGTCCCCGCCCTCTTCATCATCTTCGAGTCATTGCAGGAAAAGCTCACGCCAATCCAGTTCTCCAAAGACGATTTCGAGGATTTGAAGATATTGGCAGAGAAAGAAGAAATTAAGGAATTGAAAGACAAGAAGTAATATTGTGGCGGCGTCGTTCTCGGCGTCGATTCATCCGCTAAATTTGTGGCGACGCCGCCCCCGGCGTCGTATACAACCAGCGATCCGACGCCGAGGGCGGCGCCGCCACAAAAAAGAAAGTATGATAATGAAACGACTATATTTAATAATGTGTATTGCAATTTGCCTAACAAGTTGCAGCACATACAAGACTTATACGCGACCTGGCGATGTCAAGACTGACAGTTTGTTTGGCACTGGTAACGCTGCTCCCCTCCCTACGGGGGAGGGGCAGGGGGAGAGGCCATCACTTGCCTCTTTGCCCTGGCGCTCGCTTTTCACCGACTCCAAATTACAATCTCTTATCGAAACCGGACTTGCCAACAACTCCGACCTTCGTCTTGCCTCACTTCGGGTCTCCGAAGCAGAGGCATCACTGAAGGCGGCGAAGTTGGCTTACCTGCCTGCCGCATCCATCACACCACAGGGTCAACTCACAAACTTCGATGGTAATGGCTCACAGACTTACAACCTTGCCTTGTCAGCCGACTGGGAACTTGACATCGCCGGACGCATAACCAACGCTAAGCGTGGCGCCGTTGCCACCCTTGCCATGCAGCACGCGGCTCGTCAGGCAGTGCAGACCCAGCTCGTTGCAACCATCGCTAACAGCTACTACAACCTCCTTATGCTCGACTCACAACTCAACATAAGCCAGCGTACGCTGAAATCGTGGGAAGAGACACTTCGCACCCTTGAGGTGATGAAGAAGGTTGGTGAAAGCACTGAGGCTGCCGTGGCTCAGGCTCGTGCCAACAAGATGACGGTGGAAGGTTCGATAGTCACGCTCGGTCAACAAATCCGTGAACAGGAAAACTCTTTGTCTGTTCTTTTGGGTTTGACGCCTCGGCATATCGAACGCATGACATTGGCAGAGCAGTCGTTCCCAGACAGTCTCTCCGTCGGCGTGCCCCTGCAACTTCTTGACAACCGCCCTGATGTCCGCCAAGCTGAGTATAATCTGCAATCAGCCTACTATGCCACACAAGTTGCACGTGCAGCATTTTATCCACAGGTAACGCTAAGTGGCACTTTCGGTTGGACCAACAACAGTGGCGCTGCCATCGTCAACCCGGGGAAATGGCTTGCCAATGCCATCGGTTCGCTGACTCAGCCTTTGTTTAATAAAGGCAGGACGGTAGCTAATCTTGAAATAGCAAAGGCTCAGCAGGAAGAGGCTAAGGTTTCATTCCAACAGAAGTTGCTGCAAGCCGGAGCAGAGGTTAACAACGCCTTGTCGCAGTGGCAGTCAGCGCAGAAGCGTTTGGACATAGATTCAAAGCAGGTCACTGCCTTGCGTGATGCCGTCCGCAGCACCCGTCTGCTATTGCAGCACAGCAGTTCAGCATCCTATCTTGAAGTCCTCACCGCCCAACAGACTCTCTTGCAGTCTGAACTGACGGAGGTGCAGGACAAGTTCAATAAGATACAGAGTATCATAAGACTATACCATGCTGTAGGTGGTGGTAACTGAAGAAAGCTTTGTGTCTATGATTTTTTCAGAATGACATAAATTATGACTGGCGCGCCGATGAGAG
>CAZZNO010000175.1:0-5912 GCA_964655685.1 uncultured Prevotella sp.
TACGGCGTGTGTGCTCATTACGTACGGCGTGTGTGCTCATTACGTACGGCGTGTGAGTCTCTTACGTACGCCGTAACAGAGTCGTAACTAAAGTGTTTTGATGTTTGATGTTGCCTTGCTGCTTATAAGGCACGCGTCATTATTGTTTAGGCATATAAAAAGGCATACCCGAGAGAGAGTATTTGCGGGTATGCCAAGAAAAACATGGCCGGGAGAGAGAATGGCCATGTTCTATTTTAAGGGTCTATTTCTCAAAATGAGCGTTCTGGAATTGCAATGCAACAGGATAGCGTGCTTCTACGCCATTGTTTGTGGTCTGGAACAAGCCAAAGCATAAACCGTCGATATTTAGGTTGCCCCATTTACCTGACAGGCTGCCAATGGTCTTGCCCTTCTCCTCATCGTAATCGAACGATATGTTGAGGTAGAAGCCAGAGTTTACGCCGAAATAGTGTACGTACTGGTTAGGCGTGTAGTATCCTGTGTTTCTTGAACCGGACATCCACATGACATAGACATCGAAGTTGGAATACGACTGTGGCAGATGAGGAGCTCTGGATATGAACTGTGCAGGAGTTCCGCTCTTCTGCCCACAGTTTGCTGTGAACATACCGGTTGCCTCATCATAAGTGCCTTCCCAGGTCTGCTCATAGTCGTCAAACGTCATTGATGTCTTGTTTAACGTAAACGTCAAACCGCTTAGTGTTTGGTCTTTGCAATAGATCTTGTATTTACCGGCTATGTCCTTGTCGAAGTCCATCTGGCGTACGGTGATGGTGTAGTCGGTTCCTGCCACATTATATTTAATGTAGCCTTTACGCACGTGCCCGGTGTTATTGGCATCAAAATGCACGTTGAACCTATCGTTGCTGATTGACCATGTGAGCCAGTCGGCAGTAGATGTTACGTCTACGTCAAAGTTATGGTGCAGTGTAAACGAACGGCTACCCTCGCTGTCATCACCGGCAATGTCTGTGGCGTCTATGGCAAAGACAAGCCCTTCTTGCTGTGCGGTGACAGTGGTTGAGTCTTCTCCGGAATATATGGTAATGACAGACGAACGCCCTTCAAGCGTATTGTTCTCGTCGGCAGAGAGCTTTACCGTGTTGCCGTCGATGCCGTCGACCCTACACCAGGTGGCTGATGACTTTGCCTTTATAGCCTGTGGCGCGTCTACCACGATTTCGCCTGTTGACGGTGCAGGGCTAAAGAAAATGTCCATCTTCTTGATTTTGACATTGTCACGTAGTGCATACGGATTGTCATTGTCATCGCTACATGAAGCAAATGCAAGCATGTAAACGAGTGAGATTAATACATATAATGTCTTTTTCATATCCATGTACATTTACTTTTGTGTTAATGATTCTATATTGAACAGATAAGGCCAGTCGGTCATCAGGTACAGAGGCGTTCCTGTTTTGTTCCTGTACTGCCTGAAGAACAAAATAGACTCTGGATAAAGTGATTGACCATTAAGGAGTGCAACCCATTCCTCGCCATTGTTTGTCCAATAGAATTTCTTTTTGTTGGTTGCATCCTGCCTTAGCGTGAACGCGCAGCGCGTATTTCTACGCCTTACAGCCTGTACACCGGTCCAGTAGGAGAACCACAAGTATATATCGTACCTGGAATTCTTGGAATATCTCTTGATAAGCTGGGTATGAAGCTCAAGCATTCCAGTGGCTTTTGACCATTTCAGGACAATAGGCACAGCCTCAGTTCCATCGTCAGAGTAGAAGCCGTTCATTACATAGTCCATGCTGTCAGGGCGGTAGGTAATGGTAACGTCTTTTTCAACCGGCTGGCCGTCAACTTCTTTGTCAAGATACCTGAAAGTGTACTCGCCTCCCCATTCAGTCAGGTGGCGGTAGCCTTCGGGATATTTTGCCATGAACACTATGTCTGTAGAGCCTGGGTCGAGCGTATTGTATTTCACGTTCTCCATAGTCACAGAGTCGTCCACGAACTCGAAGTTGCTTATCGTCTTACCGCTTACGGTGAAGGGCTTGAAGAAACGTATGCCTTTGTCTGTATGGGTGAAAGGCATAGATATGGTAGAGTTGTTGTCAACGGTAATGGTTGCCATGCAGTCGTTCCAATTGAATCCCAGAACAACGTCTTTGCCACCGATATTTGCTGAAGCCATCTTCAGGTAGTTTTCGTTTTTCTGCTCCAGTTCTTCGCTGATATATTGCTTGCGGTCTTTTGTGAGGCGGCGGAAAACCAATGGCTGCCCATTCTTCTTGCCGTGCACATGTATTTCGTCAGCGCCTACACTGTCAATGACAAACTCGAAGTCGCCTTGGTCAGCCTGGTATTTCGAGCTTGATGGTGTGGCGTATCGGTGCAACAGGGCGTTGTACGAGTCAAAGGACAGCACTGCTCCATTGTCTCCAACCATTGACCAATGGCTTTCATAGACCTTTGTGGTGTCTGCGTCACTTGCGACACTGACCTTTCCTTTTTCGAAGGTTAAGGTCATAGGCACACCGCCTTCCGTAACGTTATTGCCATAATAATAGTCAAGCTGCCATCCGTTCTCTGCGCCTATAAGTGTTTCTTCTGTCTTGTCTATAAGGTTTGTGAGCCTTTTGCTGGCGCTTTCGGGGAAAGCATCCTCCTGGTCCTTTAAGCAAGATTGCATAAGCAACATTGGCAGGGCCATGAGTGTCAACTTTATATAATTCCTGATATTCATAAGCTTAAGTCTGTGTTTACTGGTTGACGGTTAAATCAGTAAGATTTATTTTCTTTGCAGCTATGTCGTTGCCCCTTCGCTGTACTGATGCCCGCAGGGCGTCGAGGTCAATCCCCCAGTTGCTCCAATAGTAATCTTTTGCCATTTGCAGTTTTTCCTCAATGAGCTCGCGTCCTGTCTTGCCAGAGCTGTTTGCCGTACCAATTGAAGCGTTGTTAAGCAGCAGTGCCCATTCTGCATCGGTATCAGTAAGGTATGTAGACACTGTTTCGGCAAAGTCTTCCTTAGATTCGCTTTGTGCATAGTCGGAAACGAAACCTCGTGTTGGATAAACATCGACTTTGTTGTATGGTTCTTCTGACCATTTGTCTGAAACATACCCGGAACCGGTTATCTGACCGAAGGAAGAAGGAAAATCCTTGGTTTGGTTCAATATGTGCACAAACTCATGGTGTATCGTATGCAGATAATATTCATTGAGATACGAAAGGTTATACATGTTTTGTGTGATGTTGTTTATGCCGGCAAGTATTATAGTCTTGCCTCCTTCAGCAGTTCCAAGCGCGTAGGTGCCATTGTTGCGGAACATATACTGGCCGATGAGTACGAATTCTTTCGGGAAGTATTGCCTGATAAAGTTGACACCAGCCACTTCTTGGTAAGCCTCTATGCAGTCGTACTTCAGAATATGCGCCATGATTATGGAGCAATCGTAATTAGCAGGGACAGTGTAATAGTCCATGTTGGTTTCCGATTCATCATAGAGGTACTTGAAGTTGATGTTGTATGGCTCAAGGAAATTGGCGTCCAACCAATCGTCGAAAGGCGTGCGTTCTCTCGAAAGAGAATTGATGACGCTCTCGTCGGATAGGTCATCGTCGGAGCAGGCGGTCAATCCTAAAATCAGAAAGGCGCAAAGATACAAGGGCATAAAGGACTTCAGCTTTTTTGATGCCATCCTAACCTTGCTATGTAGTGTGTTTATTTTCATGGTCTTTTTTATTTTTGATGTTGCATGTCGCAAAACATTGTAGAGTTGTTGCTATGCCTTGTTTACCTTGGGTTTGCCTCGTAGCCTGCGCTTATGACGCGTTGAGGTATTTGTATTGCACGGCGCGGGTCATCCTTGGTGAGGTCATCGGTTTTCTTTGCAGGCATACCGTTTTCGTTAAGTGTGCGTCGCCATATCTCTATTCCGTAGCGCTTTATATCCCACCAGCGTTGTCCTTCTCCAAGGTTCTCGAGGCGTTTTAGCGACAGAACACATTGCAACAGGCATTCCTGTACGCTTCCTTCTGCATCAATGTTGAATGCCGGATGCAGATGTTTTTTCATGGTAGAGGCATTCCATTGGGCGTATGCCATTCTGTTGAAGAATGTTTGTGCCGAATCCGGTGTTATAGGCTTAACGGTAGATGAGAAGTTTTGTGCCCACGTGTTCATGTCTTCGCAAGCCTTGTCGTATTGCTTAAGCATAATGTAAGCCTCGGCGCGTTCAAGCAGCGTTAGGTCGGATTTGAACATTGGCAGCACGGAATGTACATAACCCGTGGTGCGGGCGGCATTAGTGTACTCTAAATAGTAAGGCAACTTCCACAGGGTGACCTTGTCATAATTGGTGGCTGAATAGATCTTGGGCCCTTCATAGAAAGCGCCCGGTGAGCCGAACACTTGCTGCGCGTTGATGTCTTCATACGCTGCAAGGTAAGCGTCATGAGAATATTTGGCTCCTAACGTTGAGCCACGGTTCCAAAGTCCCATCGTGGAATAGTTTACGCCAAGCATGATGTTTGCGTTCAGGCTTGCGTCAACATAGTGCTCTGTTATGGCTTGGTCTTCCTGCGTCATTGTGCTCATATACTTCCAGTCACGGAGCATGTTGGCAGGATACTTGCCTAAAGCCTGTGTTGCATATTCAACCGATTTTTCCCATTTCTCATAGAACAGGTAAAACTTTGCGGCGAAGGCGTAAGCTGCCTGTGTGTTGAAGTGATACTTGGGAACATCAAGGTGGGTGTCGCCAACAAGCGGCAATGCCTCTTGAATGTCGCGGTCGATTTTGTCGTAGACCTCTGCAACGGTGTTGCGTTTATATTTTACTATCAAGTCTTTTTCAGGCTTCTCCATATAGGTCACGCCTGGATCTGTTGCGCTGGTAGCCGAATTGTAATTCTTGGCAAACTCGTTTACCAATATGAAGTGGTTGAAGGCGCGGCAAAGCAGAGCTTCAGCCTTGCATTCTTTAACCTTCACCGTTTGGTCTTCTATGTTACCAAGATTATCTAT
The DNA here is from genome assembly GCA_964655685.1 of uncultured Prevotella sp. Taxonomy (GTDB): domain Bacteria; phylum Bacteroidota; class Bacteroidia; order Bacteroidales; family Bacteroidaceae; genus Prevotella. Next base: position 4,988 of record CAZZNO010000175.1, read on the forward strand.
AGTTTGCAGAGCCTCATTGGCTGAAGCTATGCCGGAATAGCAATCTTGCCAAAGTTCTTCTGGTGACTCGTTGTTGGTCTCAGTAACGTCTTCCCAATTGTACACTTGGTCATAAAAACGTGTGGTGTACGGATTGTCGTCGCCTAAGTTGTCTACATTGTCAGACATGTATTCGTTGATGAGCAGGTAGCTGCCAGTGAAGGTTGCCGAGGTTAAGAGCTTGGCAATTTTGTCTTCGCTGTCAACCTCTGTACGGTTGTCAGGCGATTTGTCAAGATAGTCGTTGCAAGATGCAAACACTGCAAAGAGAGGCAGCGCAAGCAGGAAAGAATATATTCTTGTTGTTTTCATCATTGTCTCCTCCTTTTTTATAAACCAAGCTTCAATGTCAGTGTGAATTGTTTTGCCATAGGAACGGCTACGCCACCGGTATTGAAAAATTCCGGGTCTTGTCCGTTGAGCTTCTTGTCGGCGTACAGCAGGAATAAGTTGGTTCCTTGCAATTTAAGCGATGCCGAATTGAGTCCGACCTTGTTGACTAACTCTTTGCCGAAGTCATAGCCAAGAGATATTTCCTTCATGCGTATGAAGTCGCCCTTTGCTATGCGTGCTGTAGAGTAGTTGTAAGCGTTGTAGGCATACGAGAGCTGTGAGTTGCTCTTGTTTTGTCTTAAGCTTGCTATGACAGGGATGTCTGTATGAGCTTCGTCGCCGCGTGCCACCCAACGGTTGCGGAACTCTTTGGTCATAGACGACAGGTCTGTATAGCGTGCCCTGAATACAGGGTCAAGGCGTATGACATTGCCGAAAGAATAGGTTATAAACACGTTGAGGGTCAATCCTTTCCAATGGAAGATGTTGCCAAACGAACCCATGTCGGTAGGATCAACGCTTCCTTCATATTTCAAGAACTTCATCTTGGCGG
>CAZZNO010000176.1:0-4452 GCA_964655685.1 uncultured Prevotella sp.
GAAATAGTTGCCTCAGTAAAATAAAATCATAGCTAAGGAAAGACAATATCCTCGCATTGGCAGGATAATGTCCTCGCTTTGGCAGGATAATGCCCATAAAAACTTATAATAACGAGTTTTCCCGTTATTTTACAGTTTATTCTTCACGCCGTAAAGTTATGTCCTTTGCAGCGCGAAGATGTCTTGTTTTTGTCGTAGACACAACGCTACTTGGTGCCGTCACATTGCAATCAAAGTAAAATAAAATGTGTTTTATTTTGTATTGTCTACAGTTTGCAGTAACTTTGCACGCGGAAAGCAAAATGCTTTCTAAGGGGTGCTGCGGTTGTTGCCGCGGCTGAGATTATACCCGATAACCTGATCCGGACAATGCCGGCGTAGGTACAAGGATACTCCCTTTAATGATTTATTGTTAAAAACAAGGTATCAAATGAAAAGTTACATTTTCATTAGTTCCCTTGCCGTGATGGCTATGGGAATGGTTCCTGCAAGCGTTGGGGCACAAACGCCCGACGATTCCATTCGCTTGGAGGAACTGCAAGAGGTGGTGGTAAAGGGCGTGCGCGCTCAGCAGAATGCGCCGTTTGCCGTTTCCAACATCAAGAAACAAGAGCTAAACACATTTTCCAAAACAGGCCGTGAGCTGCCTTTCCTGTTCTCAAACACACCCGGCGTGCTTGCATGGGGCGAGAACGGACTCGGCACAGGAACCGTCTACATGCGTGTACGTGGCGCAGCAGGAAGCCGAATCAACGTCACACTCGACGGCGTGGCACTAAACTCGCCTGAAGACCAGACAGTATTCTGGGCTAACATGAACTCTTACGGCGCCCTCCTTGGCTCTGCACAAATCCAGCGCGGTATCGGTACTTCTACCAACGGCGACGGCGCATTCGGCGGAACAATCTCATTGGCAACGGCTGCTCCAAGCTACAAGCCATCCCTTGAGCTTACCGGTTCCTACGGCACATTCAACACTTACAACGTTGGCGGCAACTTCTCTACGGGCCTTCTGTGGAATCGTCTCATCTTTGACGGTGCCTATCACCATACAGGCACCGACGGTTTCCTGCACGGCACAGGCGGCAATTCCGGTTCTTACTATGGCGGACTGACTTGGATTGGCGACAACTTCCAAATCCGTTATAAAAACATAGGCAACTACGAGCACACCGGTCAGGCATGGAACGGAGTGACCGCAGGCAATGACGATGCCTCGCTTATGGACCAGGGCATCCGTACATATAAAGATATGTATAAGCATGGGCTTGGGCGTTTCAACTCGCTTTATGAAAGCATGGTGTTCGATGATAACAGCTACACATTCCCGCAAGATGCCAACGGCAACTTCATGTCACAGCGTTACAAGATGGACGACGGAAGCTATTGGAGCAAAACAACCGATAACTTCACGCAGGACCACAACATCCTGTCATTCACTTGGCAGCCTTCTGAGCACTGGACTCATAATGCCGCACTACACTACACATACGGTTACGGCTATTATAAGGAGTTCCGTCCAAACAACAAATTCTCTAAGTTTGGATTGACTGCAACAGACAAGGATGGCAATACCGTAAAGCGCAGTGACTTTGTACGCAAGAAAGGTCTTGTGCAGCATACCTACGGCATTGTCTATAACGTCAACTACAAGGACGAGTTGTGGGACGTAATCGGAGGCGTGAACTTGCAGCAGTTCCGCGGTAACCACTTCGGCTATCTTACTTACATCGCCAACAGGTCGCAATATAACATCACGCGCCCAACAACATGGACGAACGACGGACAGTATTACGACTCTGACGCACACAAGTTTGACTACTCTGGTTTCATAAAGACCACAATGCACGTAGCAAGCGCATGGGATGTATTCCTCGACTTGCAATATCGTCACGTACACTTCAAGACAAGCGGTGTCAACGACAAATTTGTTGAGCAGGACAATGGCACATATCTCAACCAGCGTCTTGACATCCATGAGGATTATAACTTCTTTAACCCTAAGGCTGGTGTATCATTCCATCAGGATGGTCACAAAGCTTACTTCTCTTTAGCATACGCTGGTCGTGAGCCGGAGCGTAACAACTTCACCGACAACGGTTCTTATCCTGCTCCTAAAGCAGAGAAGTTGCTGGACTTCGAACTTGGCTACGACTACAGCGGCAGCAACTGGCATGCAGGCGTCAATTTCTACTACATGAACTACCACAACCAGTTCGTTCAGACTGGAATGCAGAGTGATATAGGTGAGAACCTTACCACAAACATTGACAAGAGCTACCGTATGGGTACTGAGATCTGTGCTGACTGGAGCCCGCTTTCTTGGCTTACCTTCGCAGGCAACGCCGCACTGTCACAGAATAAGATAGAGGACTTTACCGAATATGCAGAAGACTGGTACGCTGAGAGCGGCTATCGCACTATCCATTACGACAAGTCAACTCTTTCTTTCTCGCCGTCCACAATTCTCAACGGCTTCGTAAACTTCCACTACAAGGCACTGCAAGCCATCTGGCACACCAACTTCGTAAGCCGCCAGTATCTTGACAACACAGAGAATAAAGACCGTTCGCTACCTTGCTACAGCCAAAGCGACCTCAACCTCAACTACACAGTTCCTTTCAAGCACTGCCTGAAAGAGCTTGTGTTCGGACTTAGCGTCAACAACGTCTTCGACCGTCACTATGCCGCAAGCGGTTGGGTTTACTCTGCCTATAACAAGAAAGACATGAAGGACAACGACCCACGCTATTACCAGATTGGCTTCATACCAATGGCAGGCACAACAGTAATGGGCAACATCACGTTAAGATTCTAATGTTTCAAGAAGTTTTAAGCTATATAGAAACTAATCCTCTCGATGTAGCAGGAGGCATATTAGGCCTCCTGTACTTATTACTTGAGATAAAGGAGAATATAATAATGTGGATAGTGGGCTGCATAATGCCTGCTATCTACATTTTTGTTCTTTATGACAAAGGTATATATGCCGATTGCGGAATGGAAATCTTCTATTTCATTGTCGGCATATATGGATTTGCCGTTTGGCTCAGGAGAGGCAAGAAAGGAAACACGTCACCAAAAGCTGTCGTCATCAGGCGGACTCCTAAGCGCACAAGCATTGTGCTTACTATAACAGCAATAGTGCTTTGGATAGGGTTAGTCTTGTTCTTAAAGAATTGTACAGACAGCAGGGTTCCAGTTGTAGACGGTTTAACCACAGCCCTTTCCATTGTAGCCTACTGGATGCTTTCAAGAAAATACATTGAGCAGTGGTGGGTATGGTTCGTTGTTGACCTTATTTCTACCTGCCTGTACGTCTACAAGGGCATTTACGCCAGAAGCATTCTTTATGGTGTTTACACTATAATGGCAGTATATGGTTATTTTGCTTGGAAACGCAAAGCCAAATTAAACTAATTTAGTACCTTTGCAGTCGCTTATGAAAACAACAACGTTTAACAAGCGCAACGCGATTGTCTTCAAGCACTTCAACCGCAAAGGCTACAGCCTCTTTGCCGCATTGGGGAAAGAGGTGTTGGTAGGTGTGCTTGCCGTTTCGACTTTGACTTACGCAAAGGCGGGCGGCACGGCAGCTATCCAAAAACATGCTGAAGCCGACACACTAAGCTTTGGCGAGCAGCAGTTGAAAGATGTCATTGTGACAGGTTCGCGAGCGCCGCTGACTGCACAACAGTCAGCCAAAATCGTTGAGGTTATCTCGCGCGACGACATTCATCGTGCGGAGGCACAGACCATCAACGACGTATTGAAACTTGCCACGGGCGTGGATGTCCGTCAGCGCGGTGGCTTTGGTGTACAGACGGACATCTCAATCAACGGCGGAACCTTCGATCAGATTACCATTCTCCTGAATGGCATTCCCCTTTCTTCGCCACAGACCGGCCACAACGCCGCCGACTTCCCTGTTTCTCTTGACGACATCGACCACATTGAGGTTATTGAAGGTGCGGCTGCCCGTGTCTTCGGCTCGGCGGCATTCAGTGGAGCGATAAATATTGTGACGAAAAAGAACGACCCCACCTTCTTCCCCTCCCATTCAGGGAGGAGGGCTGCAAAAGCCAACGGTATAAAGGATGAGAAAGCAACTATAGGCGGATGGCTCAGAGGTGAAGGCGGTTCATTCGGCTCTTTTGGAATTAATGCCGGCGTTGGTACCGCGTCCCCTATCCCTGTAGGAAATGGGAGGGGGGTGAGATCCTCATTATCTATCGGCTACACCCAAAGCGATGGCGGCACCGACAACTCCGATTTCAAGAAGCGTCGGGGATATTACCAAGGCAACTATAGCTCTAAACTTATAGATTTAGACTGGCAGGCAGGAATAACATCACAAGACTATGGTGCCAACACTTTTTATTCTTCCCGTTTCCCAAACCAGTTTGAGTGGACCAGACGCTATATCGGCTCAGTCTCAGCAAATATCCGTCC
>CAZZNO010000176.1:4552-5832 GCA_964655685.1 uncultured Prevotella sp.
AAAAGATACACGGCTCTGACCGTTATTATACACGTGAAGGCAACCGCACGAACACGAGCCTTTATCTTGAACACAACGTCATCCTTGGCGGACTGACGGTTTCTGCCGGACTGCTTGCCAACAAAAACACAGGACTTGACAGCGACTTCCGCTTCTACCCTGGCGTTGACGTGAGCTACCGACCCAATGACCACTGGAAACTTTATGCCAGCTGGAACAAGGCGATGCGCCTGCCAACCTACACCGACCTTTATACCAACAATGCGGCACAGCGAGGCGACCTCAGCCTGAAACCAGAGAAGAACACCACCTACAAGGTTGGCGCACGGTTTCGTGCCAATACTTTCCAGGCATTGGTCAGTGGCTTCTACAGCCACGGCACCAACATGATTGACTGGGTTTATGAAACCGCTGACTCAAAGCAATATCATGCACTGAACATAGGCAAGCTAAACAACATGGGAGTCAACATTGACGCAAAGATAGACCTTGGCAGCCTTTCGCCCACCCTGTTCAGGACAGACGGAGCCACTGCGCCGTGGCTTCTCACCATTGGTTACGCCTATATCCATCAGCACCACGAAACCGAACGGGAGATATACCGTTCGCTCTATGCTCTGGAATACCTGCGCCACAAGTCCGTGACAACCCTCTCCCACCCCATTGTCAGCCATCTGTCGGCTTCATGGTCATTGCGCTGGCAGCAACGCATGAACGGCTATCACCCTTACGCAAAGCTTGACGGCAACATACAGTGGACTGAAAACAACTACCAGATCTACCTTAAGGCAGACAACATCACCTGCCACAGGTATTATGACATTGGAGGAGTGAAGCAGCCAGGGCTTTGGATAATGGGCGGAATAAAGATAAACTTATAGACTTTCGATAATTAATAATGAGTATGACTATAAATGCTCAAAGTCTTCTGCATCCAAGTCATACTCGTTGTTTTTGGTTGGTAAGAACATCCTTATAGAAGCGATTCTATTCTGCATCCGTGAATTGCAGATGATTTAGTTTTTCTATCTGCTTTCTTAGGTTGGCTATAAGCTCCGCCTCGGTATGCAGTGGCAAGTATTCGTAGACTTGCTGCTGCAACTGCTCGATAAAAGCTTCTCTTACTTTCGGCGGATTCTGCAAAAAAATAGCCTTAAAGACTTGTCGGATTGAAGATAAAATCCTAAATTTGCAACGAAAAGGAGAAAAGCTATGTACAAAGAAAGAAGTAAAGAAGAACTCATTGCAGCATTCAAGCATGCAATTGGAGCAAAACAGGC
>CAZZNO010000177.1:0-5771 GCA_964655685.1 uncultured Prevotella sp.
GAATTTTTCATAAATTACAACCATCAAAATTTATGAGTAATTCATGGATAATTCAATGGATAATTTGTGGAGAAAAAGAGAGATTGATTTTTTCACGCAGAGGCGCAGAGGACGCAGAGTTTTTTGATACTTGCAGGTTGTTTTAGAGCTTTAAAGAGGAAGCCTAAAGGCTTTGGGAGACCTGCCGCCCATGCCTCTCAAAAACCTCAAAGTTACCAACAGCTTAAACTTCTCACTCCTCACTCCTAACTTCTAACTTCTCACTTCTCACTTCTCACTCCTAACTCCTCACTTCTCACTCCTAACTCTTTTTATAGTCTCCATTGCGGCGTTTATCTCTTGGAATTTCTTTTCAGCAGCCTTGCGCACGTCCTCTCCGAGGCTTGCCACACGGTCGGGGTGGTTTTTCAGAGCAAGCTTGCGGTAGGCAGTCTTTATCTCATCGTCGGTAGCCGTAGGGGCTACGCCGAGCACCTTGTAGGCGGCATCGAGGCTTGAACCGGCATCCTGAAGGTTGAGCATGCTGTTGAGGTCGCTTTCGCTGAGTCCAAGTTCAATGGTGCACTCACGCAGGGCGTTCACCTCCTCGGTGACGACCACGCCGTCGGCTTGGGCTATCATTACAAGGAAGTTGAGCAGCTGGAGGCGTTGCTCGTAGGGCATGATTTGGCGTAGCTGGCGGCAACTGCTGAGCACAGCTGTGCGAAATTCAGGCATACCAAGGCGTTTCTGCTCGTCAAAGAGCTTGCGCATGATTTGCTCGCCGTCGCTGACAGCGGCATCGCCGAAGTTGACGCGCAGCCACTGGCGGACGACGTTCATCTCAGAGTGCATCACTTTGCCGTCAGCCCTGATGATGTATGAAGCAAGCACAAGCAGCGAAAAACGGAATGTGTTGCGTTGCGCCTCATATTGTTGCTGTTGAGTCTGGTAACCGCCATAAGGACCATTGAACTGGCTGTTGCCGTCATTGCCTATATATTTCTCCTGATTGCTTGAATCCTTGTCAAAGAGTGAGCCAAGGACAAAGCCTGCTATTGCGCCAAGCGGTCCTCCCACCATCATGCCGAGGAAACCGCCTATCCATTTTCCCATTGCCATAAGCTGTATAGTATAAAATTATAATGCAAAATTAGCAAAAAAGAAGCCAAATGGTGGTGTCTTTGCAATATTTTTGGTAACTTTGCGCAAAATTATAATTATAATACCGGTAAGACAATGAACATTGCAATAGCATTGATTTTATTTATCGTCGTTGCCTGCCTTTTATGGGGCATTGGCGAGCTGCACTACAAGAACTTCACTTACGTGGAGGATGTACCCCATCACCCAGACCCAACTGCTCATCAGGGTGGTCCGTATGTGGAGATGAATATCCGCGACATAATGCGCGATAACTCTACCAAGGGTTATAGTGCTGTGTAAAGCTAAGGAGTAGTGCAAAAATAAAGGTTAAGAATCAAGAGGGTATTGCAAGGCGGTACCCTCTTTTGCTTGGTCATTGTAGGCTCAATCGCTATTTTAAGAAAGTCAACAAAAAGCCCTCCAAAACCATGCAGGCTCTGGAGGGCTTTTGAGATTACTGCTTTTATTTTTTCAGTTTACTGATGATTTCTTCTGCGCTGTTGGCGGCGTAAGTAACTTTGCCATTGGGATCTATTATTAGCAGGTAAGGAATGAACTGTATTTTGTAGGCATCCCTTGCAACTTTAACCTTTGCTTTGTCTGGTGACAATACTAACTGTGTCCACGGCATTTGTTCTTCTTCCATAGCTTTCTTCCAATCGTCAAGCTTTGTATCGCATGAGACGGAGATAATGTTCACGTTAGGATTGTCTTTGTGCATTTGTTTTACCAGAGGAATAGAGGCACGGCAAGGGCCACACCATGATGCCCAAAAATCGATTATGTTATACTTGCCTGCTTTCAAATAGCTTTTAATGGAAGTCTCTTTGCCATCAGGAGTTTGCACGGCAAAGTTGGTGTAGTAGACGTTGCGAGCGTATTTGCGATAAGCCTTGGCTTTCTCCTTGAAGTCGCTATATCCGGCGGTGTCGCCATTGTTCTTGTAAAGAGCAAGCATGGCGTCAAGCTCCTCATTGGTAAAGCGGAAGTAGTTGTCGAGCTTTTGGCTTTGCAGATAAAGCGAAATGGCATAATTTGGATGGGACTTGGCAAAGTCTGCGTTAGCTTTCTCGTAAGCCTCCAATGCTGCTTGCTCCTTGTCTTGCAACATCTTTTCGTGGGCTTTGTCATAGTTTGCCTTGCCAGGATTATCGCTGCCAAAGCGATAGCGCCACAGCTTATTGCCTGCCAGTTCATGGGCTAAGTCCTTTGCGTATACCGCATTGCGCCATTCTTGATATTCATCTTGAAACTTGCCGCCGCTTACCTTAACGTTTTTCTCGTGGGTCATCGGCACTGTGCCAAGTTCATAGATGCGAGGGATAGAGTCGAAACTCGCAGCGTTGATTGTCATTGGCGCATTGCTTGCCATGAAGCTTATGCCGCGGTCTTTAGGATAGTCTCTGTTGTTCTTTGGTATGCGGTCGTCTATCTTTATGGTGCAGACAGTAGGCTTATCAAGATGCCCCTGTAGCTTGAATGCGCCGTCCTTGACCACGCCTTTAGCAATGGTTTTGGTCTCTCTGTTGCTTGCCAATTGCACCTCAACCTTTGCGCCGTCTACAAGACCGGGAAACTTGCCTGATATGGAAAAGCCTTCGCCCAGCAGATTATCTATTATGCTGTAGATCTTTGGGTCGCTTGGCCGCTCGGCGTCGGCATTGACAAGGTTGCCGTCGGCATCTATCAGAATGAAGCGTGGAATGAATTTCACGCCGTAGTCGGCTGACATCTTGTCGTGCTCGGCTTTGCTTAGCTTGAACTGTGGCCATTGCGGCTTCTCTCGTCTTATCTGGTCAAGCCATTTGCCGTATGCTTCTTCCTTATCCATCGAGATGCTTATGAGTTGCACCTTCGGATTGTCCTTGTAGTGGGCGGCAACTTTGGCGAAGTGGGGAATTTCCTTTTGGCAAGGCACACACCATGTAGCCCAAAGGTCAACATAGAGCACTTTGCCTTTGTATTCTGCAAAAGAGTGGCTTACGCCCGCACTGTCGCTGAAGGTCTCGTCAATGGCGGGATTGCCTTGCTTGGTTGCGCGCAATGACGCAACCTGTGCGCCATATTTGTTGTTTAAAGCCGTGTCGTCATCGGCATAGTCGGTCAACGCTTTCCAGAAAGGGTCAACGTCGTTGGGGTGGCTGCTGAAAAGCACGAAGTTGGCGAGCCGGTCAAGCATCACGCTTTTTACGAGGCTGTTGTCTATGCCGGCTTCCTTCATCTTGGCAATGAACTTCAAGCCATAGCCCGTCAGGTCGTCGTTGTCCATATCATCATCGCTCATTTGCTGGCGGACGTAGCGGTCGTTGAGGCGGAAGCGCAAGTAGACGGTGTCGTTTGGTTTGATGTTCTTAGCCACCTCGTTGTATTCGGGCTGACCGAAATTGCAATAGACTTGGGTGTCGCGGTGGTCGGAAAGCAACTCAAGCTTGTAGTGTATTTCGGTGGCGTCGGTGAGGCGTGCGAGGAAATCGCGCAAAGCCACCGGTTTAATCTTTTTAAGCTCCTTGCGAAGAACCACCATCGTGGAGTCGAGCTGGCGCAAGCCTTCCTTTGCCGGTACTCTGTCTTCGGGCATGCCATAGCCGGTTATAGGGGTAGTACTGGTGCCGCTTGACAAATGATTTATATAGTCGCTGCCAGCCTTGTTGCCGCCCTTGACCTTGAATATTGCCTTGCCGTCTTTGTCCTTGGTAATGGTTACGTCTGCCGTCTTGCCTTTTTCTATAATGACATTCTTTGAGTTTCTGCCGCTGTAGATATTCACCCAATTGAACTGCCCTGGCATGTTTGCATCGAATGAGAAATCTCCTTTGCTGTCAAACTCGGGGGCAATGTGTTTGTTACCGATATAGTCGTATTGGGGTGAATAGTTTACACTTGTGCGCTTCTGCAAGTTTTTGTCGGCTACATGCAGGCGTAGCTGTTGTGCAGAAGCCGAGGTGCATATTACGGTGAGAAAAGCTGTTATAAGTATTGTTTTTGCTTTCATTTTCAGTAGCTTTTTATTGAGCGTTGCGAACGTATCTGACGCTTAGGTAATTAAGTTTTGTAGTTGTGGTTCCCCTTTCAACCTTGTTTGCCACGGGGGTGATGACGCGTATATAAGCTACTTCTTTCTCCTTTGTAGTGTCTATGGTTGAAGTCCAGTAATAGCCATAATCGCCCTCGTGATACATTGACGGAACTGTTGTTATCCAAGAGGTTATCTCTCCTGGGCAAAGCATTGCGAGACCAGTGCCTTGTTCAGCCGTTTGTTGCATAAGGTAGCCGGCTCCATTGCGCCAGCCTTCCTTGTCGGCTTCTTTGCTGCTCATGCCGAGAGCCATCTCAAGCTGTTTCCAGTCGTCGTCGGTGGGTAGCCGCCAGCCGTCGGGACACAAGTCAAGGGCTTGCTGCAAAGTGTAGAAATTGCCTCGAACCTTTATCAGGGAGTCCTCAACTTCTTCGCTGTTGTCGGTAGACAAGTCAAACTCGAAGTCGTTTTCTGAAATGCCAGATTGCGTATACCACGTCTGTCCGCCGTGGTAGCTCTGAGTCATCCAGTCGAGCCCGCCGATGCGCACCCAGCCGTATACTGAGCCGTCGGCATCGGTGAAGGTGCCCTGCGTCGTGGGCTTTACTACTGGGTTGTTGTCGTCATCGCCGCATGAGCCAAGCATGAGGGCAAGGCAAAAGGTTGCTGCGATGGTGAAAGTCTTGTATATATTCATAGAAAAAAATGTCGTTTGAAAGTTATAAACCCAAAAGTTATAAATCAAAGAATTGTAAGTCAGGTACTTAAATGTTGAATCCCATGTCGCTGATGACTTTCTTCAGGGCATCGTATTTTGCCATCATGGTGGCTGACGCGCCATAGGTTCGAGCGAATGTTTCGCGGTCTTGCGCCAAGACTGCTTTTACCCAACTGTTGGTGTCGTTATTCTTGTTGTAGAAATAACCGCCCCAATAGTTGCCATAAGTGAACATGCCGTAGTTCCAGATAAGCGTGGGGTCGTCTTCGAAGTCGTCAAGATTTAGGTTGAAGTCGCTGAAGTCGGCTCCATAGTAGTCTTTGCTGAATGCATAGAACTGTGCCGTCACCGCATCGTCGGCTTTCTTTATCTTGTCTATGACTATGTCGGAAAGAAGGGTGCTGACTAATGAGTCGGGGTTTTGGTAGAGCAAGCCGTCTTGTGTGCTTATGACATAGCCTCTTGGCGCTATGAGCATAGGCAAGTGCGTGGTTCTAATGCTTCCGCTCCACGTAGTGTACTGGTAATAAGCATCGTCCACAAGGAAGAATGAGAACGGCAATTGCTTGCCCAGCTTGGATACAAGATATTCGCGTATGATGCCGGCGGCCATGCGTTGCTTCTCAGGATTGGTGATGTAGACATATTTATAGTCATAGTTGCTGATGTCAGTGGAGACAGATGCCGACCCTGTGATAGAATATGTTGCATCGAAAAGCTCCGGCTTTCCGTTTGACGATTTCGACACCAAGGTGTCAGTGAAAAGCAGGTATGCGCCTGTTGCCTTGAAGAAGTCGTTGCGTATCTGCGCTGTAGCGCTGTTGTCGTCGGCAGCCGGCGCGAAGCCATTGATGTCGGCGTTGGTCGGCGTAAGGTTTTCGTCGTCAGAGCACGAGGGGATTATAGCCAGGG
>CAZZNO010000178.1:0-1064 GCA_964655685.1 uncultured Prevotella sp.
CTGTTTCGGCAAGAAGGGACAGGAGATAGTGTCGGATTGGTTCGACCTTAAGTGAGCTTTTAATCAAATAGTAAAACATAAAAACAAGCAATAATGGGAATAATAAAAGAACAAATAAGCAAGCAGATACAGGCTCAAAAGAGTCGCGGGCCTATGACTGAAAGCAAGATAGACCAGGCTTTCTCAAAATATAACCTCAACGTAAACGAGGACGAGGTGCGCTATGCGGTAAAGGAAATCGAGGCAGAAAAGGTGCCCGAGAACGACAACCGCGAAGTGAAGAAGTTTCTGCTTGGCAGCGTGGAGCTGACTTCGCTGCACACCACTGACACGGAAGAAAGCATCCTTGCGATGGTTGAAAAGGTGAACAAGTTTGACAGCGACTACCCCGATCTGCCCCACGTGGCTACGATATGCGTCTACCCCAACTTTGCCCATTTGGTGCGCAACACCCTTGAGGTGGACGGTGTGGAGATTGCCGTAGTGAGTGGAAGCTTCCCCTCGTCGCAGACCTTCATGGAGGTGAAGGTTGCTGAGACGGCTCTTGCCATAAAGGACGGAGCCACAAATGTAGACATAGTCCTGCCCGTGGGCAAGTTTCTCTCAGAGGACTATGAAGGCGTTGCCGACGACATCAATGAGCTGAAACAGACTTGCGGCGAGGTGCCCATGAAGGTAATTCTTGAAACCTGCGACCTCGGAAGCCTGTCTAACGTGAAGAAGGCTGCCATACTGGCGATGTATTCGGGTGCCGACTACATCAAGACTTCCACGGGAAAAGAGAAAGCAGGTGCCACGCCTGAGGCTGTCTACGTGATGTGCCAGGCAATAAAAGAGTATTATGACGAGACAGGGATAATGATTGGGCTTAAGCCGGCAGGAGGCATCAACACCGTTCGTGATGCCGTCACCTACTATACGATAGTGAAGGAAGTGCTTGGCGAGAAATGGCTCAACAACGAGATGTTCCGCCTTGGAACGTCAAGACTCTGGAACACGCTGTTGGAAGAAGTTCTTAAGGATTAAGCTTGCTGTTTATACATACGCCGTGCGTATGTTTCACG
>CAZZNO010000178.1:1164-5769 GCA_964655685.1 uncultured Prevotella sp.
TTTACAGCACCGTCCTCAACCTCGGTTTCGAGCAATGCCATGCTTTCGGCATGTAGTTCCCACATGCGTTTCTCAGCATAGTCAATACCTCCGTTTGCCTTTGTAAACTCCACGAGGCGGGCGATTTCGTCTTTCGTCACCGTGCCGTCCTTCACCTTGTGGGCTATTTGCAGCATTTCGGCATTCTGAGTTGTGTTGAGCACATAGATGGCAGGCAGCGTCAGTTTGCCCTCAGCCATATCGTTGCCAGTGGGCTTGCCTATTGCCGACTGGTCGTAATAGTCAAATATATCGTCCCTTATTTGGAATATTATGCCCAGGTTGCGTCCGAAGGTCTTGGCGTTGTCAATCTCCTCCTCATCGGCTCCGGCGCTTAGCACGCCAATGGCGGCGCACGCCTCGAACAGCGCGGCAGTCTTTTGCTTTATGACTTGGAAATAAGCATCTTCGGAAAAGTCTTTCGAATTGATATTGGACAATTGCAATATCTCGCCGTTCGAAAGCGTTCTTCCAAGCTCGGCAAGGTAACGCACTATGACCTCGTTATGGGTGTAGCTTATGTGCAGCAAAGCCGTGGAGAGAATATAGTCGCCCACCAGAACAGCCACCTTGTTGTCGTACATCTTGTTTACAGAAGCCTGCCCGCGCCTTTCCGCGCTCTCGTCCACCACGTCGTCGTGAACGAGCGATGCCGTGTGAAGAAGCTCAAGCCCCACGGCAGCATGAAGCGTCACGTCGGTAATCTTGCCCTTGCTCTTTGCCATAAGCAATATCAGCATAGGGCGCATGCGCTTGCCCGCACGTTGACGGATATGGTCAAGAGCCTGCTGTAAAAGGCCGTCTGTATGGGACAATGATTGGTTGAACAACTCTATGAAGTCGTTCAATTCAGAAGCTATTGGTTTCCTAATCGCTGATATATAATCCATCACGTGCTGATATTTGATACAAAATTAATTATTTTGTTTGATATTATAGCAATATTTTTGTAATTTTACGGAAAAAATAAGACTTTAGCAATGGACAAACTCTTTCTTTTCGATGCCTATGCCATCATTTTCCGTTCATACTACGCTTTCATCAAGCGTCCGACCATCAATTCCAAAGGCCTCAATACCTCTGCTATAATTGGATTTTGCAACACTTTAAAGGAAATTCTCGACAAGGAGCATCCTGCCTATCTTGGGGTTGCTTTCGACCACGGAAAGACTTTCCGTCATGAGGCATACCCTCCATACAAGGCGCAAAGACAGGAAACGCCTGAGGACATACGCAGCGCCGTGCCTTACATCCAAGAAATATTGAAGGCAATGAACATACCCATCCTGCAAGCCGACGGCTTCGAGGCTGATGACGTGATTGGTACTTTGGCAACAAAAGCCGGGAAGGCTGGTATCGAGACATACATGCTCACTCCTGATAAAGACTACGGGCAGCTCATAAGCAAGAATGTCTTCATGTACCGCCCGCGCCACGGCGGAGGCTACGACAAGATAGGCGAAGCCGAGATTGAGGAGAAATATGGCATCAAGTCGGCGGCACAAGTCATTGACCTGCTCGCGCTTATGGGCGATTCAGCCGATAACTATCCAGGCTGTCCGGGCGTTGGCGAGAAGACTGCGGTGAAGCTGATAAACGAGTTTGGCAGCACCGAAAACCTGCTTGCAAACGCCGACAAACTGAAGGGCAAAATGAAGGAAAAGGTGGAGAATGCGCACGCCGATATAGAGATGTCAAAGTTTCTTGCCACCATCCGCACGGACGTTCCTATTGACCTTGACCTTGACGCTCTGAAAGTGAAACAGCCCGACGAGGAGAAACTGCGGGCTGTATTTGAGGACATTGAGGCAAAACGGCTTGCCGACAGGTTTCTTGGCAAGGCTGAGAAAAAGGCAGCACCTGCCGCCCAACAGCTCAGCCTGTTTGGCGATAATGCTCCTGCCGGCACGAATGCCAATGCTGAAATGTCAGGAAACACAAGCCTTGAAAGCATAAAGACAGTAAAGCACGATTATTATCTCATTGACAACATTGAGGATTCTAAAGAGCTTTGCGCCAAACTCATGCAATATCCGATAGTTTGCCTCGATACTGAGACAACGTCAACCAATGCCATTGATGCCGAGCTCGTAGGTCTTAGCTTTGCCATCAAGGAACACGAAGCCTGGTATGTCGCCATACCGGCTAATCGTGATGAGGCTTTGCAATATACCAATATCTTTAAGCCTCTTTATGAAAACGCCGACATTCTTAAAGTTGGGCAGAACATTAAGTACGACTACGAGGTGCTGTGTTCGTATGACATTGACATCCAGGGTAAAATGTTCGACACCATGCTCGCCCACTACGTTATACAGCCGGAGTTGCGTCACAACATGGACTATATGGCGGAGACTCTGCTCCACTACCAGACAGTACATATTGAGGAACTGATTGGAGCTAAAGGCAAGGGACAGAAGAACATGCGTGACCTTGACCCGAAAAAAGTTTATGAATATGCCGCCGAGGATGCCGACATAACCCTCCAGCTTAAGAATGTGCTTGAGCCCAGGCTGAAAGAGGTGGGGGCTGAAAAGCTCTTTTGGGAGATAGAGATGCCGCTCGTAAAGGTTCTCGCCGACATGGAGATAAACGGCGTGTGTCTTGACACCGGCTCGCTGAAGGAAACACAGCGCGTCTTCACTGAGCGCATGAACCAGTATGAAAAACATGCTTATGAGGAAGCCGGACAGGAGTTTAACATCTCGTCGCCAAAGCAGGTAGGCGACATTCTGTTTGGCAAAATGCAGCTTGTGGACAAGCCGAAGAGGACAAAAACCGGACAGTATGTGACTTCTGAGGAAGTTCTGCAACAGCTGCGCGGCAAGGCTCCTATCGTAGACGACATCCTTAACTACCGTGGAATGAAGAAATTGCTTGGCACCTACGTAGAAGCTCTGCCTAAACTGATAAACAAGCGCACGGGACACATACACACTTCGTTCAATCAGGCAATCACCGCAACAGGCAGGTTGTCAAGCAGTGACCCCAATTTGCAGAACATCCCCGTGCGCGACGACGACGGCAAAGAGATACGCAAATGCTTTGTGCCCGACGCAGGATGCCGCTGGTTCTCTGCCGACTACAGCCAGATAGAGCTGCGCATAATGGCGCACTTGTCGGGCGATGAGAACATGATAGAGGCTTTCCGTGAAGGTTTTGACATTCACCGAGCCACGGCTGCAAAGATTTGGAAAGAGCCAATGGACCAGGTAACCGATGCTCAGCGCAAGAGAGCAAAACAGGCTAACTTCGGCATCATTTACGGTATAACCGCCTTTGGCTTAGCCCAACGCATGGATATACCTACTGGTGAGGCGCGCCAGCTGATTGACGACTATTTCAAGACCTTCCCCAAAGTGCATCAATACATGGAGGAAGCCAAGCAAAAGGCTCGCGAGAAAGGCTATGCAGAAACCATGTTTGGCCGCCGCCGCTATCTGCCCGACATCAATTCGAAGAACAACACCGTTCGTGGCTTTGCCGAAAGAAATGCCATAAACGCGCCGATACAAGGCAGTGAGGCAGACATCATAAAGATAGCCATGATACGCATTTGGCAACGTTTCAAGGCTGAGGGCATCCGCTCGAAAATGATTTTACAGGTGCACGACGAGCTTAACTTCTCGGTTGTTCCTGATGAAGCAAGCCAAGTGGAAAAGATTGTAATAGAGGAAATGCAGAATGCTACAAAGCTCATGGTGCCCCTTGTAGCTGATGCCGGATGGGGCGGCAACTGGCTCGAGGCACACTAAGGCATTGCCTGAACGGACTTTGAAAACCCGCAATAAGGCAACCTTGGCAAAAGGCAACGCATGCTGAAAGCAATGTGGGCAATTATACTGTTGGCTGCTTTAAGACTTCGTTAAGCCTCATAACGACGGGGATGTAGAAAAACAAAAGCCCGACAGTTACGGCAATTGTCACCAACGGGAATTGAGTGTTGCCAATGTAATGGTAAACAGAAAGAGGCAATAACAGGAGGAAAGGCACGCCAAAGCAGAAAGCCAAGAGGCGCAGCATCCTCTTGTACTTGCTTTTTCTGCTTTCCTTGCGAAGTGCTTTTACCACGTTGTCGTTGATTTGATTGACAGTCATTTGGCGCATTGAAGCCTCATCAAGCAGGCTGTCAAGCAGTTTGTCATTTATCATTTCCATCGTTCAATCTCTTTTTAAGTTGTTCACGAATACGGTGGAGGCGTACGAGCACATTGCTCTTTGTCATGTTTAGCTTGCGGGCAACCTCCTCCGCTTTCTTTTTCTCATAATAATGCAGCCTGACGATAGCTTGGTCGTTGGGCTGCAATTCGTTTATTGCAGCCTCGAGCCTTTGTAACATCAGCTCTCGCTCCTCTGAATATTCATTGTCTTGCCAGGCTGTATGCTCATCTATAGCCTCTGTCCTATGCCGCCTTTCCTTGTCAAGCTCATTAAGTGCGAGATGCATGGCAATAGCTGTTATCCAAGAAGAAAGGTTTTGCCCGCGCCAGTCGTCAAGCCGTGAGTAGACGCGGATGAACGTCTGCTGGGTTATTTCCTGTGCCAAGTCGTTGCGTTTGACAAGCG
>CAZZNO010000179.1:0-5769 GCA_964655685.1 uncultured Prevotella sp.
AGGCAGGATTGCGGTCTTTGCGAAGCGTGTTTATCTCGTCGGTGTAGAGATAGGGTACCGAATAAGGGCAGTCGCGGTACAAGTCGTAGAAGAAATTGACGAAAGCTTTCAGTCCTGCCTTGTCGTCAATTTTCTTTATTTCAACGTTCATTTTTCTTTGTCTCAACTCTCATTTTTTATAGAAAGCCTTGTCTTTTCAATGCCTCAATCAGCCCTGCCGACATTGCTTCATTGTCCTTCTTGGTGTATCTTATGTCGGTGAAAATCTGAGCAAGAGTCTGCTTATGGTTAATCTCCACAAAGTGTTTGTTTTCGGGCAGCGACTCCTTGTAACCATAAATCCGGTCTATGTCTTCGGGTGCATAGTCCTTGTACGTCTCGTCGTGCACAATAGCCTCAACGGGCAGGCGGTCGCTTTGCGCAGGGTCTTCGTCGGGCCAGCCGAGCGTTATTGTCGCCACGGGGAAGGTGAGCTTTGGCAATTGCAGAATATCTATTATTTGCGTTGGCTGGTAGACGGTTGTCCCGAGGAAACACGTGCCCAGCCCCTGCTCCTCGGCAAGGTTGCAGAACGTCTGGCAATAGAGCAGCGCGTCGGTGGTGGCATTGATGAAGCTCAGGAAGTTGTTATAGCCCGGCACGGCATCCCTGTTCTCAGCCCATAGCGATGTGCGGCGGAAATCGGCGCAGAAAGTGAGCACCACGGGAGCCCCCGTCACCATAGGCTGACCGAAATGGGCAGGCGACAGCCGCTCCTTCATGGCTTTGTCGCGGGTCACTACCACGCTGTACAGCTGCAAGTTGCCCATAGTGGGCGTGCGCTCGGCTTCCTCAAGTAGAGATTTCAGCAGCTCGTCTGATACCTCTTTGTCAGAATATTTGCGTATGGTTTTCCTGTTTCTTAAGCTTTCCATTACTGTAATAAGTTTCTATTCTTGTGCAAAGTTATGGAAAAAAAACTGAAATATTAAAGGCTTTTATAGAGAATGTGAAAAATATCAAGTATTTTTGCATGTGGTTAACCAACATAGCGCATTAATGGACAATGAAAATATGAAAGCCGACGGCGGTGTCGTCGGAAAGGGAGTTGTACAGCCGCTGACGGAAGTACAGGAAGAACGCCCCGACGAGCTCGATTGCGACGTTGTTCGCTTTCAAAACAACCGCGAAAAGTGGGTGGCTTTCGTGGGGCTTCTTGATGGCCGCCCTTACGAGATTTTTACCGGCTTGCAGGACGACGAGGAAGGCATCATGCTTCCCAAGACCGTGACTAAGGGCAAGATTATCCGCCAGACCAATCCGGACGGTACGCATCGCTATGATTTTCAGTTTGAAAACAAGCGGGGCTACAAGACGACGGTAGAGGGGCTGTCGGGCAAGTTCAATCCTGAGTATTGGAATTATGCCAAGCTCATCTCCGGCGTACTCAGGTACGGCATGCCGATAAGCCACGTGGTGAAGCTCGTGAGCTCTCTTTCGCTCAACGACGATAACATCAACAACTGGAAGAACGGCGTCGTGCGTGCCTTGAAAAAATACGTAGAGTAGTTATGGTGCATAAGATTCTGCTTTTTCTTATCGCTTTTCTGTCTCCGTTGCTCACCGTGATGGGGGCTGACAACCGCTTTACGCTTGTCATAGACGCGGGGCATGGCGGCCATGACAGTGGCGCAAAAGGCATCATTTCATACGAGAAAAACCTAACTCTGCGCTATGCTCTCGCCTTCGGGCAGGCGGTGGAGCGTGGATGCCCCGACGTGAAGGTGATCTACACGCGCACCAAAGACGTCTTTCTGCCGCTGCACGAGCGTGCCGACATAGCCAACCGCAACAAGGCAGACCTGTTTATATCTTTCCATATCAATGCCCTTGACCACGGCAGAATCTCCCACGGTTTCCAAAGCTACACCCTTGGAACGGGCGAGCGCACGGGCACGCAGGGACTGAAGGAAAACCTTGAAGTGGCAAAACGGGAGAACTCGGTGATTCTCATGGAGAAAGACTATAAGACCAATTACAAGGGCTTGGAAAACTCTGCTGAAAGCGACATCATGTTCGAGTTTATTGCCGACAAGAACCGAGAGCGCAGCGTGGAGCTGTCAAGGCTGATGCAGCGTGAGGTGTGCAAGGCTACGGGACGTGTCGACGGCGGTTCACATCAGAACAACCTCGCAGTGCTGAGGCTCACCTCCATGCCGGCTATATTGCTTGAGTTGGGCTTCATAACCACTCCCGACGAGGAAAATTTCCTTAATACAGACTCTGCGCTCCAGCTTTACACTCAGGGCATTTACAATGCTTTCGTGACCTATAAGAACAGGCACGACGACAGCATCGACGTGCCTTACCGCGATTCGAAAGCTGACATCAGCGTAGCCGTTCAGGAAACCAAGGCAAGGCTTGCGGCGCAGACACAAACTGCCGACGAGCCGAAGCCTCAGAAGGCACAGCCCGTAAGGGAAAAGCCGCAACCTGCTAAAGAGTCAGCCAAAACTGCAAAGGAAAAGCCGCAGCCAGCTAAAGAGAAGGCAGACCCTTCCAAGGAAAAGCCGCAAAACACTAAGGAGAAGCCGCGCCAGGCAAAAGAAAAGTCACAGGCGGACGCAAAGAACTCTCAAATCCAAAAGACGGATGCGCCCGTATTTAAGATTCAGATATTCTCAAGCAAGACGAAGGTGGACAATGACAGCCAGCATTTCAAGGGCTTAAAGGGATGTGAGAGCTATGCCGAGGGCAGCTACATAAAATACACTTACGGCTCGAGCACCAACTACAACGAGATTTACAGGTTGCGCAAGGAAGTGGCTGAAAAATTCCCCGAGGCATTCATCGTGGCGTTCAAGAACGGGAAGAAGATAAACGTGAACGACGGCATAAAGGAGTTTCTTGCCAACAAGAAGAAGTAGGCATTACATTATTATAACGTAACAAAAACAGCAGCAAACATGAAGTTTTTCAACAAAGAAGTCAAGATAGCCCTTGTGGCAATAGTGGGAATAGTGGTTTTGTTTTTCGGCCTCCACTTCCTCAAAGGCATGCCCGTGTTCTCAAACGACGATGTTTACTATGCCACGTTCAGCAACATCAGTGGCCTGTCATCGTCAAACCCCATCTATGCCGACGGCTACCAGGTTGGCACCGTCAAGGACATTCACTACGACTATCAGAAAAGCGGAGACGTGGTGGTGGAATTCCAAGTAGACAACGGCTTGCGCATTCCGCGTGGCTCTACGGCAGAGATTGAGAGCGACCTCATGGGCAACATCAAGATGAACCTGCTCATGGCTAACAATCCGCGCGAGCGCTTGGAGCCGGGCGACACTGTGCGTGGCGCTACAGACGCCGGACTGATGGGCTCGGTGCAGCAGCTCATGCCAAAGGTGGAGCAGATGCTGCCTAAGCTCGACAGCATTCTCGCCAGTGTCAATGCGTTGCTTGCCGACCCGGCAATAGCCGCTTCGTTGCACAACATAGAGACCATATCCTCTGACCTTACCGTAACCACACGCAGCATAAACAAGCTCATGGCGCAGGTCAACAACCAGTTGCCGGGCATGATGGGCAAGGCGAACTATGCTCTCGACAAGGCTGGCACTACGCTCGATAACACTTCGCGCTTCACCTCGCAGCTTGCCGGTCTCGACATCGCCTCCACGATGGCTAAGGTTGACCAGACATTGGCAAACGTACAGAGCGTTACCGACCGCCTGAACAGCCGTGACGGCTCCGTAGGACTCCTGCTCAACGACCCCGGGCTTTATAACAATCTCAATTCGACCATGCGCTCAGCCGACTCGCTGCTTATCGACTTGCGTTCGCATCCAAAGCGTTATGTCCACTTCTCGCTCTTTGGCAGAAAGGACAAGTAACGTGCCCCGTTTGTAATATAAAAGTCATGCGCACCCCCTCTGTGAGTGCCTTGTAGCTCACGAGGAAGGGTCGCGCTCGCAAATACACGATTCTCAGACAAAACTGCAACTGATTGTGTATCAGCTGTATAACTAAAAGCGGCATTTCTGCCGCTTTTCTTTTAGTCTACGTACGCCGCCTGAGGGTCATAATTACGCCGTACTTACGACTCAGTTACGGCGTACAGACCCCGCTTTTACGGCGGCAATGACTCGTCCATACGCCGTATAAGTCCTGCCTTTACGCCGTAAAGATGATGCTCCACCGAAAGTAAGGTGTGTGAGAGCTGTCCTTGTGTGTTCCTCCGGACTCTGGAATGCATAGTTGGGATTGTCCTGTCTTTTTACTTTTTGTAAAGATTTATGGTAGTTTGTTTATCGTTGTATGGAAAATTTTTCAATTTCTTTAACAATGTCGGAAATTTGGAGCTAAGCATAAGAAATGTAATAAGTTACGGCAGAGAGGGGCTGCTTATGGTATAAAAACGGATTTGGAGGGAATGGAAAAGTTTTGTATTTTTGCATTTGCGTCCAAGAAATGGGCGGCTGAGATATAGATAACAATCTACATCCATTGGCAGATGAAAGCAAATTCCGATGCTCGGTGGGACAAGGCACTGGCGTTGATACGCGAGAACGTAACCGAGCAGATATATAAGACATGGTTCATGCCTATCGTCTTCGAGCACTATGATGAGGCTCGGAAGATGATTCTCGTGCAGGTACCCAGCCCGTTTGTGTATGAGTATCTGGAGGAGAACTTTGTCGACCTTCTCAGCAATGTGCTGCACCGCTGTTTCGGGCAGGGCATTGGGCTGAGCTACCGTGTCGTGACCGACAAGGAGCACAACCTGTCACAGGACATCGAGGCTGACCCGACGGATGCCGCCCCGAAGCCTGCGCCACGCTCAAATGCCAATCAGAGCCCAACGATTCTTGACGCGGCTCAGCCGCAGCAGCTCGACTCGCAGCTCAACCCACACCTCACGTTCGGCAACTATATCGAGGGAGACAGCAACAAGTTGCCTCGCTCTGTGGGACTTTCTATTGCCGAGCACCCTAACAACATGCAGTTTAACCCGATGTTCATCTACGGGCCGTCGGGCTGCGGCAAGACCCACCTCATAAACGCAATAGGCGTGCGCGCTAAGCAACTCTATCCGCAGAAGCGCGTGCTCTACATATCGGCGCGGCTCTTTCAGGTGCAATACAGCAATGCCGTGCTGAAGAATGTGGTCAACGACTTCATTGCCTTCTACCAGACTATCGACATGATTATTGTTGACGACATACAGGAATGGATGGGCAAGGCGGGCACACTGAATACGTTCTTCCATATCTTTAACCATTTGTTCAAGAACGGCAAGCGCATTATACTTGCCTCCGACCGCCCGCCTGTAGACCTTAAGGACGTGCCAGAGCGCCTCCTCACACGTTTCTCGTGCGGCTTGATAGCTGAGCTGGAGAAGCCTAACACGAAGCTCTGCGTTGACATTCTTGAAAACAAGATAAGGCGCGACGGATTGAAGATTCCGCGTGACGTGATAGAGTTCATAGCCGAGACGGCAAGCGGAAGCGTGCGTGACCTGCAAGGGGTCATCAACTCGCTGATGGCTTATTCCATAGTCTACAATTGCAACATCGACATGCGCCTTGCCAACCGCGTGATTAAGCGTGCCGTGAAAGTGGACGACCGCCCGTTGACGGTGGATGATATTCTGGAGAAGGTGTGCAGCCACTACAACGTGACAACCACGCAGATAAACTCCAAGAGCCGCAAACGCGATTATGTTATGGCGCGCCAGGTGTCTATGTATCTTGCTTCTAAATACACCAAGATGCCGGCTTCGCGCATTGGCAA
>CAZZNO010000180.1:0-5734 GCA_964655685.1 uncultured Prevotella sp.
ATAATACATAATGCACAATACAAAATTGTCCACCCCCCACTCACCTCTCGCTTCGCTTCGAGGATGAGTGGGGGTTACAAATGCGGCGAGGCTTCCAGGCTCTTTTGAGGCCTTTGCGGCGAGGCTGAGCCGCAACACAGCGAATCCGCAGAAAATGGCAGAGCCCGCCAGGCTCTTTTGGGTTTGCAGATATTCATTAAGCATGCCGTGAAAGCATAAAATCCGTAATATATGAAACAACTTTTAACCATACTGGCATTCATCATAGCCATCGTTCCGCAAGCGAGGGCACGCACGCATGCCGCACCAGCCGACAACCTATTGAAGATACACCCCGAGCAAGCAAGAATCGTAATAGCCGAAAACGAACCGTCTCCTCTGAAACAGGCTGTGGAGACTTTTGCCAACGATTTCAAAAAGGTGACCGGGCAGAAGCCCGTCATCACAAACAGCCTTGCCGCAGGAAGCAGCCCCAGCATCGTCATCGTAAACCGCGAAACCAACGCCCTTGGGCTGGACTTGGAAAAGCTTCGCCCGCTCGACGGCTTCGAATCACATCGCGTGTGGGTGGACGCCGAGGCGAAACGCGTCTATCTTGACGGAAAAGACATGCGCGGCGCCATATACGCCGTCTACACCTTCGACGAGAAATTCCTCGGAGTGCCGCCGCTGTGGTTCTGGTGCTCGTGGCAGCCGCAACACAAGGACGTCATAGAAGTGCCCACCGGCACCGACTTGTTTTTCAAGTCGCCGCAAGTGCGCTATCGCTCGTGGCTGCCCAACGACACCGACCTCTACAGCGCATGGATTCGTGAGTCGCAGGAAAACCGCGACATCGTGTACGAAACCATGCTCCGCTTGAAGCTGAACACTATGGAAAACGCAGGCTTGGCTTACCCCGGCATAGGCAGCGGAATGCAGCAATGCAAGAAGTTCGGACTGATAGTCACCTCACACCACATGTTCATGCTGAACACCACCTTCGGCGACTGGAACCGCTATTGGAAAAACATACGAAAGGTGGAGAACGTGCCCGAACTGTCGCTGAAGAACATCGACAAAGTGAAGGAGCTTTGGGAATATGGCGCAAGAACCGTAGTGGAAAGCGGCGTTGAGAACATTTGGAACATAGCTTTCCGAGGCTCGGGCGACCAGCCCTTCTGGGTGCTCTTTCCCGATGCGCCGAAAGACGAAGCAGAGCGCGGCAAGGTCATCAACGAAATGCTGCGCGAACAGGTCAAGATCATTAAGAAATACGATAAGAGCCCCAACCCGTACATCCGCATGACTTTCTACGATGAAATGGCGGATTTGGTAAACCGAGGCATCGTGACACCACCCGAAGGCGAGAACATGATTTGGACTTTCTGCTCAGGCAGGCGCGACCATTATCCGTATGACGACTTGCAGAAATTCAATCCGCAAAAGCCCGTTAAGCTGGGCTATTACATGAACCTCCAGTTCACGTCCACAGGCTCTCACCTGGCTCCCGCAGAAGGCCCTTGGAAGATGGAGTTCAATTACCGCTACGTGAACAGCAAGGCGCCGCTGTATCTGTCGGTAGTCAACTCGGGCAACTTCCGCGAATACATGTACACCATGACAGCCAACGCCAAACTGCTGTGGGACTACAATTCTTTCAACTGCGACGATTGGAACCGCTCTTATGCCGCCCAATACTTCGGCGAAGAACACGCCGACGAGATAGCCCGGCTCTATAAAGACTATTTCTATTCCTACTGGACACAGCGCAAGCCCGACTTCCCCGGCGGCATGGAGCGCCAGTTCATCTTCCAAGACCAGCGTTACGCACGCGCCATCGGCTACATCGGCTCAGACTTCTTCCATTTCAAGGAAAAGCCCCTGCCCGACCGCTACATGTATGAGCGCGTGCCAGGGCGTGTGTTCCGCATCGTGCCGGAGGACAACGGGGTCAGTACACAGGTTGACGCCATACTTGTAGGCATGAAAGCATCGGCAAAGAGTTTCGGCAACGTGGAGAAACGCGCCCAAGCCATAATGCCCAAGCTAAAGAGCCCCTACCGGCAGTTCTTCTACGACAACCTCCTGGCATACGCCACGTTCATGGCGCATCTCAGCAACACGCTCTACCACTATACCTACGCCTACAAACACCAGGCTGACCATGCGGCGCTGATAAACAACCTGGAAAAAGCATACAAAGAGATGCAGCTTGCACAGGCTGCCCTGTACAAGACGCAGCACGGCGCATTTAAAGACTGGTACAGCACCGACCGCAAATTCGACATGAACGCCGTGCTGAACACCATCAAGACCACGCTTGACAAGGCAAAACAAAGAAACTAAAATCAAACAATCCGTAAATCAAAAAAGGTATGAAGAAATATCTGATAGCATTGATAACAGTCATTGCGGCATTCGACAGTGTCGCGGCACAGCAAAACGGCAAGTACATTGAAAACCTGACGCTGGAAAGCAAATTTCTGAAAGGCACCAGGCATTACTCCGTCTACCTGCCTGCTGGCTACCAACTGTCAGAACGCACATATCCCGTGCTCTACTTGCTTCACGGCGCCGGCGACAACCACACCAGCTGGGAACAGTTCGGAGAAGTGAGCCACATTGCCGACAAAGCAATGGCTGAAGGCTCTGCCACACCAATGATTATCGTCATGCCTAATGCGCACGAAGGCTATTTCAACGAGCTCGACAACTCTTGGCATGGTGAAGACTTCTTCTTCAAAGAGCTCATTCCCTACATCGAAAAAAACTATCGTGTCAAGACCGACAAGCAGTTCCGAGCCGTGGCAGGGCTGTCGATGGGAGGAGGCGGCTCCATAGGCTATGCCCTGCGCCATCCCGACATGTTTTCTGCCGTCTGCCCGCTGAGCGCTGCCCCCGGCCCAGCCGACTATGAAGAATTCATAAACCGCTCCTATCGCCGCATAGGCAAAGAACGCACAGACCGCCTGGCAAAGAGCGTGCTCGACTCCGCCTACGTCGAGACCAACCTCATAGAGAAGTTCCGATCGCTCAGCGGAGAACAATTGGAAAAAGTAAAAAAGCTGCGCTGGTATTTCGATTGTGGCGACGACGACCATCTGAGCATACGCCTGGCGGACATGCGCAAAGTGATGGACGCGCAGAAGATACCACACGAATACAGAGTGCGTGACGGCAGCCACAACTGGGAATACTGGCGCGGCTCGCTGCCTGAAGTGCTGAAATTCGTCTCAAAGAGTTTTCATCGGTAAACAATATTAAAAGCAATTCGTATGAAAAAGATTAGTTTTAAAGCCATCAGCAAGAACGCCCTGAGGGCTGTTGCCCTGCTGGCGGTGTGCATCCCCATGCAGACATGGGCACAAAAAAATCTGACGTTGAAAGATTGTGTCGACACATTCGACGAAAGGCGCGTAGAGCCTAACGCTACGGGCTGGGCATACTGGTTTATCCCTGCCGGCGGCGTTGCCGACACGCTGAGTGTAAAGATGTCGATGGTGGACAAGGGAGTAAAAACTCACGACCCGCACTCCCATTTCGAGGACGAGCTGTTCTACATGGTTGAAGGCGAAGCCATCGTCCGCCTCAACGACGAAGAACAACGTCTCCACCCGGGCGATGCCTTTTACGCACCGGCTACGTCGTGGCACAACATCAGGCGCACGGACATGAACCAGCGCATCAGATACGTCATGTTCAAACGCGAATTCAAAGGCAAGCTGGACAAGCCTTTCCTTCCCGGCAAGAAAGACTATAAAATGGTTGACTGCTACGTGCCTTATTCAAAAGCCAATCCTCTGTGGTACCTCAAGAAGGAAATGTCGGGAAACGGAATGACCGCCGAAAGAATAAAGACCTCTAAGAAGCAACAGGTGAAGAAAGCCACCAAGCAAGCCGTCTACTTCCTGCTGAAAGGAGAAGCCAGAGTCAGCTTGAACGGCGAGCAATGCACCGTGCGCCCCCTGACCTCCGTCTATGTTCCTAAAGGCGCCACATTCTCCATCCGCCCCAACGGGAAAGAAGCTCTGGAGTATATACTCGTACACACTGAATAGGACAGCCCTCAGCAATGAAGACAACGATAATAGCCGTAGCCATCATGCTGTGCCTGCCCTGCATGGCGCAGCAAAACCCCGGCAGCCTGGTGCCTGCAACGCCTTCACAAGCCCCCGATTATTATTGCACTTGGAATCTGCAGGGCTTTATTGCCTCCCACACCTTCGGACGGGGCTCCAACGACTCACGTGCCGAGATGAACGAGGACAACCTGTTCGGCACCAATAAGGTTTACCCAAAAGACGCCGCCAAGACCATCGACGGCGCCACCTACACCGTCAGCAGCCGCTACCAGGGTTGGCTCGACCATTATCCCTCCATCCGCCAAGACCTCCTGTTCGTCATGGACGACTCTTGGGACATTCCTGCCAATTCCAACAGCAAGCGCCCCCACGGCACCAATTACGACAACGAGTATTTGGCAACACTGACCATTGACCCAACCCGCTTCCCCTCCTTCGCCGGAAACGACACCGAGCGCATGGCTGCCCTCGTAAAGGCGGTCAAGGCAAAAGGATGGCGCGGTTTGGGCGGCTGGATCTGCGCCCAAGACCCGATAAACCTCACGAAGAAGTACACGGGCAAAGCCAACACGCTGGAGAACTCAAAGAAATGGACGGTCAAGCAAGAAGAAAAATATTGGAAGCTGCGCCTGAAACAATCGCAAGAGAGCGGCTTCCACTATTGGAAACTGGACTGGGGAAACAAAGACCGTGACGACGCCTTCCGCCGCAACCTGAGCCGATGGGGGCGCGAGGTGGCTCCCGACGTCATCATTGAGAATGCTTCCTTCCAAGACGGCGGGCCTCATAAGCCATATTACATCACGTTCAGCCAAGTGCTGCGCACATACGACGTAAACGCAAACCTTTCGCAAGCGCAAACCATAAGCCGCGTAGCTGAGGTTCTTTCAAAAGGCAAAAACGAGATTGACGGCTGGAGCATCATCAATTGTGAGGACGAGGCTTATATTGCTGCCGGGCTCGGCTGCGCCATAGGAATCATGCGCCATCCCTATGTGGGCGCCTATCCCAACGGGAAGCCCGACGGAACGTTTGATGCCGGGAACAGGTTCATGAAGAACCGCCTGAACGAAATTGTACGGGCAGTGAGATGGCATCGCATAGCGCTGCCGTTCAGCGCCGACGGCGACTATACCGTTTCAGATGAAAAGCTGTTCGACAGCAGCCGCAGCAACCGCTACGAAGCTCCTGCACGCATGAGCCGCCGTTTGCCTCTGCCCGAAATACTGGGCGTAGACGCCTTCAACAAGGAAAAACCGTACGTGCTGGCGTCGCTTTATGACAACGAATGCACATCCGTCGCCGTCATCAACCGCCTCATCGACGGCGACTATAAGCAGCAGAAAGTAGACGTGCGCGTTCAGCCCCTGCGATGGGATCGCAAGGTCGGCATTTTCGGCCATTGCCACTCCATGACTCTTGCCTATCAGAACGGACTGCCGCAAGGCAAATTCAAGGTGTTTGCTCAAGACCTCGCAAGCGACGGCAACCCCGAGGAAATACCTTATCTTAAGACTCCCGACGGGCGCAGCATCGTCATCTCCGGCGCAACAATTGAAGACCTATGCCGTCAAAACAAATACCCATACACAGAGGTCTCCCACATCAAAGCAAACCATACCGACCTGTCCGACCCGGGAATAGTCCTCTTGGTTGTTGCTGAAAAGTAA
>CAZZNO010000181.1:0-5729 GCA_964655685.1 uncultured Prevotella sp.
TTTTGATGCACCTGCTTTTGCTTTTGTGTCTTGTAAAAATAGTTTATAACGTCCTTTCTGTTACCTGCCTCTTTTCTGAAAAAATAAAGGCATGATTCGTTCGGCGTACGTACTTACTACACACGCCGCACGTATTTTGTACGTGCGGCGTGCATGCTTATTACGTTGCGCCATGCGTGTCTGTTCGTGCGCCATGCGTGTCTGTACGTGTGGCGTGTGTGCTTATTTTGTGCGGCGTGCGGAATGGAGGGCGGTTTAAAATGGGGCTTTTGACGTGAAGGTCATGGTGTTTCCGTTCAAGGGATGGCGGAAAACTATTTCCTCGGCATGAAGAAACATGCGTGGCGGGACGTGGCTTGCCTGCAAGCCGTCGTTGTCGCCATACAGGGGGTCGCCGAGGATTGGGTTGGCAAGCCCGAGCCTGTGGGCGCAATGCACGCGGAGCTGATGCGTTCTTCCTGTTTGCGGCGAGAGCCATACGCGCCGTTCGCCCACAAACCGGTAGCGGGTCACGGCTTCGCGCCCGTGCTCGAAATCGACCAACTGCCGTGGGCGGTCGTCGAGGTCGGGTCGGAGCGGCAGCGAGATTGTGCCCGAAAGCGCTTTCTTTCCGTCTTCGCCATTTTGGTTGGCGCAGGCTATGTCCTTGGTTAATATGGCGACGTATCGTTTCCGTATTTCGTGGTTGGCAAACTGGTTTTGCAGGTCGTGATAGGCAGTCATGGTTTTGGCTATTATCATCAGCCCGCTCGTGTCCATGTCGAGGCGGTGCACAATCAGCGGCGAGTCGGCGTCGGGGTATCGGCGGCGCATGATGCCCAGCACGCTTTCGCGCCCGCTGTTGCCGGGCACCGAGAGCAAGCCGGCAGGCTTGTCGACCACGCAGATGGAGCTGTCTTCATAGATGGTTTTGAGCTGTGCCGCCAGCTCAGCGTCGCGCTCTTTGCTTTCCAAAGGATTGGGGTCGACGTCGATGCCATGAAGCATCCATCCGAGTATTGGTTTGCACTTGCTGTTGCAAGCGGGATAGAAATGAAGGTGGTGGCGCACCTCCTGCTTGGGGCTCTCTCCCCACCAGAACATAGCCATGCTTACGGGCTCCAAGCCGTGCGTGAACGCATATTGCAGGAGCTTGGGCTCGCAGCATTCGCCGGAGCCGGCAGGGGGAAGGATGGTTTTGGAAGGGGGAAGAATGGTTTTGGCAGGGGGCAGGATGTTTCGGGAACGTGGCAGAATGTTTTTAGAGCTGTCCGTGTTTGCAGTGCCGCCGCCAAAGCTTTGTTCAGAGTTTGCCAAAGGCTCGTTGCCCTGCCAGATATCTATCAAGTCCTTGACCTCGCCCCTGCCGTTCCTCATTTGGAAATTGCGGAAAAGCCAGCGCTGCAAGTCGTCGCTTTTTTTGCGCCGCAACGCTTTCAGCCCAGCCATTTGTTCACCGAGCTGCCGCTTTTGCGCGTCGGCATCGGCTTGGCGCTTGCGCTCTCGCATTTTCCATCGGTGCAGTTCGGCATTTTCAAACTGCCTGCGGCGTATGTATTCCTCGTCGGTCTCGCCGTCAAGCTTTCCCTTGTGGGTCGAGGGGCGCTCGTCTGCTTGAGGGGTGGGGGTGGCATTGGCAGGCTCGTTGCCGCTTTTGCCTTGCCGCCCGTTTGCAATGCCGCTTTTGCCGTTTTCGTTGGCAATGGCGGCAATGCTTTTGTTTATCTCCGAGATTTCAGCCTCGTGCCGCTTGAAATAGCCGCCAGGCTGTAGATAGTCGAAGACCGCAGGCACAAACTCATGCCAGTCGGAGCGTCCGCACACCTGTCCGCTGTAGGCAGCAATGTAGTGAAGGCTGCCCGTGCCTTTCTCCAGGGGGAGGCGGGAGCTGCCAGTCTTGACAACCAGCACGCCGAACATTTTCCCCTTGTCGATGTCGTTGCGAAACTCTTTCGTGACGGGCTGCCGGCAAAAGGGAGAAGAAAGACCGGAAAGCCAGTCGGCAACTTCTCTTGCTGCCTTGAGGCTTTCCGGCGACGGTGTATAATAAAAGGGATTGTTCATTTACACAAGGAACATTATGAGCACTTGCGCTATCACTACCCTTATGAACATGCCGAGGGGGTAGACGGTGGCATAGCTGATGCTTGCCGTGTCGCCCGGCAGCGTATCGTTGGCGTAGCCGAGAGCCATCGGGTTTGCCATGCTTCCGCAGAGAATGCCGCAGATGGAGCCAAAATCATACTTGTGTGTTTTAAGTGCTATGACGCCTATTATTACCACGGGTATGAGCGTTATGAGGAAGCCAATGCCCACCCACAGCAGTCCCTCGGGGCGCACCACGGTGGCGAGGAAATCCTTGCCGGCATCGAGGCCGAGGCAGGCGAGATAAAGCGACAGCCCGAGCTTGCGGAGCATGAGCGACGCTGAGCGCGTGGTGTATGAAATGATGTGCGTGCGCGGGCCGAGCGCGCCTACGATTATGCCCATGATTATGGGGCCGCCGGCAATGCCGAGGCGTATGGGGCTTTCCATGCCGGGCAGCGAGATGGGGATGGTGCCGAGTGCCAAACCGAGGATTATGCCTATGAAGATGCTGCCGATGTTGGGTTCCTCGAGGGTTTTCACCGAATTGCCAAAGAAACGCTCTGCATTGTCAAGGTCGTCGTGCTTGCCCACGATTGTCACTCGGTCGCCGTATTGCAGCCGCAGGTCGTCGCTGGCGAGCAGGCGTATGTCGCCACGCATCACGCGGCTCACGTTCACGCCGTAGGCGTCGCGCATGTGCAGCGATGCGAGTTTCTTGCCGTTGAGGGCAGTGCGTGTGACCACGCATACGCGGCTCTCCACCTTTGCGTCGATGGCGTTCCAGTCTACGTTGTCCTTGTTCCAGTCTCTGTCCACCTGTTTTCCGAACAGCACCACCATTGCCTCCTCGTCCTCCTTGGTGGTCACCACGAGCAGCGAGTCGTTGACGTGTATTTCGGTGTTGGCAACAGGCACAATGACATCCTTGCCCCTCCATATTCTTGAGATTATGAATCTGAGGTGCGTCATGTGCGCAATTTCGGCTACGGTTTTGCCTATTATTGCAGGGTTGAGGGCAATGAACTGCGCCACGTAGGTATGGTCGTCGTCGCTGAGAGGCTTGACTACGAGGTCACGTGGCTTCACGAACAGCTTTCTTATCAAGACCATTGCTATGATTACTCCCACCACGCCGAGCGGATAGGTGACGGCGGTGGCAAGGGCAACGCTGCCGCTGGGCATGCCGAGGTGGTCGAGGGCTTGCGTGGCGGCACCGAGGGCGGGCGTGTTGGTGGTGGCGCCGCAGAGGATGCCCACCATGTCGGGGAGGTCGATGCCGGTTATAGGCACCAGCACAAGGGCGAAGACCGTGCCGAGGATTATGACGGCGAGGCTCCAGAGGTTCAGCGCCATGCCCTCATGCCTCAGCGAGCCAAAGAAGTTGGGCCCCACGTGCAGTCCGAGGCAATAGACGAACATTGCAAGCCCGAACGTCTCAACGAAGTCGAGGATGTTGTGGTCTATTGACAGGTGGCATTCTCCGGCGGCAATGCCGGCAAAGAACACAAACGCCACGCCGAGGGATATGCCTTTGACCTTTATTTTGCCCAACGCAAGTCCTAAGGCAATGATGAGCGATATTACGACAACCGTCTGTATGGACGAATGGACGGTTAAAAGGTTTGAAAAGTAAGTCATGAAGCTATTACTTCGAGGTATCTCTCCAAGGGTATGCCACGGTTTTTGTCCTCATTGTTCTTGTTGAGGTCGATGAGAGTGTAGACAGCATCCATAGCTTTTCGCGTGGATTGCTTCAAGGGTTCGCCGTCGAGCAAGTGCCCGAGCAGCACGGCAGAGAATATGTCGCCCGTTCCGGGGAAGTGGACGGGAATCTCGGTGTAGTCGAGCAGGAAATACTCGCCAGTCAGATGGTTGTAACCCGCCACGCAGTGCTGCCCGTTTACGGGTATGGAGGTTATGAGCACCGACTTCGTGCCAATGTTCCTCAGCCCGTCTATCAGGTTGAAAGCTTCTTCGCGCGTCACGCCTTCGCGCCTGTAGTCGCAGCCTGTGAGGTAGCAGGCTTCGGTGTGGTTGGGGAAGATGAGGTCGGCTATAGCCACCATCTCCCTCATGCTGTCAATGGTAGCAGGCGTCACGCCGTTGTAGAGCTTGCCTTCGTCGCCCATTATCGGGTCTACAAATATTGGCGTTCCGAGGCTTTCCTGCTCTTTGCAATAGGCGGAGATTATTCCCGCCTGCCGCTCAGAGGCAATGAAGCCGGTGGAAATGGCGTCGAAATGGAAGCCCAGCTCTTTCCACACGGGGAAGCAGCCGGTAATGTAGTCGGTGGTGTCGAGGAGGTTGAACTTGCCATAGTCAAGCGTGTTTGACACCAATGCCGTAGGCAAATTGTATGTAGTGTGGCCCATATATGAGAGTATGGGCATCATTGCCGCTGACGCCACTTTCCCTACGCCGCACATATCGTTGATTAGAAGTATTTGCTTTTTAGCCATGTCTTGAAGCTATGTGAGTGCAAAGTTACGAAAAAGTGTAAAGTTAGAGAATATAAATGCTGAAAAAACGTTGCCGCAATTAAAAAATAACGAAAAAGGTAACAAAGGCTTGGATAAATCGTTATTTAGTTGTAGCTTTGTTACTGAAAAAATTTAATCTAAGTTTATTTACATGCCTTCTATTGATCATAACTATTGCCTTATCTTGGCTGGTGGTCGCGGTCGCCGCTTGTGGCCGTGCAGCCGTGAGAGTTATCCGAAACAGTTTATCGATTTCTTCGGAATAGGGCGCACGCAGCTTCAGCAAACTTATGACCGCATGTCAAAGATTATTGCGCCGGAGAAAATCTATATAAGCACCAATACAGAATACCTCAGCATGGTGACGGAGCAGCTGCCGGCGGTGAGGCGCGAGAACATATTGCCCGAACCCATCCTGCGGGGCACGGCGCCGAGCGTGGCTTGGGGCAACCACCGCATAGCCAAGGCTGACCCCGAGGCGGTGATGATTATCGTGCCGTCTGACCAGCTGGTGCTCAACGAGGATGCCTTCGCCGCCAACGTGCGCGAGGCTATGGCTTTTGCCGCCACTCACGAGACGTTCATGACTATGGGCGTGAAGCCCACGCGCCCTGAGCCAGGCTACGGATATATACAGACCGACGGGCACGTGAGCGGCAACATCTTCAAGATAAGGAGCTTTACGGAGAAGCCGGAACGGGAGTTTGCGCAGATGTTCATGGACAGTGGCGAGTTTCTTTGGAACACGGGCGTCTTCGTGTCAAACGTCAAGCAGGTTCACAAGGTGTTCTCCCATTTCCTGCCGCAGGTGCTTGACCATCTTGACGAGATAAAGCCGCACGCCACACGGCAGGAGGAGGAAGACTATATGTCGGAATATTTCCCTTCGTACCCCAACGTGTCGGTGGAGGGCGGTGTGCTCGACAAGCTGGACCACGTGTGCGTCATGAAATGCGACTTCGGATGGGCTGACCTTGGCACGTGGCACGGCATCTACGAGGCTCTGCCAAAAAACAACGACGACAACGTGGTGATAGACAGCGACGTGCTGATGGAGAACAGCCACCACAACGTGGTGAAGCTGCCAAAGGGCGTCACGGGCGTGGTGAACGGGCTCGACGGCTTCATCGTCGCCGGCAAGGACAACGTCCTGCTCATTTGCAAGAAAGAGGACTCGTCGGC
>CAZZNO010000182.1:0-5719 GCA_964655685.1 uncultured Prevotella sp.
CCACTCATCCTCGAAGCGAAGCGAGAGGTGAGTGGGGGTGGGCAAAAGGGTGCAGGGACACAGCCCGCGAAGGGCTGCCGCTGGTGGTTGCTCGGTATCAAGCGTTTACCAGCGGCAACCCCTCCAGGGTTGATGCTGCGACTCTGCCTCTATCCCCGCCTCACCTGCTTCGCAGGATGAGACGGGGTTAAGCAAGCGGCGAGCCTTCCAGGCTCTATAAAGCTATTTTGATACACCCTCTAATTTAAACCATTATAAGTTCGATTTGTTTCGAATGTATCTTTTTACAAACTCCATTGGACTTATGACCTCCAATGTGCCGTTGGTTTCTTTGAAATGTTTCGTGTTAATCGTTATCAGATAATCACTTTCGTTTTCGATAGCACAGTAATATTGGATACTGTCTTCTATATCTTTAAAGTTTTCATCATCCAATGCTTCAACTATCTTATCACGGCTTATACTGACAACATTTATATATCCCAATAGTTTCTTTACCATCTCACGAATCCTTTGACGTTTTTGAGGTTCGTGTATCCCATTATCTTTCAATTCACAACCGATAAGATAAATGATTGTATCAAGAGAATTGGTAGATATAACTGCTTCCAATGAATTTTGCTGAGCAGCTTTCAATATAATACTAACATCCTCATAGAAATCTCGATGTCCGAAATACTCCATGACAATATTTGTGTCTAAGTATATTTTCATAGGTATCTGCCGTATTTCTCTCTCATATATTGTTCTTTAGCTCTCTCATCATCTTCACGAGATGACGATATAAGTCCGACATATTTATCTGTTGGAAGTGGTTTACTAACGTCAACAAATATTTTATCTGACGTTTTCTTAGCTGTATTACTGCGCTTTTGAAATGAGAGTTTCTTTAAAAAGTCAAGAACCTTTTGCATATAGTCCTCACTATCAGCAAGGAACCCGAGATTCTGATAGATCTCTGCGTTTATTTGCGTTGCTGTCATAATCTTCCTTTCTTTTATTTTCGCAAAATTAATATTTTTATTTTAGATATAGCCTATTCTTCCAATTTTTTGTGGCAAAAAATAGGTATAGACAGTCCTTGATTCATTACGCGCCATGAACTTTGAGAGAATTTTATACAGCAAAGGCGACTGCTTCCTTGAGCTTTATTTCCTTCAGGAACCTGTACAGCATGAAGACGCACATACCGGCTGTAACGATGTCGGTAATAGGCGTGGCATACATTATTCCGTCAACGCCGCCAATCATTGTGCAGATTAACAGCAGGGGAACCGTGAGGACAACTTGCCGGAAGAGCGACTGCATGGCAGAAATCTTTGCCTTGCCGACCGAAGGGAAGAAGGTATTGATGCAGACAAACAAAGCGCAGAAGAAACTTGCTGAGAAGAACACGCGCATATACTTGACCGCATAACGCATCATGAGCTCGTTGCCTCCACCGAAAAGCGAGATGACTTGTTCGGGAAAAACCTCAAACAATATCATTGCAATGACTCCAATCACGGCAGATGCCCTGACCGTTACCCGTAGAGTCTGGCGAACCCTGTCGTAGTTGCCTGCTCCATAGTTGACGCCATAGATAGGCTGGCTGCCACTGCTTATACCGAGCAGGAAGGCGGTGAAGATGGTGAATACTTTCTGCACGATGCCGGCTACTGCCAACGGTATGTCGCTGCCATAGATGGAGTGGGCGCCGTAAGAGCGCAAGAGGTTGTTGCTGACCAGCTGTGCAAGGATTACAGAACTCTGGAATATCAGCGATGAGAAACCAAGCGCGAAGATTACTTCAGCACGCCGATTTGCAGATAGCTCCGGTACTTGCCACCGCAATGGATGATGTGGCGGCCGTGGTTGTCGGGCTTGTAGAAGGTGTTGGGGTAATAACCGCCGTTGGGGTTGTCGCCGCAGATGTGCAGACGTAGTGTCTCGCCTTCGTAGAAAGTCATGCCGATAGGTGCCAACGGAATCTCAACCTCTACAATCTGCCCCTTCGCCAGTTTCTCCTCACGGTCCTCGCTCAGAACAGGAATGATGTCGGTGGAAAGTTTCTCGTCGAGATGACGGCGGCTGACACGCAAACGGCCGTATGAGCCAATGTATTTCAGCAGTCCGCCGGCAGGTTCGAGCATATCGAGCGAACGGGCATCGCGGCAAGGGAAGGTGTACTGATAGCGGACTGTGCCCTGGCGGTCGAGCTTCTGGACGTAGACAAAGAGGTCCATGTCGTCGGCTCCGTCAGCCTCTACATAGAGCTTCACTTTCGGATAGCCGATGAATGATGTCTCACGGTCGAAAGTGAGATGGAAGGACGCACGGTTGAATACTCCGCCCTCGGTTTCGTAAACTGCAGGGGTGTCGGTAGCCGGAGACTCTGCGTCGAGCTTGCGGCTGACACCGTCAAGATAGAACTTCTTATACTCCGTGCCAACCGGTGGGAACTCTGTAGCTGGCTGGTCGACCTTGTTGCCGCCCTCCATGTCGTGCAGGGAGTAGCGCACGCGCGGAGTCTTCTCCCATCCGTTGTCAATGCCTTTGAGGAAATGGTCGTAGAAACGGCGGCGGTCCTCAATATACTTCGGGTTGTAATAGTCGGGCCACTCCAGGTTGTCATGTATGCGGAGCCACTTGTCCTTGCTGCTTATGCCACGCCATCCACGGAATGTGCCGTCGGTATGGAGCACGTTGGAATAGCTTGCGACGACATAAACGGGAACGTTGATATTCTCAAGTTTGGCAATCTTGTCCTGCCACAGGTCGTTGTTGATGAACGGATACTTCTGGCACTCCTCATAAACGTCCTCACGGCGCTGGTTGCCCTGATGGTTGGTCTGCAATCCACGGGCGAAGACGAAGTCGGGCATTCCTCCACGACGGCAGAGGTCACGATAACCATCGGTGAAGCCCTCGCTTGGTTGCAGGCAGGCAAGGTGCGGAGGGCATTCGGCTCCGATGAACCACTGCGAGAATGTCAGATAACTTGTTCCTGCAAACGACACCTTGCCGTTGCACCACTCTTGTCGTGCAGCCCATTCCACGAGGTCGTAGCCGTCTCTGCCTTCCTGAGTGCCTACCATAGTGATGTCACCTTCCGACTGGCCTATGCCGCGTGTGTCAGGATGAAGGATGGCATAGCCGTGACCAACCCAATAGTCAGGGTCTGGTCCTTCCCATTTCTGCAATCCGCTCACGCATTTCATGTCAATGCCGAGCTGGCGGAAAATGTTCTGATAGCGGTCGCCGTTGCCAGAGTTCTTGCCGTAAGGACTCCAGACGATGATGGCAGGAACCTTCTCGTCGGTTGTAGGACGGTAAACATCAGTATATATCTTCACGCCGTCGCGCATCTCAACTGGAATGTCCTTCTCCCAAAGTATGTCGTGCTCTAAAGGATGGAATACGTCAGCCACTTGGAAGCCCTTTTTCAACAGGTGCTTGCCTGCCGGCTGCTTGTAAAGTAAGCCTGACCAACTCTCCTCTTTGCGGAACTCGTATGCCGGTTTCCAAATCTTCAATGAATCTGCTTTATTCATACGTCTATCTTTTTTATTTGTTTTTATTTCTGGGTGCAAAGGTAGATATAATCAAAGATAAATACGTTATCTCATGCAGTCGGGAAATGTCCTGATACGGGTTTTCTGATAGATTATGATGTTTATTCCGAATAAATAATTATCTTTGCCGATGATTAAACGGATAAGATTATGACAAGACAGACAAAGGAAGTAAACGAACTGACGATGCGGAGTATTAAAGAGCAGGTTGCTGCTGATGAAAACTTCTATGTTTCTCCCGACCGTATCGTTACTCTCGACGCGCAACCTATACGCAAGGCAGGCTTTCCGCTCGGCGTGCCTTACCGTATAGACGGCGGACGGCTTATGCTCTTTACAGAAGGGCAACTGCTGACGGACATCAATCTTGAGACTTTAAAAGTTTCGGCTGGAGACTTGCTCGTCATTCCCGAGCAGGCTATTATTCAGATGGAGCAGGTATCTGATGACATCAATTTCCGTGCATTCTCATTTGCCAACCTCAATACTTCCCACACTTTCCAACATCCGCATGTCTTGCATCTAAAGCCTGAAGAAACCGAGCGGTATAAGACTTACATTCAGTTGATGTGGGATTGCGTTAGGACTGATAATAGCGTCAATCCCGAGTATGACCGCCTTGCAGAAGCTGCCATTGAATATACTGTCCGGTTGTGGCATAATGCCGACAACGGAAACAAGGCTCATGATTACGACTCACGAGGTGAGCGGATGTTCCACCAGTTCGTTGACCTGCTGAATGCACAGGACGGGCGAGAGCATAAGCCGGCTTTCTTCGCCGACCGCCTGTGCGTTACCGTCGGACATCTCAGCAAGGTCATAAAACAAAAAAGCGGTCAAACCATCATGCAATGGATTAATCGCTCTATCGTTATGCAGGCAAAAATAATGCTGCGCCATAGCGACATGCCCGTGTATGATATTTCCGAAAGGCTCAACTTCCCCAATCCGTCATTCTTCAACAGATATTTCAAGCGGGAGACGGGCGAGACACCGCTGGCTTACAGGAAGGGGGAAATGATTTAGATGAGTCCTGAGAATTGGGGGAAAGTGTCAACAACGATGCTGCATATCAACTTTTTCCATCCAAATCATATCGTACCACTTGTTAAACTTGTAGCCGATTTTGTGGAAGTGGGCGCAGCGCTTGAAGCCCATAGTCTCATGGAAATGGACGCTGTCAAGCGGAAGGTGCTCGTCAGCCTTGTCCATATACGTTATGCAAGCGTTCATGTTGAGGATGCCTTGCGATTGGAGTTGCTTTTCTAATTCAGTGTACAATAGCCTGCCGATGCCGTGATGCCGAACATTCATGTCAAGATAAATCGACGTTTCTACGCTCCACTGGTATGCTGCACGGGCTTTGAACTGTGATGCGTAGGCATAACCTAAAATCTTTCCGTTTTCAACGGCGACGATATAAGGATAAGATTTGCTGATTTGCCTTATGCGCTCAGAGAAATCTTCTAATGTCGGCACATCGTATTCAAACGTAATAGCGGTATTCTCAACGTATGGAGCATAGATGTCGAGCAACGCTTTGGCATCGTCTACAGTTGCCTTTCTAATGGTTATGTTGTTCTCGGTCATTGAACTTCTTTGAATTCATACTTAGCCGTTTTGCTGCTTAGCCTTCTCAGCCAGCCCAGCCTCCATCTGCTCGGCGGAATAGCCCAGCATACCGAACATCGGATTCCACTCACGGATGACGTGGTCTGCGACAAGTCCTTCTTTCCAGTAAGGGTCGCTTTCAATCAGCCGCTGCAAGGCTTC
The DNA here is from genome assembly GCA_964655685.1 of uncultured Prevotella sp. GTDB lineage: Bacteria > Bacteroidota > Bacteroidia > Bacteroidales > Bacteroidaceae > Prevotella. Next base: position 5,328 of record CAZZNO010000182.1, read on the forward strand.
TCTGTCCTCGGCTTTGAAGATAAGGATGGCTTCCTTCTCACCCTCCTTTGAGTCTTGCAGCGGACCGGACATCAGCAGGCTGCCTTCCCTGATAAGGTCTTTCAGATACTCTAAATGGGCAAAGAGATACTTTTTCCAGCCTGTAAACTCAGTGTGTACGTAGCGTACTACAAAATACTTCATGATGTTTCGCTTTTAATTATTGCAACGGCAAAATTACGAAAAATCCTGTTATTCGTTTGCCTCTTTCAATAACCTTGATGTACTTTTGCAAGTATTAAACGATTTTTAGAACTATGCCTTTGCCTTCCCTGCGTATTTCTTTCTGCTTGAGAGTATGAGGGTGTATCAAAATAGCTTTATAGAGCCTGGAAGGCTCTTACCTTTGCATC
>CAZZNO010000183.1:0-3804 GCA_964655685.1 uncultured Prevotella sp.
GGGCGGCAGGTCTCCCAAAGCCTTTAGGCTTCCTCTTTAAAGCTCTAAAACAACCGGCAAGATTAAAAAAAGCTCTGCGTCCTCTGCGCCTCTGCGTGAGAAAAAAAGTTATATCTCTCCTCACGTGGAACAGCGAGGTTTGCGGGTCGGGCAATTCGTTGGGGACAAAAGCGAGGAAAAGGGTGTGAATTATGTTTACAAAAAGTAACAGGAGTTTACAAATGAAAATAATTTTCCAGAGAAGCGAGGGATGAGATAAGGGCGGAAACGACAGGCGGCAGGTAGCACTCTGGTGAGACGCAAACCGCCCGTTTTTCGTGTTTACGGCGCATTGGCGACATAGTTACGTCGTATATGCGATGCTGTTACGGCGGCAATGCGACACAGTTACGGCGTAGAGACGATGCCTTTACGCCGTAGAGAGCAAAGCGCGAAAGCAAGCTTTTTTACCTGTTGCGGCAATGCGTTGAAACACAGCTGTTTGCAACTCGGCTCATGGTTGGCGAATTTCCGCACGTCAACCAGTTTTTTTGCGTGGAGGCTGTTCCTGCGGGGCTTCGCCGTGATTCGATTTTTACATTTTCGTTTCGAAAGGGTGGAAGGGAAACCGCGAAGTGAGCAGGGCAAAATTGAGGTGTGAATTATTTTCTACAATTGTGTGCAAAAAAAAAAACACATCAAAAGAAAAATATATCAAAAAAATTAGTAATTTTGCGTATCGCCGTATAGGAAATAAGGCCTCGAGGCAAAGGATGCCCCTGATGAATACTTGGAAAAAATTTTAATAATGAGCTTATGAGAAGATTTTTACGCAAATTGATTATTTTCGTCATGCTGCTGTTGCCGTCGGTTGTCGCAATGGCGCAACATCGCACATTGTTTATCGGTAATAGCGTTATAAGACATCCGAAAAATGCAGATGTGGGATGGCCTACGGATCGTGGCATGGCAGCCTCGGTCAATGGTCTTGACCTTGTTGGCAATGTTCTGCTTGGCCGCACGGGTAGCTATGCCGGAGGTGCACAAGGTTCAGGCTACGAATACAACCCAGCGACAGATTTGTTTAATGGTAATGATGTTATAGAAACTAATTTCCCTACCTATGCTTTTGGGGAATATAATGCAGGTGCCCGTAATATGCTTGCTGCAAAATTTCCAATCACCAATGGCAAACTTTACGATGCCATAGTCATTTCGCTTGGTGAGAATGTGAGAGGTTCGGATTATGCAAGCACTATAGTCTCCGATGATGGCGTACTAAACCAGCTTTATCTTGCCTGCCAAGGGCTCCTCCGTTACCTGCATGAGCAGTGCCCTAATGCCAAGATTGTTTGGCTTATAGGCTCGGCATGGAACGATTATCTTTCGGGTAATTCTTCTTCACCTTATTATAAATGTGATAGCCGTGTCTTTACTGCTGTACAGAACGCTATATATAATGTGAAAAGGAGTGCTGATCCCAACAATACAACAACACATTTTTACGATTTCGCCACATGCTATCGCGTCAACTTAGATAATGTAAGAAACGAATATTTTGATAAGAATGCTGATGCCTTGGTACAGGCTGCCAAAAACCTTGGGCAAGTACCGAAATGGGGCGATATAGGTATGCTAAAGACTAATGACTATGTCATAAGCCAGACCTTCAACGACTTTCACGCCATAACCAACGGAGCCGTCTTGCAGCATCCGTCAGACATAGGCATGTGTTATCTTGCTAAGGGCGTACTCGAGGTGCTAAAGGCAAGGGGCGTGCCTGTGCAGACCACTGACGTGGTAACACTTGCCATGCGCACGCTGACATTAAAAAGCGACGGCTACGTGAAGCTGTCGAGCACATACGATACGGGAACCACATCCGAAGGATGGACCATTGGTAACTGGGTGGCTAACGGCGTGGCAAACCTAAACCTTGACTATACGGGGCGCAACACGCAGTGGGCTGAGCTGTACAACGGACTGAAGCTCACTGACCCCAATGGCAATGCCATAAACTACAATGGCAGTCCGCTGACGTTGCAAAAGCAGGCTGTGGGGAACTCCGGCCATGCGGAGAAGTACACCTTCTATGCATCCCAGAACCTCATGGTGACTCCGCAATACAGCCCGGTACTGCTGAGTGACCAGAATACAAACACGGGCGGCTCCTATAAGAGCGGCACCCCGTCGGCTATGCTTACGTCTAACAGCAACACGGCTGTGATAAGCCATTTTGGTGCTGCGCCCGTAGTGCAGCTAACGCGCAACGTGGGCAACACGGCAAACTGGAACACCGTTTGTCTGCCCTTCGACCTGTCTGCCAACGAGATAAAGTCTATCTTCGGCGATGCGGCGCAGGTGCGGCAGTATAGCAGGTTGGAGGCAGGCGGCACCGCCGATGCCGTCGACTTGAGCATAGTGTTCGGCACCGTGACGGAGATGAAGGCGGGCGTGCCATACCTCGTGAAGGCATCCAAGGCTGTCACCTCTCCCATCACCCTTTCGGGCAAGACGTTCTCGGCAAAAAGCCCGTCGGCAGTGTCTCATTCGGTTACCATCGACGGCGTGACTTATACGTGCGACTTCCAGGGCATCTACGACCAGACACCGCTGCCTGACGGCGACCCAAGCTATCTGTATATAGCTTCAAACAAGTTCTACTATGCGAGCGGCACAGCGCCTATGAAGGGCTTCCGTGCCTATTTCCACATCTCGCAGGGCAATGCCGCTAAGGCAAAGATAGGACTCCTCATAGATGGCACCACAGCCATAAGCAATGCCACCGTGGCAGGAAAACAGCATTCGGGCATGATCTATTCCATCGACGGCAAGGCTGTAGGCAAGGACTTGAACGGCTTGCAGAAGGGCATCTACATCAAGGACGGTAAGAAAATAGTTAAATAATGATGGTGAGAAGAAAGAAGAATTATGTAGCGCCTCGCATGTTGGCTTACCCCGTGGACGAACCGGCGTTGCTGACAGGCTCCAAGAAGAATGTAGCCGGCAAGGACGAAAGTGGAGAAACCATAATAACCCCTGGCGGCGACGTAGGCCCGGGCACGGGCGGTGCCGACGCCAAGCCGGGCATATTTACACCCATAGGCAGCAGCCTGCCGTGGGAGACAGAGGCGGAAACAGAATATGTAAATGAATGACAACTGACATATAATGAATGCTTATGAAAACGATTAAATTATTGGCTGTTTTGGCTATGATGATAATCATGCCGGTAACAGCTTTTGCACAGACAGCGGGCAAAACGTTGTTTATAGGAAACTACGTAACGATAGCCCCTGTTACCGACACATGGTGGGGCACTCGCGGCTGGGGCTCCAGCGTAGGCGGACGTGACTTTGCAAGTGACGTTATCTATGGACGAGTAGGCGAAGAACGAAACCAGATAGACCAAAAATTAGTGCCCGGACGCACAGCCGCCAATACTTATAGGATTAGTACCGGAAACTTTTGGGAAACGTCTTTCCAAAATCTTACATCGTCGTACGCTGCTGCAAAAAACTTTTATGAGGCAGGCGCGCCGACTAATCCAATAGGCAAGATAAACAATAATGAGTTTGACGCAGTAGTGATACAGTTGGACGAAGGCATACGCAGATGGACAGGAGGAAACATAACCACAGCGGCGGGACAGGCTACATTGACAACTGCCGTAAAATATCTTTTGCAGTACATCCATGAGAAATGTCCTAAGGCAAAGGTTGTCTGGGTGGTTGGCGCGCAAGGCAATGAATATCTTGCCGGGCTTACTTCAGGAAGCAGCTATGCCATAGACCAGGGCATCTATCAAGGCATTAACCAGGGAGT
>CAZZNO010000183.1:3904-5703 GCA_964655685.1 uncultured Prevotella sp.
CAGGAAGCAGCTATGCCATAGACCAGGGCATCTATCAAGGCATTAACCAGGGAGTTGAAGGCCTTGGTTACGCCAAAGTGGTCAATGTTGTAGATATATGGAAAAACAGGAACATACAGCTCCAGAGTGGCGACTATGTGCTTGCCAGCGGCAATCCGTTGATTACGCAGGACAGCTATCGTGCTGTCACTGACCCTAACGTGCTCAATGCCCATTCAGACCTTGGACACATGCAGATAGCCGACAGTGTGCTTGCCAAGCTGAAAGACCTTGGCGCAACCGTCAAATACCCCAATGAACAGTATTCTACGCTCTCGGCATATCTCACGAGGACTATCACCTTCAACGGCAACAGCTACGTGACGCTTAGCGCGCAAGGGGTGAGCTCGTCGGCAGAGAACGCTACGCAGACCGTGACGTGGCCGGCAAACGGCGTCTTCAACATGAGCGTGAAGTTTGGTCCCTCCACCGACGAGAATGCGCTGCTGTATGCCGGACTCTCTATAACGGGAACCAAGGGCGAAAGGCTCAGGGAGGACCGTAACGGTGATCTCAGGATAGACCCTGACGAGTGGGCTGTGTCTTGGCAGCTGCCTTCTTCTACTTCCAGCCGCGACATGGTGTCAGTGTTCCGCGTGAATGCCAACACCGTGGTAAAGCCTATAACCAACAGGGTTTACTTCTTCGAGAAAGGCTCGAAAGATAATGAGGACGGGTCAGTCTACAACGCAAGCTTCAAGCGCATCAAAGGAAGCAGCTTCGAGCTTTCCAACCAGAACATTGCCGGTTGCTTTGAGCAGGCACACGATGTGTCCTTCCGCCGCGAGGTGAAGGCAGGGCAGTGGAACACCATCTGCCTGCCGTTTGACATGAGCGCTGAGGAACTGCAATCGGTGTACGGCACATCGAAGGTGTACCAGTTTAACGGTGTGGAGAAGCGCCAGAACACCATACACCTGCTGTTCCAGGAAGAACACAACAGCATCACTGCCGGTGTGGCTTACATGATAAAGCCTACCAAGAGCGTGGCTTCATACATCATGACCGACCTTGAAGGCTCGCGCAAAGTAATCTCTCAGCCGGTGGCTCCGAGGTCGTACACCCTTGATGGCACCACCTACACCTTCAACGGTCTCTTTGACCCGCAGGCAATAAGCACCGACGACTGCATTGTGGTGAAAGACAACAGCACCTTCACTAATCCGTCGTCGAAGCCTCAAAAGGCTTTCCGCTGCTATATAAGCATGAGCAATGCCGTGGCAAGCGCCAAGAAGTTCGACTATGAGGCTGGCAACGGTGGCACTACGGGCATAGAGGCTCCACAAACAACAACGAAGACCGTCAGCGGCGGCATCTACACCATCACGGGACAGTATGTCGGCACGTCTACAGAAGGCTTGCAGCCCGGACTGTATGTGCGCGGCGGAAAGAAATTCATTGTCAAATAACCATCAATCAGAGGAAAAGCCATGAAAAAGAAATATGTAAGACCGGAAACAGACGTTTGCCGCCAGAAAGTGGCTGCGAACATATTGTATATCTCTATTTACTCTGACCCAGGTACAGGCAGTGATGCGGAGTCGCATAAGGTTACCCATAAAGATGATGAAAAAGGAGGCGACGACGACTTCGATGACAGCTGGGCTAAGCGTAAGCACTTCAACCCGTGGACGGCTTGGGACGACATAGGGTGGAAGTAAGCCGTAAAGAGCGAAGATACAGTACTACACTTTTTTCATACCCATAAGCGTATGGGCCTATTTTTTTGAAATAATATTTGTTTCTCCCCTTGCCATTGT
>CAZZNO010000184.1:0-3434 GCA_964655685.1 uncultured Prevotella sp.
CATCAGCTATGAAAAGATTGCTGTAAAGTAAAAGCTATTTTGTCCGGCGGCGACCCCCGCCTCTCCTCCAAAGGGAGGGTGGCTCGGGTCGGGGCTTTTGAGCCTGTGAAGGGTCGCCGCTGAAATGGTTACATTTCAGACCTTCTGGCATCAGGGCAGAAGGTCATAAGGTTTTATAAAGAAAAATGACAAAAAACAGGGGTCTGTAGAGAGGGCAAAGTAGAAGCTGAAAAGTTTGGGATTTTGCGTTTCTTAACGCTCTGCGATGCACGCAAGCCGCGTGACTTTCTTCTGTACGGCGTAAATGCGTGACCTTTACGCCGTAGATAGGTGACTATTACGGCGTAGGAAAGACATCTTTACGGCGTATAGACGATGCCTTTACGCCGTAAAGAAGAAACCCCGAAAGCTATTATTTTTCTGAAAAAGTGCAACGTGCTTATGGTCAGACAGTTGCAACTCAGCCTGAGAATCGCGTATTTGAAACCAGGCAGTAGGTCTGCCGCAAATACGCGATTCTCAGAAGACTTTCTGTAAAAATCTTTTTCCACCTTTGTAAGAACTTGGCATCATCGCCGAGCGCCTATATTGACTTGCACAGCCGTTCCTCGAAGGTGTTGCGGTCGCCAATAGCCATGTTCTTGGTTCGTGTGCGATAGTTGTAGATGGTGTTGCTCGAATATCCGAGGAACTCGGCAATGCGTGAGCTTTGGGTTATGCCGAGCTTTATGAGCGCGAAGATGCGCATCACGGTGTTCAGCCGCTGGTCGTCCGTAGGCATGACGCGGTATTCAGGCATCAGCATGCTGTTAAACTTCTCTATGTAGTTGGGGTATAGCGTCAGGAAGATGTTGTCGAAAGTGTCGAGCAGGTACTTCTTCTCGTCGTCCTTTATCTTTTCGCTTGCCGTCATAGCCACCAGTTCCTTATATTGCCCAGCCTTCAGCTTGCGGTTGATGCGAATGCGGTAGTTGTCCAGCTTCTCGATGTATTGCGAGCACATGGAGAAGAAGTTTTTTTATGAATCCTTCCTTCACGCGGTTAGCCTCGTTCAGGCTTCGGTTGGCTTCGTTCAGGCTTCGGTTAGCCTCGTTCAAGTGCCGGTTGCTATCGTTGAGCTGGTCAACGGTCTTTTTCAGTTGCAGGTTGCTTTGGCTGAGCATGTTGCGCGCCTTTACGAGCTTCCTTCTGTTAGACAGCAAGAGAGCCATCAGCCCACCCATGCAGACAATGAGCAACAGCAGCACTACCACCATGAAAGCCATGCGGTGGTTGGCTACAGTCAGCTTGTGTTTGTAGTTGTTGTTTATAAGCACAAGCAGGCTTGAGGCTTGCTCGCCGCGTTTGTGGGTAGAGAACACTTCGAAACAGCTCCACGATATGGTTATATAGCGGTAAGCCCTGTCTATGTCGCCCTCGGTGTTGAGTATTTTTGCCAAAGTCCACAGAGAAGCCTGGTCCATCACGCCGCATTCTATGTCACAGATAGCCGACTTCACGAGCCATTCCTTTTCCATGTCTATGTCGTTAAGCGTGTGGTAGACCCTTGACCTGTAGTATGCCATTATGGCATATTCGTTTGTCTTTGGCTTGCACATCTTCAGCCATTTGTCGCTTATAGCCATTGCCTCCTTTACAAGGTTCTTGTTGTAAAGATAGTCAATAGTCTTCATTAGAAGTACGTCAAAGTCATCCGGTGGGTTTAGTGCGTACACCTTTTCCGCGTAGTCGTTGGATATGTCTTTGTAATATTGCCGTTGGCGTGGTTCCGGACAGTAGCCGGCTTTTTCATAGAACAGGTTGAAGCCTATAACGTAATAATGAGCAAGCAGCTCCTTTGGCATTTTGGCTATGTCTATCTCATGGAACAGCTGTATTGACTCGGCAAAATATCCCGATTTTAAGTATTGGTTTACAAGGGCAAGCTTGCTTTCTGTTTTCGCCTTCTCATTGCCCTTTAAGCTATAGGCTATCTCCATGCTCATGTAGCCGTAGCTGATGGCAGAGTCGTTTATCAATGGGGCATAGGCTTTGAAGATGGCTCTTGCTAATGCATATCGTTTTGCGGGAAGCTTGGTTTGTCTGAGCTGTGCCTTCAGGTTGTCGATGGCAGTCAGCTCCGTGTTGGCAAAATTGGTGCCTTGGCTCACCAGATAGTCCAATTTCTCATAGTTGATGCTTCTTGCCGTAGCAAGCGTATTTACGCTTATTGCCAAAAACCACAAGGAAAGCATTCTGCTTAATAACCTTTTTCCATTCATGCTCAATAATGTTTTATTCGCAAAATTAGGAAAAAACGGCTATTAAACCAAATATCGGTTCATTATTTTGTACATATTTGCCAAGAAAAATCTATATTTCAGAGAGTGTGCTATTTTACTTAAAGTTCTGATAATATGATATTTACTAAAAACAGGCAGACGAAAAAATCGATGTACGCCACCTTGCCAAGTCAAAGGCTCCCCTTTTTTCCTTAATTTTGCATTGTAGCCATTGAATTTTTAGGCTTAAAACTAAAGGCATTTTTTAACTTTACTAATAAATAAAAGCATGAAAAGAACTTTACTCTTCTTAGTGGCGACAGTGCTTTACGCGCTTATCCCTGCCGTATCTTTTGCGGCACAGACCATCACTCCTGGTGACCAAGCCCAATCGTTGACCCAAAACGAAAGCTACAGCTTTGCCAATGCTGTCGGCTACTACGTCAACCCGAGCTTCTTCACCAAGCAGGCTGACGGCACTTACAAGTTCAATGCCATTACAGGCACCTATCTCGTGCAGGCTGACGCTGCACTTAAGTATCTCCAGATACGTCCTTGCGACGCATCGGGCAAGCTGACCACACTCACAGCATCCGGTCAAGGGGCTGTTTATGTTATTGGTAATAATAGGATAGGTTTACCGTCGTTTAGCGCCAACGCTGTAAGCTGGGGACCCGCCAAAGGTATTGCTATGGCACAAGTAAAACCGTCCGTGTTTGAACTTACTTTTGTGATAGGGCAGGAAATTGGTGCTACTTCAGATAATACAGACATCAAGTTCTATGGAACTACAGGCTGGAATCCTGAATTTACAGCTAAAGAAGGAGCTGCATATCACATTACTTCTACCAGTGACCTTTTTGATTTGAAAGCGTCAGGAGACCTCGCATGGAAAACTGGTTTAGATGTGCATAGCAACGACACGCTTGTCATAACACTTGACTTAACCCAAGGCGTGGGAAATGCAGTATTTAGCACCACGGTTAAACGTGCAGTTTTAGAGTTGACCCAGAACGAAAGTTATAGCTTGGCTGACGGTTACTACGTCAACCCGAGCTTCTTCACCAAGCAGGCTGACGGCACTTACAAGTTCAATGCCATTACCGGCACCTACCTCGTGCAGGCAGACAACGCGCATAAGTACCTTCAAGTGCGTCCGTGCAATGCCAAGGG
>CAZZNO010000184.1:3534-5656 GCA_964655685.1 uncultured Prevotella sp.
GGTTCTGAAGGTGCGGAATTCAGGATTACATCGTCAAGCGATGTGTTTGGAATAGCCGCCGACGGTAAGCCGTTCTATAAGGACGGAGCCGATGTCAAAGATGGCGATACGTTGGTCATAACTCTTGACTTCACCAAAGGTGTAGGCAATGGCGTCCTTACCACATCAAGTTCTGAAACCACGGGCATCAAAAATGTCAGTACAAAAAAGACAGATGACGTCTGGTACACAATAAGCGGCGTACGCGTTAGCGAACCCAAGCAGGCTGGCATTTATATTAAAGGTGGACAGAAAGTAATAATTAAAAAGTAGATTCTAAGGAAGATTTCAGATTAAGAAGCGAGGGATAAAGTCTATAATTTATCTTCTCGCTTCTATATTTCAAATGACTAAAAAACAATCGTAAGTTGCTGATAATGAATAACAGGTTCACAAAATATAGAATAAAAAATCTATATCCAACCCTTTGTAGGGATTAATGTGCTTTCACTTATGCTTAACTTTGCAACATCTAACGCAATATCAAATTTTTAAAAATTAAAACAGAGTTTATGAAACAAAAGAACAAATGCACGCACGTGGCACGCAGAATGCTCATCTTTGGGTTGTTCTTGTTGCTTGCCGCAACGGTGCAGGCTCAAAAAGTAAAAGTTTCAGGACAGGTTCTGGACCAGAACAAGGAACCCATTGTCGGCGCGACGGTCAAGGTTGTCGGAGCCGGGACGGGTGCCGTCACTGATCTTGACGGGCGTTACAGCTTTGACGCTTCCAAGGATGCCACGCTCGAAATCTCTTATATTGGTTTCAAGTCGCAGAAGGTGAAGGCTGGCCAACAGACCACGGTGACCATGCAGGAAGAATCAAACACGCTCGCCGAGGTGGTGTCCATAGGCTATGGCAGTGTGCGCCGCGCTGATGTCACCACTGCCGTATCAAGCATTTCTGCCGAAGACCTCGACACGCGCCCCATCGTCAATGCCCTTACCGGTATGCAGGGCAAGGCTGCCGGCTTGATGATTTCCCAAGGCTCAGGAACCCCCGGCTCAAGGCCTACGGTTCGTGTACGAGGCACCACGTCGCTCAATGGCAGCAACGACCCGCTGTATGTCGTAGATGGAGTGCCGGTGGACAACATCGACTTCCTGTCATCTGACGACATTGACAACATGCAAGTGCTGAAGGATGCCTCCTCGGCAGCCATCTATGGTTCGCGCGCTGCCAACGGTGTCATTATCATCAATACCAAGCAAGGCAAGTCGGGAGTGGCGAAAATCACATTAAACGCACACTACAGTTTCAACGGCGTGCGTGACAAAATCAACCCGCTCAATGCGCAGCAATACAAAGACCTTATAGCCGACATGAGGGACAACGGTATGACAGGCATAAAGTTGCCTGACGACCTCTATGACCAAACCGACTGGAAGAAAGAAACCTACAGGACAGGTCATGTACAGGACTATCAAGTGGCAATCACCAATGGCACAGACAAACTGCGTTACTATCTCTCAGGTGGCTATACCAATGAGCAAGGCGTGGTCAAGACTTCTGACTTTAAGCGTTATAATGTCAGGGCTACTATTGAAAACGACATCAACAAATGGCTGACCATCAACGCCAATGCAAGCTATACTGACTATACCAACAAGGGCACCGGCATAACCAGTGGCGACAATGCGGGTTTCAGTGTGTTGTCTACCATCATTACTACACCAACCTATGCCCCTGTATGGAATCCGGACATGCCGGGACAATATGACAACAACTACTATGGTTTGGAAATGGTTAGTCCGGCGGAAATGCTTTCGCGCACTGCCAACAACAAAAGCAAATGGGACCGCCTTTTAGCTACAGGCAAGGCTGTCATAACCTTGTTGCCACAGCTGAAATTTGTGTCCTCGCTGACCTTTGACCGTGCCAACGGCATTACTACTACATTCGTCGACCCAATAAGCTCTCAGGTAGGCCGTAACAATCATGGAACAGGGTCAGACGCGCGCAGCCAGTCCACGCTTTGGACATTCGACAACACCATCGACTGGAAGCAGGCTTTCGGGAAACACGACTTTGACGTGATGGCTGGCTCCAGCTGGTATCACAACAAATACAGTGGAAACTCAAT
>CAZZNO010000185.1:0-5622 GCA_964655685.1 uncultured Prevotella sp.
CACCCCCACTCACCTCTCGCTTCGCTTCGAGGATGAGTGAGGGTTAAGAGTGCGGGGAGCCTTCCAGGCTCCTTTTGATACATCTTCAATATGCATCATGAATGCAACCCTGGAGGGGGGTGCCGCAGTTAAATGCTTTGTTTCCAGCGGCGACCGACGCCCCTCCCCCAAAAGGAGAGTGGCTCTGGGTCGGGCACACTCCATACGCAAAAGCCCCGCCTCACCTGCTTCGCAAGATGAGACGGGGCTATGAGTACGGGGAGCCTTACAGGCTCCTTTTTCAGTTTGGCTTTAGCCTATGAGCTCGACACTTCTCTTGAGAAACTTGTCAAGAGCTTCGCCCTTGAGCATTCCGTTCTGCAAGAGGGCAAGGTCGATGAGCTGATGTACCACCTTGTTGTCTTTAGCATAGTCGTCAAGAATCTTGTTTTTCTTGGCGCGCTCATCGTTGATGGTCTTCTCAGTGTTCTGGAGATCGTCTTTTTCCTCCTGCGTTATCTCCTCCGGCTTCTTGTTAGTCTGGCTTTGGTGCAGGGCGGCGAGGCGCGCCTCCTGCCCTTTCAGGTCGCTTACTATTGGCTTAAGCTCAGCATCGGTTGCCGAAGTGGCATCAGCCAGCACTTCTTTCACAAGCCTGTGGTCGGAGTTGAGCACCACCATGTATGAGTCAGGCATTTGGTTGTAGAAGCTCATGCCGGGCTGGAAGTGGCTCATCTCCTTCATACGGCGCATATATTCGCTTTGCGTAATGATGACAGGGCTTGCCTGTTCGCCGAGAGCCTGCACGTCTACACTGTAGTTAGCCTTCGCGTTGGTTGGCATTTGCGAGCGGAACAGTTCTGACAGTTTGTCACGGTCATCCTTTTCAAGTTCTTCCTTCTTGGCATCTTCCTTGGCTATAAGCCTGTCTATTATGTCAGCGTCTACACGCGAGAACCGCGACTTCTCAAACTTTTGCTCAAGCATGCTTATCATAGGCGCGTCGAGCTGACCATCAAGCAGCAACACGCTGTAGCCCTTGTCCTGCGCTGCCTTGATGTATGTGTACTGGTCGTCAGTGTTGGTGGCATACAGGTAAATAAGGTCGCCGTTCTTGTCGGTCTGGTTGTCCTTTATGAGAGTCTTGTACTCGTCGTAGGTGAAGTATTTTCCATCAACGTCCTTGAATAGCGCAAAGTCCTTGGCGCGCTCGTAGAAGTCGTCTTGCGAAAGCATTCCGTAGGAGATGAAAATCTTCAAGTCGTCCCACATCTTCTCAAAGCCTTTGCGGTCGTCTTTGAACGTCTGTTGCAGGCGGTCGGCGACTTTCTTGGTGATGTAGGTTGAAATCTTCTTCACGTTGGAGTCGCTTTGGAGATATGAACGGCTTACGTTCAGAGGAATGTCCGGCGAGTCGATGACGCCGTGGAGCAGCGTGAGGAACTCAGGAACGATGCCTTCTACCTGGTCGGTGACAAACACCTGGTTGCAATAGAGCTGAATCTTGTTGCGTTGCAGGTCGATGTTGCTGTGTACGCGCGGAAAGTAAAGAATGCCCGTGAGGTGGAACGGATAGTCTACGTTGAGGTGTATCCAGAACAGTGGGTCGTCCTGCATAGGATAAAGCTCGCGGTAGAACTTCTTATAGTCTTCGTCTTTCAGCGTCGATGGCGACTTTGTCCACAGCGGTTCCAGATTGTTGATGATGTTGTCATCGGCAGTCTCAACCTCCTTGCCGTCTTTCCATTCGGTCTTCTTGCCAAAGGCTATTGGCACCGGCATGAAGCGGCAATACTTGTTGAGGAGCTCGGTAATCTTGACTTTATCAAGATATTCGCTGCAATCGTCGGAGATGTGGAGTATGATGTCAGAGCCACGGTCAGCCTTCTCAGCATCGTCAAGAGTGAACTCTGGTGAGCCGTCGCAAGTCCAGTGCACTGCCTGTGCGCCTTCCTTATAGCTCTTTGTTATGATCTCCACTTTGTCGCTCACCATGAAGGCAGAATAGAAGCCGAGACCGAAATGCCCGATTATGGCATTTGCCTCGTCCTTGTATTTTTCAAGGAAGTCGGTCACGCCGGAGAATGCTATTTGGTTAATGTACTTGTCTATTTCCTCCGCCGTCATGCCAATGCCGCGGTCGCTGATGGTAAGCGTCTTTGCGTCTTTGTCAAGGTTTACGTGTATGGTCAAGTCGCCCATCTCGCCCTTGAAGTCGCCTTTCTGCGCAAGAGTCTTCAGCTTCTGCGTGGCGTCGACAGCGTTTGAAATCATTTCACGAAGAAAAATCTCGTGGTCAGAATAGAGGAATTTTTTTATAACGGGGAATATGTTTTCTGTTGTTACCCCAATGTTACCTTTCTTCATTGTTCTATTGTTGTTTTTATGTCTTTTTCTGCCTTGCAGGGTTGCAATAATTGTGCCAAATGAAGAAAAATGTAAAAGGATTGGAAAATTTTATGGTTAAAAACGAAGATTTACCGATTTCTTTACACAAGATAATGATCAAATCATTAACTTTGCACCATAGATTCATTTCAATAGGTTAAGGTTAGTTTTTTAAAAGGTTAAAAGAAGCCCCAATCTGAGTCGCGAGACTGTGGATTGGGGCAATTGTTTTGTAGACGTTTTAAAAAATGCTTATGGCAGTCTTGAACTGACGGCATCATTTTTCACTCCAACCACTCCCTGCAGTTTGTCGTCAAGATAGAAGGTGTTCATAAGCGTGTCTTTTCCGACGACATATTTTACCGTTATGAGGTTCAGCTTGTCAGTGCGCTTGGCGTATGCGGGGTTGCCTTTTACCACTTTCTCTTTTACGGCAGCCTTGCGCATGGCTGTAAGCATGGAGTCCGTCAGATGGAAAGTGGAGTCAATGTTTGACCAAGCCAGCGCATCGAAGTCCTCAATGCCCATTTCGCTTTTCATGAAAGCTTCCACGCTTGCCTTGGCGTTGTGTGATTTGCCACAAGAGGCAAGGATGGCGGCAGAGGCTATTATTAATAATGAGGAAAAAACTTTTTTCATAAAATATGGCTACAGTTTATTGCTTGTCTGCCATAATCCCCTCCCCCCATGCAAAAAGGTGGGGAGGGGGCGGTGAGGCAAAGCCTCAGTATGGCAGGCTTTTCTTTACTTCTCTGGGATATTCTTCAATATCTCGAGCAAGTGGTCCCACACCATTTGCACAGTGGGGATGTAGAGGCATTCGTCCGGCGTATGTACATTGCGCAGCGTAGGGCCGAAGCTTACCATGTCGATATTGGGATATTTCTCGGAGAACAAGCCGCATTCCAATCCTGCGTGGATGCCGCGCACAACGGGCTCTTTGCCGAACAGCTTCTTATAGGCGGCTATGGTTATCTGCTGGAGCTTGGAATTGTGTTTAGGCTGCCAAGCTGGGTAACCGTCGGTTTGCTCAACGTCGGCACCGGCAAGTTCAAACGCAGCCTTGACCGTATTGCACATGTTGTCGAGATTGCTGGTGACGTTGGAGCGCTGTGAGCTGACAATCTCAACCTTGTTTTCAGAGCTTTGCACGCTGGCTACGTTGCTCGAAGTCTCAACCATCCACGCCAGCTCTTTATCCTGACACATTGCGAACACGCCGTTGTCGACAGCCTGTAGAGCGGCTATGAGGTTGCGGCTCACCTTTTCGGGCATCACAGTCTGAGCGTCGGTGCTTTCGAGGCTCCACTCCATGTGCGTGTCGGTGACGTGGAATTCGTCTTCAACGGCAGCGCTGAACTGGTTCCAGTCGGCTTTCACTTCTTCTTTCTTATCTTCGGGCACTGCGAATATAATCTTGCCGTCGCGTGGGATTGCATTGTGCATCTTGCCCGAATTCCACTGGGCGAGATACAGGGGCATCTTTTGCTGTTCGTTGTAGAGGAAGCGTGCAAGAATCTTGATAGCGTTGGCGCGCTTTTTCTCTATGTCGTCTCCGGAATGTCCTCCGTTGAGCCCTTTGAGGCTGCCTTGCATGAAGAAGAAGCCCTTGGGCGCGTCTTCGCGCTTGAACGTGAATGTGGCAATGGTGCTTCTGCCTCCGGCGCAGGAGATGAAGATCTGCCCTTCGTCTTCGGAGTCGAGGTTGATAAGATAATCGCCGGTCATGAAGCCTGGCTTCATGCCGAGGGCACCGGTGAGCTGGGTCTCTTCGTCGCGCGTGAAGACGCACTCCAGCGGGCCGTGCTCTATGTCATCGCTGTCGAGGATGGCGAGCTCTATGGCGTCGCCAATGCCGTCGTCGGCTCCGAGGGTGGTGCCTTTGGCGCGCATCCAGTCGCCGTCGACGTATGTCTGTATTGCGTCTTTTGAAAAGTCAAAGTCTACGTCTACGAGCTTATCGCAAACCATGTCCATGTGGCTTTGCAGTATGGTTGTGGCACGGTTTTCATATCCTTTGGTTGCAGGTTTCTTTATGAGCACGTTGCCGGTCTCGTCTACCTTGGTTTCGAGGTTGTGCTGCTTGCCGAACTCTTTGAGGTAGTCTATCATTTTCTCCTCATGCTTCGAAGGACGGGGTATTTGGTTGATTTTCGCGAACTGCTCGAACACGCGAGCGGGTTTTAATTCTGCCATAGTGCTTTATTTTTAAAAATGTTGTTACTTTTCTTTTGCGTTTTGCCGTTTTTACATTATCTTTGCAGCTGTATTGGCATAACGCAATGCAAATTTAGGAAAAAATGATAGAAACATTGCTTTTGACGGTGTTAATAATTGCTATAGCCGTAGCTTTGTTGTCTGTGAGGGTCATACTTTTGAAGAACGGGCGTTTTAAATCGTATCACATACACGACAGCAAGGCTATGCAGGAGCGTGGCATCCATTGCGTTATAGACCAGGACAGGGAGATGCGCTCTGCTAAAACGCGTCTTGACAACGAATAAAAAATAGAATAAGGTAAAATAAATAAGGAAAATGAAGAAAATCGTCATTTTATCTGTGGCAGTAGCAGCCGCAACAACTCTCGGCTTGGCTTCTTGTGACAAGAGCAGCCCTAAGATGGACGAGAAAACCACAGCCGAGCAAACGGCTCCTGTAAGCAACAAGATTGCGTATGTTGAGGTAGACTCAATAATGACGCAGTATAAATTCTGCAAGGAGTATACAAAGATACTCGAGACCAAGGGCAACAACATCCAGAAGACCCTTGCCAGCAAGCAGCAGGCTCTGCAAAACGCTGCCGCCAACTTCCAGCAGAAGGTGCAGCAGAACGCTTACACGCGCGAGCAGGCTGAGGCTATACAGGCAGGCTTGCAGAAGCAGAGCAACGACTTGCAGGGCTTGAACCAGAGGCTGAGCGCCGAGTTCCAGACCGAGACCGACAAGTATAACAAGGCTTTGCACGACTCGCTGCAGCATTATCTTGCCCTCTACAACAAGGACAAGAAATATGGCATGATATTCGCAAAGCAGGGCGACAACCTGCTGTATGCCGACAAGGCTTACGACATCACCAACGAGGTGGTGGCAGGGCTTAACAAGGCTTACAAAGGCAATAAAGCTGCCGCAAAGAAGTAAAGGCAAAAGAGGGAATGTTGAAAAAAATGGCTGAAATATTTGGCAGTTCCAATTTTTAGCATTACCTTTGCACTCGCTTACGAAAAGCATGGCTCCGTAGCTCAACTGAATAGAGCA
>CAZZNO010000186.1:0-5609 GCA_964655685.1 uncultured Prevotella sp.
AAAGCTTTGCCGTGCAATGATTTAAAAGTAAGGGAGTTGAAAGCGGAGGCTTAAAATTCGAATCTAACTTTGGCGTTTACTTGCCTTCCCGTGAGATAATTTGGCACTGCGTATTGCTGATTGGTCACGTCGGTTACCCAATAGTAGGAATTCACGTTGTTGATGCCGAAAAGGTTGAGGCAGTCAACGCCGAGCCAAATGTTCTTGAATATGCTCTTTCTGTGGCGCTCTTCGTTGTTCAGGATGCGGTAGCTCATGCCGATGTCGGCACGTTTGTAGGAAGGCGCA
This sequence comes from uncultured Prevotella sp., assembly GCA_964655685.1. Lineage (GTDB taxonomy): Bacteria > Bacteroidota > Bacteroidia > Bacteroidales > Bacteroidaceae > Prevotella. The sequence continues at coordinate 289 of CAZZNO010000186.1, forward strand.
CGGAAGTTGCTGCGCTCCAGTTCGCGGTGTGGCGCAAAGAAAGGCAGCCCGTCGGCGTAAGCAAGCTTAAGGCTCATGAGCCATCGGTCGGTTCCCGGGAAGTAGTCAGTAAAGAAAAGGTTTACCGCATAGCGTTGATCTGTGGGCATGGGTATGGTCTTTCCGTTGAGCTTCATCTTCGTGTCCATCAGCGAGAACGTTATCCACGAATCGGTGCCGGGAACAAATTCGCCGTAAAGCTTAAGGTCGAGACCGGCAGCGTGTCCGCTTGCCATGTTGTCGCCATAGTAGGTTACTTTCATATTGTTTACGCTGTAGGGCACAAGGTTGCCGAGCAACTTGTAATACAGCTCTGCCGTGAAAATGAACGGGCGGTTGGCTGAGCGGAAGCGGTAGTCCATGCCGGCAATGAAGTGTAGTGACCTTTGGCTTTTTATTTTGCTGTTGAGCGTGGCTATGGTTACGCCGTTGCGCGTGGTGGTGTCACGCAGTTCCTTGAAGAAAGGAGCCTGGTAGTAAAGCCCCGTGGCAAAGCGGAAGCTTAGACTTTGGTTGAAAGCCGGGATGACGGTCAGCGAGACGCGCGGCGAGAGTATGGACTCGTGGTTGAAGTTCCAGTGGGCGAAGCGTATGCCGTAGTTGAGCGTGTAAAGAGTCTGAAGACCGGTGGAGTCGTCTCTCTCGCGTGAACGGAAGCGCCATGTGTCTTGGATGTAGTATTCCAGCCGGTTGGCGTTGAGCTCGTTTTTTGACCGCAGGCTGTAAATCATGTTCAGGTCTCTGCCCGTGTGGGGTATGTTGTAGCCGGCTGAATCGCGCATTTCGTACTCTGCCGATTGTTCTTCCACATGCTCAATCTTGTAGGTCAGTCCGCTCTCTATGTTGTGCTGCTTTGCCTGGTGCTTAAACAGCAGCTTTATGCTTTCTACGTGTCCTTTAAGGTAGTTGCGCGCGTGTTGGAAATATGTACCCACGCCGAGGTTCTCTGATGTCTCGGTCTGCGTGAGCCAGTATTGCCCCTGTATGTCATATCGCTCGCGTTCGTTGGTGGAGAATGCGGAGCCGAGAAGGGCAAGTGACGTAGAGTCGCTGAAATGGCGCGTTATGCCGATGGTGCCGAAATAGGTGCGGAAAAGGTCTTTCTCCTGACCGTCAAAGTAGACGCGGAACGACCTGACGTTTTGCATGGTTCCGAAACGCGTCTCCCTGTCGTGCGGCTTGAAGTTGTAATGATTGTCGGATATGTCGCCAATGAGGTCTATGCTCCAGCGTTTGTTTGGAGTGAACGACATATACGTCTGGTAGTCAAGGAAGTTTGGTTTGTATTCGCCATTCGTTTCAAGAGAGCCGAGCAGATAGCGGTTGGTCTTGTAGCGCAAGCCGTTTGCCCATGCAAACTTCTTGTTGGAGAAGCCTACGTAGGCACCGGCTCCAAGCAGCGATGCGTCTACGTTTGCCTCGAAGCGCTTTGGGCGGCGATAGGTAATGTCGAGCGTCGACGACATCTTGTCGCCATATTTTGCCTCATAGCCGCCGGTGGAGAACCTTATGCGGTCAACCATGTCCGGATTGATTATGGACAGACCCTCTTGCTGGCCGCTGCGAACGAGGAAGGGGCGATAGACTTCCACATTGTTGATATACACGGAGTTCTCATCAAAGCTGCCGCCTCTGACGTTGTATTGGGATGAAAGCTCGTTGTGGGTAGACACGCCTGCCTGCGCTTGTATGAGCTCCTCAACGCCGTTTCCCGTCGTGGAAGGCATGCCCTTCAAGGCGTCTTTTGACAATTCCTGTGTCTGCCCTGACTGTATTTTGCGCTCTGTTATCTCCACGCCTTCGAGTGTCTTGGCGCTGCTGTTGAGAACCACAATGAGTGTCTGTGGGCCTTTCGGACGGTGCAGAACGCGGGTCTTGGTGCGATAGCCAAGCATGGAGAAACGAATGACAACCGAGTCGGCTGAATGCAGCGTGAGCTGGTATTCGCCTTTGAGGGAGGTTACGGTTGCCTTGCCTTGGCTGACGCAAGCCACGCTGGCAAGCTCCACGGGGTTGTTGTCATCGTCGATGACGCGCCCTTTAAGCGTGAAGGTCTGTGCCGACAGTTCTACGGCCGAAATAAGTATGATGATGAGAAAGCACAATCTTTTCATATTTTTAAAAACGCAGAAAAGCGTGTGTTATTGTAATTTTACGTAGTTTTAAGTCAATTCATATCACAAAAATACTATGGTTATTCGCAAACATCAAAATGAGCCCGCCTGGCTCACAGCCACACATGGGCTTGGGGTTATGAGCCTGGAAGGCTCACAGCACTCGTAACCTCGTCTCATCCTGCGAAGCAGGTGAGGCGGGGATGTGGCGTTGGGAGGTGCACCCGACCCGCGGAGGGTCGCCGCTGGACATCGAGCATTTACCTGCGGCAGCCCTTCCAGGGCTGTGTTCTGCACTCATTGTCCCCCACTCACCTCTCGCTTCGCTTCGAGGTTGAGACGGGGTTAAGCAAGCTGTGAGCCTTCCAGGCTCATAAGCTCGATACCATGTGTGTTCATGTGGGCCTTCCAGGATCATTTTGGTTAAGTCAGAAATCCATTTAAAAATATCCCAAAATACTATGTTGCAGGGAAAATATCGTGTTAAGTGTGTAAATTTGTCTACACTTGTGTAGAAACTTTTTCTTTTTTAGCAATTTCTCATTAAAATATTTGCAAGCAAAGGAAAAATTGTTTAATTTTGAAACGCTCTTTCTGATGTATTGTTTCTAAGCGACAGTATCAATTGGGGGGGGGTAATAACAGAAAGAGCGTTTGCCCCATCACCAGCTTGCAGACCATCGGACAAGTCAGCATGTCGCCATGAGTGGCAAAAGTCCCCACTCCTTCCGCAGTCTTACATTAAATACACACCATCAAAGGCTTCTGGGAACAACCTATATGAAAATATCAAGCACTATCAAACCGTTGATATTTACCAGCCAGTAGTGGCTACCTGTCCGTAAACCCTTAAAAATAAACAAATACATGAATGTTATGAAAAGAAATCTACTCTTACTCATCGTCACACTCCTTACCGCAGTGTGCCCCGTGATTGCGCAAACAGATGCAGAAGACAAAGTTCTTGTTGCAAGCTTGGTACAAAATAGCGACGGTTCTACCTACACTCTTACCTTTGAGGCTTTTGAAAAATCTTCTCCGGATATTCAAGAAAAGTGGAATATGATGAATTGGGATAATACCAATACTCCTTATATCTCTAGTGCTGAGAATATAACCAAAGTAGTGTTTAAGGAATCTGTAAAAGGTGCCAAGCCAAAAACTACATTTGCTTGGTTTAACGGTCTTTCTAATTTAACGTCAATTGAAAATCTGGGATATTTAGACACCTCAGAGGTTACAACTATGTATTCTATGTTCTGGGGTTGCAAATCCCTTACAAGTATTGACCTCAGTGGGTTTGATACAAGTAAAGTAACTGATATGAGAAAAATGTTCTATGGTTGTTCAGGCTTGACGAATCTTGACTTAAGTAGTTTTAATACTTCCAATGTTACAACAATGGAGGAGATGTTCTATAAGTGCACAAGTTTGGCAAACATAGTCTTTGGCAGTAATTTCAAAACTGAAAAAGTTACTGACATGGGAGAAATGTTTGGATATACCAGTTTAAGCACCATTGATTTGAGTGGCTTTAGGACTCCAAGTCTTGAAAACATGAGTAGTATGTTTGGAGGTTGTACAAAATTAAAGGAAATAGACTTTTCTAGTTTTGATACACCGAATCTTAAATATATGGCATGGATGTTTTCAGGTTGTAGCAGTTTATCAAAGATTGAATTTGGTGATAAATTCAATACGTCAAAAGTTACAAACATGCAGATGATGTTTATGGGCTGTGAAAGTTTAACTACGCTAAATCTGAAAACTTTTGACTTTAGTAAAGCTCAAACAAATAAATTAATAGAGGACTGTGGCAGTCTAAAAGTACTTATTTTAGGAGATAAACCATTCAAATCATATAAATATGATGATACATTTACGAGAACAAAACATTTATATGATGATCCTATTTATCTCATTTTTGGATTTGACAGAAAAAATTTAGGCGATGCGGATCACCATATGTACTCATCAAATAATATTATTCCTCCATATTATAACTTAAAAAATGGTCGCTTTACTATTGCTGATACCTTAGATTGCAACTCAGACTATACTCCAAAAGTAAAGGCAAAAACAGATCTCTGGCTTAAAGGACGTAGTATAAAAGGTAGCACATGGAGTACGTTTGTAATACCTGCAAGCGTTACTTATGACCAGATAGTAGATGCTGTCGGAAGTTGCGAAGTATGTGTTCTTGATAGTTATGATGGTAATACGGTAAAATTCAAGACTACTACAGAAACTATTCCTGCTAATACCCCGATGTTAGTGAGACCAAAAGTTGGACAATATACTACAATATATAATATATCATTTGTAAATGTAGATGTTGTATCTTCAGATGGTTCTGATTTGACATCTACTACGACACCTGACAGTGAAGGCAGGTATGCTTCTTTCATTGGTACATATAAAAAAGAGATAACCATTGGGAAGGATTGCTTTTATTATCAAAACAATGAGTTCAGGCGCAGCAATGGCAATTCGAAAGTAAACTGCACACGTGCTTACTTCAAGTTCTCTGATATTACTGCTGACAGCTATGGCTCACCTGCCAAGAAGTTCGTAGTAGACGATGGCACTACCGTTACCGCCATTGACGCTATAGACGGAGAGCCGGTGAACGCAGACCTGCCTGCTTATAACCTCGCAGGGCAGCGTGTAGGAAAGGACTACAAAGGCATTGTGATTGTAGGCGGAAAGAAAATCCTCCGCAAGTAAGCATCGTGGTCTTGTGTCAACATGGCTACTGTTGGTAGCCATGTAACTAACATTTTTACCTTAAAATAATAAAGAGCTATGAACAACAAAGCGAAATACATCAGTCCTTGTTCAAAAATAATAAAGTATGGCGATCTAATGGATCATTCCGAGAATGTGCCGCGCGGCTCATTGCAAGGCCAAGACGGCAAGGCCGATGCTAAGGCCTACTCTTTTGACGATTATGACGAAGAAGAACCCTTTGCTCCCAAATCTGTAGGCGAAGAAGCTTGGGAAAGGTGGAGAAAGAACTGTTGGGAAGACTGACACCACATCAAGAGGGTGTATCATAAGCAACGACCTCACCGAGGTCATCGCTCTCATACGAGTGTGTTTCAAATGAGCCCGAGCCTGGAAGGCTCTACGCTTGATAACCCCGTCTCATCCTGCGAAGCAGGTGAG
>CAZZNO010000187.1:0-5582 GCA_964655685.1 uncultured Prevotella sp.
CCCCGCACCCCGTAGGGGGTGCGACGGGCGCGCAATGCGCCGCGCTCCTGAAGCACTTGTTTCAATCCCCGCACCCCGTAGGGGGTGCGACGTTCCGCGCGCGCGTGAAAGCCGCAGTCCAACTTGTTTCAATCCCCGCACCCCGTAGGGGGTGCGACTCCTAATTTGTAGATAATTAGTATAAAGATAGTTAAAATAAATAAAATGCGAATAATAAAAATGATGATTCAATTAGGAAATATAGCTGCTTTCGTTTATATGTTTACCCTTTGATATTCAGACTGTGCGAATCTCCATAGATATAAGAGAACGCTTATGGTTCGCAGGATGCAATCGGATACACTATATTGATAGGAAACTGTCTACTTTTGTACCTGTATCCATTCCGATGGTATCTATTCGAAGTCTGTAATTGTTCCCCATATTGTATATTCGTATAGAATCATGTTTAGGATCTATTATCTCGGAAAGAGCAATCTTTAAGGATGTATACTGTGTGTAGTCCAATATACATTCAAATACTGAATTTTGAACTCTTTTTCCGTATTTCATGCACTCCTTGGCAACACTGCGAAGCCTTTTGTCGCCATTGCCGGAAGTCTTGACATCATAAGATACTACAATGAACATAGTGTTCTTTATTGAACTAGGAAAACAGGATAACCGTCAAGGTTGCCACGAACAAATCTTGCTAAAAGCATGGCTTGGATGTATGGGAGCAACCCAATAGGCACAATCTCTTTTAGGAAAGGATGCGTTATGGTTTCTTTTTTCCTCTTTTGCCATGCTGTAAGTACGGTCTTCTTGCATGAGTCAGTCATGAGAATGCTGTCCTGACCGTTTTCTATGAAGTCATTTGCAGTTACCTGACATCGGTTAATCAGCGATAAGACGAGTCTGTCAGCGAGATAACCACGAAATTCCTCCATTAAGTCGAGGGCAAGTCCTACACGCCCGGGTCTGTCGGTATGCATAAACCCAACGTATGGATCAAGTCCGACAGTTTCCAACGCCGATTGACATTCATGGGTGAGCAGGGTATAGGCAAAAGACAATAGACAATTGGTCGGATCTTTCGGTGGCCTGCGATTTCGGCCATGAAATGCAAAAGCTTCTTCTTTTGACGTTATCATTGTTCCGAAGAGGGAAAAATATGCATTTGCAGCATCTCCTTCCAATCCCCTCAGAGTGTCCATATCGTTACATGACGATACCTTCCTCTTACTGTTGTCAAGTATCTGAGAAACATGCATATAATTATCCATGTCGCCAATGAGTTGCGCATGATCACGACGGAAACGATCTAGAATTTTTCTTGAATTGAAAATTTTCCCGGCCATCATAATTCTACTTATGTCAAGACTCCACTCCTTGTTGTCAGCATAACGGTATTGTCGACGGCGAAGGAGAACGTTGCCATTAGTCGACCCCGTTACACGGGCTAAAAATTTTCCGTTTGGTGTAAGGAAGCACAAGCCGATGTTTTTCTCGGCACACATTTCCATGAGATATGGTGATGCTCCTAAACGATTGAAGGCGACGATGCCTTCAAGGTTTAACGCCGGTAAGCGCATAACTTCTTCCTTATCCAGTTTCGCAACTACGTTTTCTCCATCTTTGGTTAGATATACATCAGGATTGGTGACATAGAGTGTGTTAAGCAGTTTTCTCATTGGCTTAACGGCTTAAGATATTCTTTTACTGACGAAGCATGCCGCAAGTCCTGCGACATACATATATTTAACAATGAACACGACCTGCATTTCTTCTCTGCCTTGGCTTCGGGTATTTCGCCACAGGCAAACAACTTATGCATGGTATCGGACAAATCCTCGACACGTTTCCGCAAGGCATTGCTTAATGTTACAGACACCCTCCGCCTTGTCTCACCATAGAAGAACGCTCCACGCGGAATATCTATACCATACATCTCTTCAAGGCACATAGCTTGAGCGCAGAGTTGCACTTCGTCAATGTCGTCGCTCTTCGCCTTGCCGTGCTTGTATTCTATCGGCAGCACCTGCCATCTGCCAGGATAGCGGTTGATAGTGAAAGCCTTTGCCGACTCGTCCTCTAATGGATAGAGTTCTAATAAGTCTGCAATACCGAAGAATCCGAGCTTGTACGACTTTACCAGAACAGACCTCAGTGTCACCGTTCCACTGTCATATTCCATGGCATACGGGTCGTCCACCCGGCGGTGGAGCCAGTCACCCTCTATAGTGAGGTGATTGTCTTCCCACTGGGAGTCGACATACGCCAATGCCCACTGACGTGGGCAAAAGGCATAGTGTTGGATGCCGGAAAGCATCAGAAGATCATCGTCTGAGTACATCTTTATATTAATGTCTCAGTTTCGACTCCTTGAGGCAGTCTGTCTTTGTCAATGGTCACCTCATAGTCGTCGAAAGAGCGTGGAGGGCGTGATGGATCTTTCTGTGTGACCGTGACAAGGTCGAAGAGTTGGTAGGAAGGTGCGTTGCCGAGTTCTGAATCGTGCTTGAACACAATTAATTTGCGTGGACACATCATGCCACGGGCTGCGCTGTGGTCGACATCGAACATGTTCTTCAATGCCTCCCAGAAAAGTTTCAAATCGTCTTCATTGAATCCTGTCTGCTTGGCAAGGTTTGCTGAGATATATCCGTGGGTGAGGTAAAGTCCATACGGAACTGTATATTTACGACCCATGGTTTGACGAGTTCCGGCATCGTCGGCGCTAGTGTCCTTTGCATCGGTAACCGCCATACGTGTGATGGTATGCTCGGCAGTGATAATAGGAGACAGAGAACGTGCGAAGGTGAGTTGGATAGGACCACGCACCTGACCGGCATTCTTCTTACCTGTAGACATGACGGCACCGAATGCCCTTACATCGTAGAATCGGTTGCACATGCTTTTGCGTGCGTCATTCTTTGTCTTAGTATCTTTCGCCGTGTCTGCGATGGTATCGTTGAGGACGCTGCCTTCTTTTATGAAAATGTCGTAAGGTGGCTGTGCGCCTTTCACGGTCTGTACGTAGTTGCGCACCTTCCTCTTCAGACATACGTCGGTGACGAGTCCTTCGCCAGTTTCTGCGTCCACACGAGGCATATTGCCGGCGTCAGGGTCACCATTGGGGTTGCCGTCTTCGACATCGAAGAGGTAGATAAAATCGTAACGATTCTTTATTGTTTCCATAGTATTGTGAGTTTTATTGTTTTATAATTTGTGAGTTTATTGTTGGGAGTTGTCAGCAGACTCTTCTTCGTCCTTCTTTTTAAAGAAAGCCTGGCGTTGCTGATAGTAGCCTATGGTAAAACGAGACTGGTCGTCAAGGGAGAAATGTGCGGGAAGACCGTTTGGGTCTATATTGTCCATCACTTCTCCTTTCAATCTTTCGAAATACACCTGCCTGCCACGTGCCAACTTCTGTAAATGGTGGTTGGACAGAGCCGAAAGTCTGGCAAAGGCTATGTTCGGAGTGCATGAGAACGAGTCGAAGTACTGTTCTCTGATGGATGAGTTTACACCGCCGGGATTTGCTTCTTGCTGTATCTTTTCGAAGATGGCGAAAAGTCTTCCGCAGAGGTAAGCCTGGTTGTTGTTTGTTAAGTCTAATGACATAGTTATTTCTTTTTCGTTGTTGTTTCGTTTTCTGTTGAGATAAGCCTTAAGCAGGGCGGCACGATTCCTGTTTACCATCCTGTCGGCCCTGATTCGTCCTATAGTCTGAGTTTGTAGCAGTTCCGGGAACGGCAGACCTTCGAGTATCGCACGCATCATAGACTGGAATAGCTGAGGAGGAAGGTTCTCTTCCTTATATTGTAGTGAGATGCTTCTTAGTAGGTTCCCAAGTGGCATGTATTCTTTGTCGCCTGGACTGCGGACTATTTCCAAGTCATTGAAATACTTTCGGATATTTGCAGCCATAGTCCTTACGTTTTCCTCTTCCCATAGCTTCACGGCAATTCGCTTGTTGTTAGGACTGAGCAGTAGGAGATAGAACCGTGTATCATCGTCATCAGTCAGCGAACCCGTGAGTGGGGCTTTCATTAATGAAGAGATGCGCTGCACATTGTTGTCAGGGTTATCTTTGGGAAGCGCTGTGAAGAGTGCTGAGAACATATCTTCAAAAACATTGTCCTTGGCTGCCCAAAACACGAGAGTGTCTTTGTTGAAGAAGAACTTGTTCTTTGACTTTGGCGAAATCAAAGTGTTCAATGCTGTAGTATAAGCATAGTTAGCCTCTTCGGATATTGGCGCATTAAGTCCTTGCTCTTTCTGATAGGAGTCATAGCCAGAATCTTTCTGAAAACCTACAAGCTTTGCTCCACTGGCGTTGGCATTACGTAGTGATATGGCGTTGTTAAGTATTGCAATTGGCCTACGTTTGCCTGTTACGAGGCATAGTCCCGTCGTAGCATCCTCGTCCTCGTCGCCATATCTGAAGCCTTTGTCGCAACCAACAGGTTCGGACTCAGTTACAAGTCGGAAAGCAAAGTTGGTACCGTCCTTTTTGAAGGCACCTTCGTAGAGAGGGTCTTGCTTTACCTTGTCAATATTCTCTTCTAACTTTTTATAGAAGAGCAATACTGCATGCAGTGAGCTGTTGTCTGGGTTTAGTGTTTCTAGACGATGAAGCTCCTTCTGAAATGACTGGTTTTGCAGATGCCCAATTTCCACAAATTTGTCGTTGTTAAAGTCCATTTTTTTGGGAAAGCCAAAAACATAGCCGTAATGATCCCATAGGCTGTTTGCCGTTGCCCAACTTTTGCTGCCAGAGCGACCACGGGAATGACTTAGCATGAACTGTTTCGGATGTTTGTCCTTGCCATCTCCTTCCAATGTTGATTCCAGTCGCAGAAAGTCTCCATCCTTATTGATGACAATAAGGTAGGGTATCGGCTTCCACTCCCTGCCGTATGGCGGCATCTCACCGAGAGCAGCCTTGCGGTCATAGTATTCGCATAAAGCCTGTAATATCATCTCAACACCTCCTCGCTGTCTTTTTGTGGAACAATGATGACACCATGGTTCATCTGTGCACGGAAGAAAAGTGCCGTTGCCGGCTGCTCCCCGTATGTGTCTCCTTTCTGAAACTCCATATCATAGAGCATAAGTCCAAGGTCGCAGCTCTCGTCAATGCCCTTGCTGTATGTTGCGGGTTCTATAAGTCGGAAATTGCAAGTGAACTCACGGCAACCAAGATATGGCTGATTGAAGCACTGCCCTTTTGAAGCGCGTCGCTCGAACATGGCATTATACTTTCCGGGATTCTCATCCTTGGCAAGAAGTCGTTGTTCGTCGTAAGGACGTCTATTTACGGGAATGTATTCCTGACGGGCGAAAATACGGTAGCGGACATCACGCAGGAGCATCGATGACCGTTGCTGTCGGTTGTCCTCTATTATAAGTCCGTTGGTAGCAGGACTCATGGTCTTCCCGACTTCATTGCGCTTGATGTTAAACCACCTGATAGGCGTCATCACTTCTATCCTTGTTACCTGCCAGTGAATGGCTGGTTTCCAGAATATTGCCTCGAAGATTGCCCTTGCTGCTGATGGCGTTATGACATCGTAGCTCACACGCTCCACTTTCAG
>CAZZNO010000188.1:0-5540 GCA_964655685.1 uncultured Prevotella sp.
AGAGCATCGAAATCGGCGACGAAAAATCCGACGAAAAAAACGGCGACGAAAAATCTGACGAACTTTTTCCCGAATTTTCTCGCGCGCACGCATATATAGATAATAATAAAAATATAAGTAATCTCATAAAAGATATAAAAAATAAAAAGAAAGAAAATGCAAAAAAGAAAGAAAAAGAAAGCGAAACAGCCGTTGACATCAAACGTTTCTTTGAGTTTTTCAACAAGACCGTCGAGGAGGCAGGCTCCGTCATGCCGACGGTCACAAAATCATCGAAGGTCAGATCACGTGCCATTGCCGCCCGCGCACGCGAGTTTGGCAAGGAAGGGCTCAAGGCGATGGTGGAAAAAGCTGCCAAAAGCGATTTCCTCAATGGCAAAAACGACCGCTCATGGGTGGCTACGATTGACTGGCTGCTTAAGCCGAACAACTTCCCGAAGGTGCTCGACGGAAATTATGACAACAGAAAAATAAATAACTATTATGGAAACGATTACAGACAACAAATTTACGACCGCAGACGTGGTTGGGACGCAGAAGATGTCGACCCTGAAGAATACGCAAAGGGTTATAGGCATGAAATTTAACACGGACAGCAAGCGCATGCAGATGCTGTTAGAGAGATACTTCACAAGGCTTGTCGTCGAGAACGGCAAGGTGTGCAACGCCGACGAATACTTAGCCGAACACTGCCAGTCACTCGCCGAGAAGCTGACAGCTGCTAACGGCTGCCGGGGCGTACTGATGATGGGCAGCGTGGGCAGCGGCAAGACTACGCTCATGAAAGCGCTGCAAAAACTGATGGCAGAAATAAACTGGACCGTTGGATTAAGCAGCGTTTGCAACGTAGACACCGACGGGATGCGCATAGTGCGCGCAAAGAACATACAGCGCGACGGCGAACGCTGGCAGTACTTCGACACGCTGTGCCGCGAGCCCCTGCTCGGAATAGACGACCTCGGCGCAGAGCCAACCGAGCAGCTCGTGTTCGGCAACGCCTCAACGCCCGTCGTCGACCTGCTGGAGGAGCGCTACGACCGACGCCTGTTCACCGTCGCTACGACAAACCTCACGTTCGACAAGCTGGAGAAGAAGTACGGAGCACGCATCACCGACCGCATGAACGAAATGTTCCGTCTCATAATATTCAAAAACAAATCGTACAGGTGAAAAAGCCAAAGCCTCCCAAAACCCAACGCCTCCCTAAGCCCCTCCCAAAAGGGAGGATGGCGGAAGGAGGGGATGAGGATTACTTTAAAAAGCTTTTCGAGGGACGCACCTGCAAGCAGAATAAAAGCAATAAAAATGATTATCCGCAAACGTCAAAAAAAGAGCCAGGCGGGCTCATTTGGGCGAAGGCGGTATTCATTAAAAAACAGCAAAAAAAGTAATTATGAAACAAACAGCAACAAAGATTGAGAGTATTAGCATTCCAACATCCTCACCCTCCGGGGGAGGCTTGGAGGAGGCTGGTGCCTTGCAATTGCTTTTAAACCGAAAATACTTCAAGCCGACATACACCATCGGCACGCTGGGCTACGTAGACAGCGACGGCACCAACCGCGCCATTTGCGACACGCTGGAGCCGCCGTCGGCGCACACCAAGGCAAGCAGCACCTTGCGATACATAGAGTTCAAGAAAACCGAAGGCTACAGATCCGTGCCGTGCGGCACCTACAACGTGTGCCTAATGATGAGCGAACGCTTTGGACGACGGCTGCCTGCGCTGCAAAACGTGAAAGGCTTCCAAGGCGTGCTCATTCACGAGGGCAACTTCCCGCGAGACACACGGGGCTGCATCCTGCCGGGCTGGAACCGCAGGCGCGGCATGGTGTGCGGCAGCCGCTCGGCACTGGCTAAAGTGATGGAGCTCGTGAGCCGAGCCGAGGAAAACAAGGAGAAAGTGAAATTGACTATTTTTGAGGGTGGTAAAAAATAACATAGCTATGAACATTAAACACTTTACTAACAAGGCGATAGCCGAAATGCGCCGTCGCTACAAATATGACCCAGAAACTGGTAAACTCTTTAACCGAAAGACGGGACGAGAGCTTAAGGCAAAAAGAGGCAAAGGATATTTAGCCGCAGAATTTAATGGTGTTAAGTACTATGTGCACCGCATCGTGTGGTGCATAGCCTACGGGCGGGAGCCGCAGCACACCATCGACCACATAGACCGCAACAAGCAGAACAACCGCCTGTCGAACCTGCGGGACGTGACCATGCGTGAAAACCTACTCAACAAGGACATTAAGCCCAACAAGGACACAGGGCGGAGGGGTATCAGCCTTGTGCACATGGGCAAGCGGTTCTACTACCGGGTAAATTGTAATAATAAAAATCATTATTTCAAGACACTTGCCGAGGCAATACAGTTCAGAAAAGACAACCATCTGCCGCTTTAATTAATGCTTAATTAATGCATAATTCATAATGCATAATTCATAATTACCGCCCGCCCCCCAATTATGCATTAAGCATTATGCATTATGAATTAATTACCGCCCGCCCAATTATGCATTAAGCATTATGAATTATGAATTAAGCATTATGCTGCTGACATAGGAAGGAATTTGTAAACATTCGTAACAGATTTGAAAATTCTCATAATTCTTTTAAGGCAATCGTCAAAAAAGTGATGAGATTTTTGTTTATGATGCCGTTTCTTGCTATTTTTGCCGACATATTCATCTAAACAATACTTTTCTTTTAGGTTTTATGAGATTAAAACACTTTTTTGTTGGCTTGCTGCTTCTGCTATGCGCACCGCTGGTGCATGCGCAGATGCCCGGCATGACTATCCCCGTAGACACAGCCTTCCGCATAGGCAAGCTGGACAACGGGCTTACCTACATCATCCGTCATAACAACTGGCCTGAGCACAGGGCTAACTTTTACATCGCGCAAAAGGTGGGCTCCATACAGGAGGAGGAAAGCCAGCGGGGCCTTGCCCACTTCCTGGAGCACATGGCGTTCAACGGCTCGGACCATTTCAAGGGCAACGACCTCATAGAGTGGTGCCGCTCAAAGGGCATTGAGTTTGGCGGCGACCTGAATGCCTACACCTCCATAGACCAGACGGTTTACAACATCGACAACGTGCCCACGCAGAACCCGACGACGCTCGACTCCTGCCTGCTCATACTGCGCGACTGGTCGTGCGGGCTGCTGCTGGAGCAGGACGAGATAGACAAGGAGCGCGGCGTGATACACGAGGAATGGCGACTGCGCACGTCGGCTCAGAGCCGCATGCTGGAGCGCAACCTCGAAAAGCTCTACCCGGGCTCTAAGTACGGCAAGCGATACCCCATAGGACTGATGTCGGTGGTGGACAATTTCAAGCGCAAGGAGCTTGTAGACTATTATCACAAATGGTATCACCCCGACCATCAGGGCATCATTGTCATTGGCGACGTGGACGTAGACAAGACCGAGGCTGAGATAAAGAAGCTCTTCGGAGGCATAAAGAACCCTGCCAACGAGGCGAAGATTGTAGACGAGCCCGTGCCCGACAACGCACAGCCGATAGTGATAATAGACAAGGACAAGGAGTTTCAGAGGTCAACCGTCTCGCTGATGATGAAGCACGACGTCTTCCCCGACAGCCTGAAGCAGCAGCTGCCTTATCTCATACAGAACTATGTAAAGAACGCCGCCTTCGGCATGCTCGGCACACGCTTCGCCGAGGCATCGCAGAAAGCCGACTGCCCCTTCGTGGGCGCGCAGGCCGGCGACGGCACCTACATCTTCTCAAAAACCAAGGACGCCCTGTCAGTGGACGTCACGCCTAAGGACATGGGCAAATGCGCCGACGCCCTGAAAGCGGCGCTGCTGGTGCTCAAGCAGGCTGCCGACTACGGTTTCACCGAAACCGAGTACGCACGCTACAAGGAGAACATGCTCTCGTCGCTCGACAAGGTGTGGGAGGCACGCGACAAGCGCTCAAACACCTCTTTCTATAACCAGGCGCTGGGGTGGTTCCTCGAAGGCGAGCCCCTGCCGAGCCTCGAGTACACCTACCAGATGATGAAGGCAATGGTGCCGAGAATTCCCCTCGACGCCGTGAACAAGGTGCTGCCCTCGCTCTACGCCAAGAGCGACACCAACCTCGTGATTCTGAACTTCAACAACGAGAAGGACGGAGCCGTCTACCCCACCGAGGCTCAGCTACTCGGAGCCGTGCACGAAGCACGCGCGGCAAAGGTAGAGCCGTATGTGGACAACGTGAAGAACGAACCCATAATGAAGACCCTGCCCAAACCGGGCAAGATAGTGTCGGAGAAAAAGAGCAAGAAGTTTGACTACAACATCCTGAAGCTCTCAAACGGCGTGACCGTGCTCCTGAAGAAAACCGATTACAAGAAGGACCAGGTGACCATGAGCGGCGTGGGCGGCTCGGGAACAAGCAACTATGGCAAGAACGATTTTGCCAACATTTCTGCCTTCAACAGCGTGATAGACAACAGCGGGCTGGGCGACTTCTCGTCGATACAGCTCAGCAAGGCGCTCGCCGGAAAAATTGCCAACGCCACGCTGAAGATGAGCCAGCGACGCATGTCAATAGGCGGCAGCTCTACGCCAAAGGACGTGGAGACAATGCTACAGCTGACCTATCTCTACTTCACCGACATACGCAAGGACATGGACTCATACAACAGCCTCATACAGCAGTACGAAGTGGGGCTGAAGAACCGCGAGCTGAATCCCGACATCGCCTACAGCGACACCATCACCAAGACTCTCTATCCCGGCGACTGGCGCCAGCAGCCGTTCCTGCTCAAGGACGTGAAGGACATCAACTACGACCGCATACTGCAAATGGCTAAGGAGCGCACGGCCAACGCCAACGGATGGGTGTTCATGATTCTCGGCAACTACAACGACTCCACCATACGCCCGCTCATCTGCCAGTACCTCGGCTCGCTGCCCTCGAAGGGCAAGAACGTGGAGGGCAAGCGCACAACCTACCCGACCGACAAGAACGTGGAGAAGGTATTCTACCGCAAGATGGAAACGCCGAAGGCAAACGCACAGATGATGTGGCTGAACGCCAAGCTGCCCTACACGCAGGAACGCAGCATACAGGCTGACATGGCAGGACAGGTACTGGCTATGGTCTACCTGCAAAAGATACGCGAGGAAGCAAGCGCCGCCTACTCTTGCGGAGCGCAGGGAGGCATGAGCATCAGCGACGACGGCTACCACATTGCACAGATTGCCGCCTTCTGCCCGATGAAACCCGAGAAGAAGGACGTGGCGCTGAGCATAATGAACGACGAAGCACGCAACCTCGCAAAGACTTGCGACGCCGAGATGCTCGACAAAATAAAGAAGCTCATGCTCAAACAGCACGACAGCGCACTGAAAACCAACGGCTATTGGAGCAACATCGTCTGGAACAACTACCTGCTCAACCAAGACGACCACACCAACTTCAACAGCATCGTGGAAAGCCAGACACCGGCTAAGATCTCCGCCTTCATGAAGGACTTCCTTGCCGGAGCCAACAAGGTAAGCGTGGTAATGCTGCCGGAAGAATA
>CAZZNO010000189.1:0-3416 GCA_964655685.1 uncultured Prevotella sp.
AAGAAGGAAAAAAGCGCAGGCCAGCGCCCTGATAAGCCGGGTTCTGTATCCCTCCTTTTGACGGGAAGGAGCTTTGTCATTTATCTACACCGCAAGTCACCCTGCGGCTCCAGCGTTCTACCCTCCATCGTTGTCCTCTAAGGGACATCGGGCAGGCAACCCTGTCATGACGATGGTTTACATGAACTTGCAGCCTCCAGACGGCACGGCACGGCGATCACCCGCCGCCCGGTGGTCTCTTACACCACCTTCTCACCCTTGCCCCGCGGACACGCCGAGGCATTGGAGCCCTGACAGTTTCCGCCGTGGCGGTTGTTTTCTTCTGCCTACACCTGCTGTCGCCAACAGCTTCCATTTTCAGAAGTGGAGCGCCTTATGCTGCCCGGACTTTCCTCCTGCACCCTCCGCGGATGCCGGCGACAAGCCGGGGCGCTGGCCTGCATAGGTTGCAAAAGTAATAAAATATTTTGGAAACAAGAACTTTATGATTAAGTTTTTGCAAGTTTTTAAATGAATGTAAAATACCGTCCCCGGCGGCTTAAGAGCCGTTAAGTGTTAAAATTGAAATGTTAAATACGAATAAACCTATATGACAAAATGTCCTGTTTACGATTTTTGCGCCTATATTTGCAAGCAGAAAGAACGATAAAGGACAATAAAGACAAACAAACAAGAAAATATAAACATCTAAAGTAAAAAATAAGAGTATGAAAAAGATTTCAAATTATGTCGTAGCGGCTTTGTGCATCCTCTCGATCACATTCTCCGCCGGCGCATTCTACAAGGCAAACGCCTCTACCTCCACCGACGCCGTGGAGCAGGCAGGGCAGCCCGTTGACTTGACATACGCCTCAAAGAAAGCGCTGCCGGCTGTGGTTAGCGTGAAAACCGTGCAAAACTCGAAGACGCAGACCGTGGACGTGCAGAGCGACCCGTTCGACTTCTTCTCCGACCCGTTTGGCTTCTTCGGCAACCCTGGACAGGGTAACGGCGGAAGGCAGAGACGCCAAGTGCAAACTCCTAAACAGGAGGGTCTGGGCTCAGGAGTCATCATCAGCAGCGACGGCTACATAGTGACCAACAACCACGTTGTCAATGGGGCTGACGAACTGACAGTCACCCTGGAAGACAACCGCGAGTTCAACGCCAAGATAATAGGCACCGACCCAACCACCGACCTTGCCCTCATAAAGATTGACGGCAAGAACCTGCCTTCACTGCCCATAGGCGACAGCGACAAGCTGCAAGTGGGCGAATGGGTGATAGCCGTGGGCAACCCGTTCGGTCTGAGCAACACCGTCACCGCAGGCATCGTCTCAGCCAAGGCCCGCTCCATAGGCGCCAACGGCGTGGAGAGCTTCATACAGACCGATGCCGCCATCAACCGAGGCAACTCGGGCGGCGCACTGGTCAACACCCGCGGCGAGCTCGTGGGCATCAACGCAATGCTCTATTCTGAAACAGGCTCCTACAGCGGCTACGGATTCGCCATTCCTACAGCCATCATGAACAAGGTGGTGGACGACCTCAAACAGTACGGCACCGTACAGCGCGCTTACCTCGGCATACGTGGCGGCGACCTGCACAACCAGATTGACAACCTCAAGGAGCAAGACAAGCAAGTGCCCGACTACGGTACAAACACCGGTGTTTACGTGGCTAAGGTTGAGGACAACGGAGCCGGTGCAGCTGCCGGACTGAAAGAGGGCGACGTCATCATAGAGATTGACGGCAAGAAGGTGGAGAAGATGGCTGAGTTGCAGCAGATAATCAACAACAAGCGTCCTGGCGACAAAGCCACCATCACATGGCTGCGCGACAAGAAGAAGATGTCGAAGACCGTCACGCTGAAGAACCAGCAGGGCACCACACGCGTGGTTAAGACAGCCGATATGGCAGTGCTCGGAGCCAACGTCATGCCCGTGGACAACAGCCTTAAGAAGCAGCTGGGCATCAGCTACGGCTTGCAGGTGAAGAACGTCAAGGACGGTGCCTTCAAGAAAGGCGGCATAAGCGACGGCTTCATCATCGTGACCGCCAACGACAAGCCTATGAAAGAGATTTCCGACTTGCAGAATGCCGTGAAGGAAGCATCGCTGAGCAAGAACCCCGTGCTGTTCATCACAGGTGTATGGCCGTCGGGCAAGACCGACTACAAGGCTATAAAGGTGGGCGAGGACTAAGCACCCGCTGCCTGACATTCAGTCAAAACGCGGCGCGGCAGCCCGCCAGCCCCGCCCGTAATATAAACACCAAGGGTGTGCCCAAAGAGCCTCAACAGCTCTTTAGGGCACACCTTCTTTTTTCCCCAATTGTAAAAAAGCTTTCAGCGCAAGCCCTCTCAGGAAGCCCCGTTCCCCAATCTGCCAAACCTTTTCTCCGAAATATCGCAATGGCGGAGAGAGATACTTAATACATTATAAATCAGCACGATACAAAGCTAAAGCTTTTCCGACTGCCACTATAGCCACCTGTCGCAAAAGCGGTGCCGCCATCTTTACGGCGCAAAGGCACCGTCTTTACGGCGTAAAGATGAGACAAGTACGCCGTAAACAGGTCATAAGTACGCCGTAAAGAAGACATAAAACCGCCGTACAAGTGATACACAAACGCCGTACGAGTGATGCACAACCGCCGTACGTACAATCCACAACCGCCGTCTGTGCCCTGCCAATGCTACCTGCGGCTTCCAGAACACCACTTTCCCACTGTCCAATCTTTTTACTTTTTGTTGATTTATTTCATGCGAATAAAACTGCAAAATCTTAGCAAAGATAGCCTACTACCTCAGCTGCATATTCATTTCAGCAGAGCCATGTGGTCAAACTAAAAAATGTTTTACCTCTTATTTCTTGACATTATTTCATCAATTACTGTTTACAATAGCTCGTTTGTAATATTATTTAAGTGTTTATTTGGAACTTATTGATTTATTTCTTAAATTTGCAACTGGATGAATGTATTATTTAAATAGAAGGTCAACATGACAGAATTAGAGGATAAATTGAAAGCATTGCTTGAGTCGCAGCCTATTGACGGCGAGCTCAACATTGATACTATAGCCAGGCAGCTTGGCTTGGACAAACATGGAAAAGAACTGCTTAAGCAGACATGGCAAAACCTTGACGAGATTAACGAGAAAACTGATGACCTCAAAAAAGCTAAGAAAGAAAAAGGCTGGTCTACAAAGCAGTGGGTTGTCAACCATCTGTGGAAAAAGATGGGCGATATGAAGCCAGAGGACAAGGCTAAAGTCATTGACAGCATTGGAGACCAAATGGGCAAGAATGTCCAAAAGGAAGTGGAACAAGCAGAAAGGGAGGCATAGGCTATGGATTTGAATACACTACTCAATCAAGCTGGAGATAAGATAATCGAGGCAAACCAACTGCTTGGCGACCTGTCATTGGCAACCG
>CAZZNO010000189.1:3516-5513 GCA_964655685.1 uncultured Prevotella sp.
GTCGTTGTGGAGAAAGGATTGGACAAGGTGGTGGATGTAGCTATCAACGCCATCGCAACGAAGTTTCCAACCGTTCGCAAAGCTGCTCCTTATGTAAAAGCCGTTGTGAATATGGCTAAGCCAACAATTAAAAAGGCGGTTCATACAGGCATCGATATATTGGCTAATGTGGCAAAGAAAGCCATGAAAGTTGCCGTGGGAAAAGCAAAGGCTCGTGCTGTCAAAATCGGAAAGAAAATATCTAAAACTTTATTCGCTAAATAATGAAGTTGATACCTAAAGCTAAACCCGTCAGAATTAGGATTAAGTCTGGCGGAGTAGAATGTAACGATTTGAACACTCTCCGCAAGTCATTCTGTGTGGAAGACTTGCAGAAAATAGAGCCTAAGCAGCTCATCAAGTGGCTTAATCAGGTTGATGGTGGATCGGATATAGCCAAGAGACTGAAGAAAGCGTATAGCGTAGATCCTAATATAAATGAATTAGAAAGTTATAACATTTTCTTCAATCTTCATGAAAGCAATCTGCGTGGCGTTTGGGACAAACTGTTTTTCAATGGATGGAAAGACTGCGCATATATTCTTGCCGAAAAGAAGTTGGCAGAAGGAGACAGTACTTTCCTTGCTGTTACACTTCAAATAAGCAACAAAGAAAAGCAGTGGGAGATTGTTTCCAAACTTCCAAACTCCGTCTTGCAAGCGAATGGAGGTTTGCTGTTTAATATGGCAAAAGTATCAATAGGCAATTCTGAAGATACAAACAATCCTGGTTTTAAAATATTAGAAAGGCTCTCGGATGCAGGAGTTGAAGAAGCAAAGAATTTCTTAAACAACGTTATAGGTGTTACAACTAAAGACATTACGAATATTATATCCGCATGCTGTAATAGCCAAGAATCATTAAGTCTTATCATAAGGCAACAACTTGGAGCTAAAGCAGAAACGCTTCCTAAAAACATTTTGGTTTATCTAAAAGCAGTACATAAACTATTTGAACCCTACGGTAGTCTTTTCAAATCAGATTATATTGATTTGATTAAACAACTCACAAACAACCCAAATCCGGCTTTTGACCGAGAATACATGAAAAAGATTGGTAAGGAGCGCCTCTTTTTATGTGCTTTGCTTGAAGCCAGATGCAGGAAAGAAAGGGTCAGAAATAGTATTTTAAACTATCTAAGCGATTTTCGTGGATATGTTTTCGCTAAGATGTATGCACTAAGCAATAGCGAACTAAAGAGATCATTTTCAGGAAAAGTTCCTGATGAGATGCTTGAGCCTTTTAATGGTTCAAATTTCTCTGACATTTGGCTTACCAATACACATATTTCTGTTGTTAGGCATTTCATGCGCATTTATTTCCGTCATTTCTTAGAACCAAGATACTTCAATGGAGACCTCAGCACTATCTAACTTTCAGAAGATGGTGGACGTAAATCTGCCCATCATCTATATACAAGACTTTGACTTTGCCCGCGTTGACTATTTTATCAGGCAGGCTGTAGGAGAAGATGCCAATGTCACAGAATGGAATCCGGCAACTGGTGCTACCGACTTTGACAACCGAACTTCTGTTGGCAATGGAAAAGATGTTTCTCTAAACGACTTTCTTTATGATATATACCGACAGGAAGCATTCTTAGAAGGTACCAAGGTTGAAGGATTTGTGGTCCTAAAAGAAATACAGGACTATATTGATGAGCCGGCAATAAAGTCTCTGCTTGAACTTATAGCACAGCGCAAGCTCTATGACCGTTCTTTTGAAAAGACCATTATTATAGAGTCTTCAGTACTGAAAGTTCCCGAGGAATTGAAGCATTACGTATCTTATCTTGAATATAACTTCCCTTCTGACCAAGAAATCGAAGACTTGATAAACGAGCACATTGAGACCAATGGCTATGAGAAGAAGGAGGACTTGTCTGAACTGAAACAGACTCTAAAAGGCATGAGCAAGTATGACATTGACCGTATGCTTGACATGGCTATGAGTACCAA
>CAZZNO010000190.1:0-5474 GCA_964655685.1 uncultured Prevotella sp.
TGCACACCCTGTGCAACACCCCGCCTCACCTGCTTCGCAGGATGAGACGGGGTTAGACAAGCGGCGAGCCTTCCAGGCTCTATAGGCTATTTTGATACACCCCCGCTTAACTCAAACGGCGGTTATACAACATAACTACGGCGTATTTAGCATACTGACAAAGCCTACGAGCAATGCTAAATGGGCGTCTGTAAGACGGTGGACAGCCGTTTGAGTGAACATTAAAAAGACAACCAGATAAAAGAATAAACAATATGTGTGGAATTACAGCTATTTTCAACATCCAGGAGCAGACTCCTGAACTGAGGCAAAAGGCATTGCGGATGAGCCGGAAAATCCGTCATCGCGGACCCGACTGGAGCGGCATCTACACCGGCCCCACCGCCATTCTCTGCCATGAGAGACTGAGCATCGTCGACCCGGAAAGCGGCAGGCAACCACTGTTCGCGCCCGACAAGAAGCAGGTGCTTGCCGTGAACGGCGAGATTTACAACCACCGTGACATCCGCCGCGGATTCAAGGACTACAGCTTCCAGACAGGCAGCGACTGCGAAGTAATCCTCGCTCTGTACCGCCAATGGAAGGCGAACAACTCTGCGTCTGACGGCGTAAAAGGCGAAAGCCTTGGCGAGATGATAGAGAAGCTTAGCGGCATCTTCGCCTTCGCGCTCTATGATGTAGAGGACGGCTCGTTTCTCATAGCCCGTGACCCCATCGGCGTGATACCTCTTTACATAGGCTATGATGCCGACGGCAAGGTGTATGTAGCTTCCGAACTGAAAGCCCTCGAAGGGCAGTGCGACCGCTACGAGCCTTTCCTGCCAGGCCATTACTACTGGAGCCACGAAGCCGACAAAGGTCAGCAACGGTGGTACACACGCCCGTGGATGCAGGGCAAGACCCTTTCGGAAAGCGACCTGAGCTACGGACAGGCTGTGGAGAACATTCGCATATCACTGATGCAGGCGGTGAAACGGCAGCTCATGAGCGATGTGCCCTACGGCGTGCTGCTGTCGGGCGGACTCGACTCGAGCGTAATCTCAGCCATAGCAAAGCGTTATGCCGACAAGCGCATTGAGAACGGAGGCATGACCGAAGCCTACTGGCCGCGCCTCCACTCCTTCGGCGTAGGGCTGAAGGGGGCTCCCGACCTTGCCAAGGCACGCCTCGTTGCCGACCACATAGGAACCGTGCACCACGAGATAAACTACACCATACAGGAGGGGCTCGACGCCATTCGCGACGTCATCTATTTCATTGAGACGTACGACGTGACCACCGTGCGCGCCTCCACGCCGATGTATCTCCTGGCAAGGGTCATAAAGTCTATGGGCATAAAGATGGTGCTGTCGGGCGAGGGAGCCGACGAGATATTCGGCGGCTACCTCTATTTCCATAAGGCCCCGTCGGCAACTGAATTTCATAAAGAAACCGTCAGGAAGCTGTCGAAGCTATACATGTACGACTGCCTGCGAGCCAACAAGTCGCTGGCGGCATGGGGCGTTGAGGGGCGCGTGCCCTTCCTCGACAAGGAATTTCTAGACGTAGCAATGAGCATCCCGCCCGAATACAAGATGTGTCCTGGCAAGACAATAGAAAAAAAGGTGGTGCGCGATGCCTTTGCCGACATGCTGCCCGAGGAGATTGCATGGCGGCAGAAGGAGCAGTTCTCCGACGGCGTGGGCTATTCGTGGATTGACACCCTGAAGGAGGTGACGGCATCGGCAGTGAGCGACGAGCAGATGGCGCACGCCGCCGAGCGCTTCCCCATAAACCCGCCACGCAACAAGGAGGAGTATTACTACCGCTCAATCTTTGCCGAGCACTTCCCGTCGGACAGCGCGGCACTGTCGGTGCCGAGCGTACCAAGCGTGGCTTGCAGCACGGCAGAGGCGCTTGCCTGGGACGCTTCGTTCAAGAACATGAACGAGCCGAGCGGCAGAGCCGTCAAGGACATTCATGAATAGTGCGACTGACCGCAGTCAAATCACGCGGCTTATCACGTTGGAAGAATAGGCATAGGGCAAGAAGGCAAGCGAGGGGACGGGCTTGGTTATTATAAGCTTTGCCCGTCTCCCGACACCGATGCTGCCATATCCAGCCGAGAGTCCCATAGCGCAGGCACCGTTTATGGTCACCGCATTGAGAGCCTCTTCGGGCAACAGACGCATCTTCAGGCAGGCAAGCGACATCACAAACTTCATGTCGCCCGACGGCGTAGAGCCTGGATTATAGTCGCTTGCGAGCGCAATGCCAAGCCCGCTGTCTATCATCTTTCTGCCGTGGGCGTATGGCATGTTTGAGAAAAAAGACGTACCGGGCAACAGCGTCGGCATCGTGGCAGAGGCTTTCAGCAGCGGTATGTCGGTTTCTGGCATGCTCTCAAGGTGGTCTACAGAAAGGGCATTATGGTTGACGGCTACCCTGAGTCCGTCGCCTGCGGCAAGCTCGTCAACATGAACCTTTGGCTTCAAGCCATATTTTGCGGCAGCATCAAGGATGCTGTCGGTTTCCTCCGGCGTAAAAAAGCCCTCGTCGCAAAACACGTCAACAAAGTCGGCAAGCTTCTCCTTGCCCACCTCCGGCAGCATCTCGTCTATGACAAGCTTTACATATTCAGCCTGCCTGCCGATGTAGTCGCGCGCCACGGCATGGGCGCCGAGGAAGGTAGAAACTACTTTCAGCGGCGCGCTCTCGCTGATGCGGCGAATGACGCGCAACATCTTCAGCTCGTCACCGGTGTTCAGCCCATAGCCACTCTTTATCTCAACGCATCCTGTCCCCTTTGCCGCAATCTCGCGCACACGCTCCATAGCCTGGCGGTAAAGTTCGTCCTCGCTTGTGCGGTGCAGCAGGTCGGCGGAGTTGAGTATTCCCCCACCCCGCCGCGCCACTTCCGCATAGCTGAGTCCGCGAATCTTGTCCACCCATTCCTGCTCACGCTGACCTGCATACACAAGGTGGGTATGGCTGTCGCAGAAAGCCGGCAACACCATGCCGCCACGTGCATCCACAGTCTCGTCGAAACGCTCGTCGCAGGGCATTGAGTCTTTCTTTCCAAAGCCTTCTATGAGTCCATCCTTCGTCGTAAGCCAAGCATCATCAACGGAAAAAGGCTTAGCCATGTCCCTGCCGCACACACGAAGGCAATCGGCAGGAAGGACACCGAAAAGGGTCTTGATGTTATATATCAGCTGGCGCATAGGCATAAAGCAATTATCAGTCCAACTTTTCCCTCCTCATAAACTCAACCGACTTGGCGATGTAGGGATACATCACCGTGTCCTTGTTTATGAACGGCACCACCTTGCGATAGTCGTTGAAGATGCGCTCTATTATCGACGACGACTTCAGCGGACGGCGGAACTCCAATGCCTGCGCTGCATTGAACAGCTCAATGGCGAGCACACGCTCTGTATTCAATATGACGTTGTAGAGCTTGGTGCCTGCATTTGCGCCCATGCTTACGTGGTCTTCCTGCCCCTGCGACGTGGGAATGCTGTCGACCGACGACGGCATACACAGCGTCTTGCTTTGGCTGACAATGCTCGCCGCCGTGTACTGGGTTATCATGAAACCGCTGTTCACGCCCGGGTTGGCTACAAGGAAACTCGGCAAACCACGCGTGCCGGACACAAGCTTGTATGTGCGCCGTTCGCTGATGTTGGCAAGCTCGGACATGGCTATGGCAAGGAAGTCCATTGGCAACGCAATGGGTTCGCCGTGGAAGTTGCCGGCAGAAATCACGAGGTCGTCGTCGGGACAAACCGTCGGGTTGTCAGTGGTGGCGTTTATCTCTACATCTGTCACACGCTGCACATAATGGACAGTGTCTTTCACCGCGCCATGCACCTGCGGAATGCAGCGGAAGGAATAAGGATCTTGCACATGATGCTTTGGTTGGCATATAAGCTCGCTGCCTTCAAGGATTTCCGAGATGTGAGCGGCTGTGTCAAGCTGTCCCTGATGCGGCCTGACTACATGCACCGCTTTGTAAAACGGCTCTATGCGCCCGTCGTAAGCATCGAGCGACATGGCTGCAATGTAGTCAGCCCAATTGCTGAGCTTCGTGGCTTGTATGATTGACCAGCAACAGAAAGCCGCCATGTTCTGCGTGCCGTTGAGCAGGGCAAGACCTTCTTTTGCGGCAAGCTTTATAGGCTCCCAGCCCATTGTCTCAAGGAGCTGGGTCCCTGTCATGCGCTGTCCCTTGTACTCAACCTCGCCAAGTCCTACAAGCGGCAGGCAGAGATGCGCCAAAGGCACCAAGTCGCCGGAGCTGCCCACCGAACCTTGCATGTAAACAATGGGGTAAATGCCATTGTTAAAAAAGTCGACAAGGCGTTCAACCGTGTCAAGCTTGCAGCCCGAATAGCCGTAAGAAAGCGACTGTATCTTCAACAGTATCATGAGCTTCACAATCTCGTTGGGCACACGGTCGCCTATGCCACAGGCATGGCTCATCATGAGGTTTATCTGCAATTGTGACAGCTGGTCGCCGCTAATGGAAATGTTATAAAGCGAGCCGAAGCCGGTAGTCACGCCATAGATGGGAGTCTCTGATGTCGCAATCTTCTCGTCAAGAAACTTGCGGCAACGGACAATGCGGTTGCGGGCATCATCTCCCAACTTAAGTTTATAGTCACCACGCAGTATCTCCCAAACCTTGTCAAGGGTAAGGTGTCCTGCGCTTATTTCATGTATATTCATGGTTGTTTAATTCTGTCTTTGCTACGTTAGCTACGTTAATACCTATAACTACAATAGATTAAAATAGCGTATTATTAATTATTTCATCGTCTACCAGATTAGACATGGTTACCTTGAGCTGTGGCGTGCGCTCCATCTCGCGGCGTATGGCATCCATAGAGCCTGCGTTGCGTGCCCATGAACGGCGCGCAATGCCATTGTTTACATCCCAGAACAGCATCTCACGGATGTTTCTGTCGCTCTCATCCGAACCGTCCACAACCATGCCAAAGCCTCCGTTTATGACCTCGCCCCAGCCTACGCCGCCGCCATTGTGCAGGCTCACCCACGTGGCTCCACGGAAGCTGTCGCCTATGACATTCTGCACAGCCATGTCGGCGCAATACTGCGAACCGTCATAGATATTGGATGTTTCGCGGAAGGGCGAGTCCGTACCGCTCACATCATGATGGTCACGACCGAGCACTACAGGAGCCTTTAGCCGCCCGTCGCGCACAGCCTCATTGAAGGCAAGAGCTATCTTCGTGCGGCCCTCACAGTCGGCATAAAGAATACGAGCCTGCGAGCCGACAACAAGATTGTTTTTGCCAGCCTCCTTTATCCAATGGATATTGTCGTCGAGCTGCCCCTGTATGTCCGGTGTGGCATGGCTGCGCTCCTCAACGAGGGCGTCGCAGGCAAGCTTATCGGTAAGCGCAAGGTCGGCAGGATCGCATGACGTGCAAACCCAACGGAAAGGCCCAAAGCCATAGTCAAAGAACAGC
>CAZZNO010000191.1:0-5446 GCA_964655685.1 uncultured Prevotella sp.
GAAACTTCTGATTATCTTTGCGGAAATTATTGATGAGTTTATGGAAACAAAACAGAATACATTATTGACGCCACAAGAAAGACTGAAGGCTGCTAAGGCACGAAAGGCTAAAGCCGTGGAAGATATGAAGCAGATACTTACTGATATATGTATCAAGCAGACAGGCAAAGCACCAACAAGTTTCCAAGTGCTATGATACACCTTTCAGAAGTTGGCATAAACAGCAAAGCTCCCTATCAAGTAAAAGTGATTGGAGAGACAGTAAACTTAGAGATACTATTATTGCTATTGTAGAAGATTTCTTCAATAGCAATAATGAGGTTATGCTATATATTTGCGAAACTGGAGACGGCAAGCAGGCTATGAGGAGTCGTCTTTTCAACTATTGGTTTTCTGCTTTTATCAATAGGGGTAAATATACCATGCTTCAATCCTCTGTTAAAGATGAGGAAGGTATTGATAATTTCTTTGCTATAATCTGCAGAAACGATTATCCAGAGGCAAAACAAGTAGTGTCAGAATTTTATGATACTGTGCTCTTGTTTAATAATAAGCCTAAAGAATAAATTTGCGACACTGAGGGGGCGGCGTCACCACGATGTTCCGTGAAATCTTTAGAATCCGTTTGAGGAAATAAAATCGGCAAAAGAGTTGCGGGATTGGAAACTTCTGATTATCTTTGCAACAGAGCTATCGTATAATTACCATGAACAATGTTAAACAAAGTAATCCAACAAAGGCTATACCTACAGAGATACAAAAGGTAATAGCCGAGTACTTCAAGACCCAACCAGTGTTGAAGGCATGGATTTTTGGTTCCTTTGCCCGTGGTGAAGAAACTCCACAGAGCGATGTAGACATTCTCTTTGTTCCAGATTATTCCGGTAAACCGTTCACACTCTTTACTATGGGCGGAATGTATATGGACTTAAAGGAAAAACTTGGCAGAGAGGTAGACTTGGTCGTAGATGGTTCTTTACGTCCCTATGCAGCAGAAAATGCAAACCGTGATAAAAAACTGATTTATGAGAGAAAGAGCCAGGGATAAGGGATGTTTAGAAGACATCATAGAATTTAGCGATAACGTTATATCTTTGTTAGATGGTTTCACTTACGACGCATTCATTGCAGACAAACGAACTTATTATGCAGTGATGAAGAATGTCGAAATAGTCGGTGAAGCTGCATACATGTTGTCTAAAAGTTTTAAGGAGTCTCATCCTAATACGCCATGGAAAGTTGTTCAAGGTATGAGGCATGTTCTTGTTCACGATTATGCTAACGTAGTTCCTAAAATTCTATGGGGAACAGCAACCAATGATATTCCTATCTTACGAGAGCAAGTTGAAAAATATCTTTCAGAAATGGATTGGGGAATTTGGACTTCTAAAGTCGAAAAATAGTTTATATTCGCCGTCTACCATCTCCGCAGTTTCACATACAGCATTATAGCCCTTCAGACTCCGATTACTCGTAAGGAATACGGGGCGGAGAGGTGATTGTTTTTGTTGCGACGCCGATGGCAGCGTCGCAACAATATTATGAGCTCTGTGCCTACACGTGGACTATAATATCAGACTTTATGTTAATATGATATTATGTCTTTATAAACCGAGGCATGGATTACTCTGTCGCCTGATGTGGTAGCAGATGGAACTTATACTTGCGGTCGAACACATCACCAACCTTATTGATTTCAAGATAAGTGGTGCCGGCACCTACGCTGTCCATCGAACCAGAAAGATAAGCCACTTTGTCTTCGTTGGTTAAGTAGCCCTTCTGACGGAGCATGCGCAAGGCAGCTTCAAAGATTGCATCAGGCGTGGAATCCTTCTTTTGATAAACGGCTATGACGCCATACGACAGGTTCAGCCAGCGCTGCGTTTTTTCATTATAGCAAATGGCGAGGATAGGTTTCGGCCCACGATAGGTGGCAAGACAACGGACAGTATAGCCCGACTTAGAAGCTGTGATGATGCCCTCAACGCCAAGCATGCGCGTCGACTCTATTGCCGCATGAGCCAGAAACTCTCGCTGTGTACAATGCTCGCCAAGCGGCACATTATATATAGACGAAAAGCTCTGGCGGTCTTTCTCAGCCTGTTCGGCAATCTTTGCCATCGTCTTCACAGCCTCAAGCGGATACTTGCCCGAAGCTGTTTCGCCGCTGAGCATCAGCGCATCGGTATTGCTATAGATTGCGTTGGCTATGTCAGTTACCTCAGCACGCGTGGGCCGCGGATTGTTAATCATCGTGTGCAACATCTGTGTAGCCACTATCACCGGCTTATGGTGCTCCACGCATTTACGGATAATCATGCGCTGAATGCCCGGGATGCGCTCTACGGGCACCTCTATGCCAAGGTCGCCACGAGCCACCATCACGCCATAGCTTGCCTTTATTATCTCGTCGATATTGTCAACTCCCTCTTGGTTTTCAATCTTTGATATTATCTTTATGTCCGAATGGTGCTCGTCAAGTATCTTTTGCACAGCATGAACATCGTCGGCAGAGCGCACAAAGCTGTGAGCTATGAAATCAATATCTTCATCTATCGCAAGCTGAATGTTGCGTTTGTCCTTCTCCGTCAGCGCCGGCAAGTCAATATGCTCGCCCGGCACATTGACGCTTTTGTGTGCTCCCAGCACGCCGTCGTTCTGCACCACAGCATAGACTGTAGGCCCGACAATGTCCTGCACCTTCATAGCTATGGCTCCGTCGTCAAAGAGAATGTCATCACCTTTCTTCACGTCACGCGCAAAGTCGGCGAAAGAAACGTTGATAATGTCGTGCGACGTGTCCATTTCAGGCCTGCCAAAAATCTTCACCACGTCGCCAGTCTTATAGCTTATAGGCTCAGCAACATTAGTAGTCCTGACCTCCGGCCCTTTGGTGTCTATGAGTATGCCGATATGTGGCGACACCGCCCGAGTGTTTCTTATTATATTGCGTATGCCTTCCGGCGTTGCATGGGCTGTGTTCATCCTCACCACATTCATTCCGGCATTGAACAAACCTCTTATAAAATCAACGTCACATCTGCGGTCACTGATGGAACACACTATCTTAGTTTGTTTCATAACTATGCGTATTTATATAGATATGATTTATATTTTACGTAAATATTCGGCACAAGCCTCAGCGCACCGTTCACCGTCAACACCAGCTGACACAATGCCACCGGCATAGCCTGCGCCTTCGCCACAAGGGAAAAGCCCCTCTATGCGGACATGCTGCAAGGTGTCGCGGTCGCGAAGAATGCGTACGGGGCTCGACGTGCGCGTCTCAACGGCTATCAGCACCGCCTCATTGGTCAAGAAACCGTGGGCATGTTTGCCAAAAAACTTAAAACCTTCTTGCAAACGGCTGACTATGGGCTTGGGCATCCAGAAATGCAAAGGACTGCTTATCAGCCCTGGCGCATAACTGCTCTTTGGCAAATCATAGCTGAGCCTGTTGTTCACGAAGTCAGCCATACGTTGCGCCGGTGCCGTCTGCCGCATATTGCCTTGCTGCCAGCAAGCTTTTTCCAATTGCTCTTGAAAGTACATGACTGACAGAGATTGAGCCCCCTGCCCTTCAGGGAGGAAAGAAGCTAAATCATTCTTTTCAAGGTCTTCAGGCCTGATTTCAACTACCATTCCGCTGTTCGACCATTTAGTGCCTCGGTTGCTCGGCGACATTCCGTTGACTACAATCTGCTCCGGCCCAGTAGCCGCAGGAATGACGAATCCACCCGGGCACATGCAGAAAGAATATACACCGCGTCCATCGACCTGCGTCACAAACGAATATTCGGCAGCAGGCAAATACTTGCCACGCCCATTGCGACTGTGATATTGTATCCGGTCAATAAGCTCGGCAGGATGCTCCAGGCGCACGCCCACGGCAATGCCCTTTGGCTCAATCTCTATGCCGGCATTAGCAAGGTATCTGTAAACATCCCTTGCGCTGTGGCCTGTGGCTAAAATCACAGGGCCTCGATAGGTTTCTTCCTTTCCTGTAACAAGGTTCACAGCCCTGACACCGACAACCTTTGGCGCAGCATCTCCACTGCCAGAAGGGGATGAGCCGGGGGCGGGGTCTGTTAGTTCGAAGCTAACCATCTTCGTCTGGAAGTGCACCTCTCCCCCACTCCGCTGTATCTGCAAGCGCATGTTCTCTATCACCTTCGGCAACTTGTCCGTCCCAATATGCGGATGTGCATCGGCAAGTATAGACGTAGACGCGCCGTGCTGGCAAAACACGTTCAGTATTTTCTCAATATTGCCACGCTTTTTGCTGCGCGTGTAAAGCTTGCCGTCGCTGTAGGCACCGGCACCGCCCTCGCCGAAACAATAGTTGCTTTCGGGGTCAACCTTCTGAGTCTTCGTTATCAGAGCCATGTCTTTCTTCCGCTCGCGCACGTCCTTGCCTCTTTCGAGTATTATCGGGCGGAAGCCCAGCTCAATAAGGCGAAGCGAGGCGAAAAGTCCGCCGGGGCCCTCGCCCACGACAATGACCTGCGGCTTGCCTGATACATCGGGATAGTCAGTGTGCACGTACTCGTCATCCATCGGCATCTCGTTGATGTATGCCCGTACCTTCAAGTTGACATAGATAGTACGCTGACGGGCATCAATGCTTCGCCTGAGAACGCGCACATGCGTCACCGTGCGTGCATCGAAACCCTTTTCACGGGCAAGATATTGTATGATATTCTGCTCTGACCAAGCCACTTCCGGCAAGACCCTCAGTTGATATTCCTCTGTCATTGATATATTTTATGTGATACAATTGCAAATTTAAACAATTTTTCTCACTTTACGTGCCTTTTCGTTGAGTTTTTAATCCTGGGTAACAGAGCCATGCGCAAGGCTACCGCGCATCATGACTCATTTACTTGTATAGATGGAACATGCGCTCCATCATTGTCCATTTCTCATTGCTCGTAGCCCCCGGACGGCTTTTCTGATATTTGCCAACCGTGTCCTCCCATTCGGCTTGGCGAGGCAAGGTGGCAAGTCGATCCATAGCCTTGTCCCAATCGAAGTCCTCGGCCGCGTCCACTATCATGACGAGATGGTTGCCGCTGATGTATATTTCCATCTCCAGAATGCCCACCTCACGTATGCCGTCACGAATTTCTTTCCAAGAGAACTCCTCTGAGTGAAGCCTGCGATATTCGCGTATAGCCTCTGCATCGTCCTTTAAATCAAGCGTTTGCACATAGCGTTTGGTCGCAAACGGGAACCTTTGCTGTTTGTATCCGTCCATAGTATTCTAAATTAAGATAAACACTTGCATAAGTTTAAAAGAACATCGCGTCGTCAGGGCTGCACTCGTACGCCGTATGTATCACACTCGTACGCCGTACGTACCACACTCGTACGCCGTATGTACCACACTCGTACGCCGTATGTACCACGCTCGTACGCCGTACGTACCACGCTCGTACGCCGTACG
>CAZZNO010000192.1:0-5428 GCA_964655685.1 uncultured Prevotella sp.
AAGAAGCCTAACTCAGCAATGCGTAAGGTGGCACGTGTCCGCCTGACAAACCAGAAGGAGGTAAACTCCTACATCCCCGGAGAGGGTCACAACCTGCAGGAGCACTCTATCGTGCTCGTTCGTGGCGGCCGTGTGAAAGACCTCCCCGGTGTTCGTTATCACATCGTTCGTGGTACTCTTGATACCGCAGGTGTAGCAAACCGCAATCAGCGCCGTTCAAAGTACGGAGCTAAGCGTCCTAAGAACAAGAAGAAGTAATCAACGCTATGAGCCGAGGGCCAAGGGTTATCACCCTGTGGCCAAGGGCTCTAAGCCTGTAAGCTGAAGAAGCACAGATTTTTAATATCAGTTTTGCTGGAGAAGTTGAGCAGGTTGAGTAAATGTTCAGGCGTGGACGTTGAAGAACATTAATTGACAGCCCCATGCAGAATATATTTTAAAACAAAAAATGAGAAAAGCAAAACCAAAGAAGCACGTGATCCTTCCCGATCCCGTCTTCAACGACCAGATGGTCTCAAAGTTCGTCAACCACTTGATGTACGACGGTAAGAAAAGTATTTCTTACACTATTTTCTACAACGCACTTGACATAGTAAAGAACAAAATGTCCAAGGAGGAGAAGTCTCCCCTGGAGATTTGGAAGCAGGCACTTGACAATATCACCCCGCAGGTGGAGGTCAAGAGCCGCCGAATCGGTGGTGCCACATTCCAGGTTCCTACAGAAATTCGCCCCGACCGCAAGCAGAGCGTTGCCATGAAGAACATGATTAACTTCGCACGCAAGCGCGGCGGCCATACTATGGCTGACAAGCTCGCTGCAGAAATCATGGACGCTTTCAACAATCAGGGTGGTGCCTTCAAGCGTAAAGAGGATATGCACCGCATGGCAGAGGCTAACCGTGCATTCGCTCATTTCCGCTTCTAATAGTTTAAAAAGACTGTAATAAGGATAATAAACAAAATGGCTAAACGCGATTTACATTTGACCCGTAACATCGGCATCATGGCTCACATTGATGCCGGTAAGACAACGACATCAGAGCGTATCCTGTTCTACACAGGTAAAACCCACAAGATTGGTGAGGTGCATGATGGCGCTGCCACTATGGACTGGATGGTGCAGGAGCAGGAGCGTGGCATCACCATCACATCTGCTGCTACAACTTGCTATTGGAACTGGAATAACAACACTTATAAGATTAACCTGATTGACACTCCGGGACACGTTGACTTCACTGCTGAGGTGGAGCGTTCACTTCGTGTGCTCGATGGTGCAATCGCTACATATTCTGCCGCTGACGGCGTTCAGCCTCAGTCTGAGACTGTATGGCGCCAGGCTGACAAGTATAACGTGCCGCGTATCGGCTATGTGAACAAGATGGACCGTTCGGGTGCTGACTTCTTCGAGACAGTGCAGCAGATGAAGGACATTCTTGGAGCTAATCCTATCGCCATTCAGATTCCTATCGGCGCAGAGGAAAACTTCAAGGGTGTTGTTGACCTCATCAAGATGAAGGCTATCCTGTGGCATGACGAGACTATGGGAGCAGAGTATGAAGTGGACGAAATTCCTGCAGACCTTGTCGATGAGGCTAATGAATGGCGCGACAAGCTGCTTGAGGGTGCTGCCAACTACGACGACAACCTGATGGAGAAGTATCTTGAGGATCCTTCGACAATCACAGAGGAGGAAATCATTGCTGCTATCCGTAAGGGTTGTATCGCTATGGAGTGCTGCCCAATGCTTCTTGGTTCTTCTTATAAGAACAAGGGCGTACAGCCGTTGCTTGACTATACTTGCGCTTTCCTGCCCTCTCCGGAGGACACCGTAGCCATCAAGGGTACAAACCCTGAGACTGGTGAGGAGGAAGACCGCAAGCCTCTTGAGGAGGAGCCTACAGCTGCTCTTGCATTCAAGATTGCTACAGACCCGTTCATGGGCCGTTTGGTGTACTTCCGCGTTTACAGTGGTTCTGTTAAAGCCGGTTCTTATGTCTACAATCCCCGTTCGGGCAAGAAAGAGCGTATAAGCCGCCTGTTCCAGATGAACTCTCACCAGGAGATTCCTATGGAGAGCATCGACGCAGGTGACATTGGTGCAGGTGTTGGCTTCAAGGATATTCGTACTGGTGACACTCTCTGCGATGAGAATAAGCCAATAGTCCTCGAGTCGATGACATTCCCAGATCCTGTGATTTCTATCGCTGTGGAGCCAAAGAGCCAGGCTGACGTTGCAAAGCTTGACAACGGCCTTGCCAAGCTGGCTGAGGAAGACCCGACATTCACAGTACATACCGATGAGCAGAGTGGCCAGACCATTATCTCTGGTATGGGTGAGCTTCACCTCGACATCATTATCGACCGTCTGAAGCGTGAGTTTAAGGTTGAGTGCAATGAGGGTAAGCCTCAGGTGAACTATAAGGAGGCTATCACCAAGACCGTGGAGAACCACCGCGAGGTTTACAAGAAGCAGACTGGTGGCCGTGGTAAGTTCGCTGACATCATCGTTACCGTTGGTCCTAAGGATGAGGATTACAAGGAGGACGATTTGCAGTTTGTAAACGAGGTTACTGGCGGACATATTCCAAAGGAGTTCATTCCTGCTGTTCAAAAGGGTTTTAAGGACTCTATGAAGAATGGTGTTCTTGCCGGCTTCCCGATGATGGGCATGAAGGTTGTGCTCACAGACGGTAGTTTCCACCCTGTAGACTCTGACCAGATTTCATTCGAGCTCGCAGCTCATGCAGCATTCAAGGCTTGCTGCCAAAAGGCAGGTCCTGTCTTGATGGAGCCTATCATGAAGGTTGAAGTTGTGACTCCTGAGGAGAATATGGGTGATGTTATCGGCGACTTGAACAAACGTCGTGGCATGGTTCAGGGCATGGACGAGGCTCGCTCGGGCGCACGCATAGTCAAGGCTATGGTGCCTCTGTCGGAGATGTTCGGTTATGTTACCGCTCTGCGTACCATTACCTCCGGTCGTGCAACAAGCTCTATGGAGTATGATCATCATGCACCTCTGTCTGCATCGTTGCAGGAGCAAGTGCTCGCAGACCTTAAGAAGTAAATATCCGCTTCATCTTTCCCCTTCGGGGAAGGATGAGTGCGCTTAAATATAATGGTTAGCGCTCTTTAGCGTATGACTCTTAAGGGGCGCAGCCATTTATACATTGTTAATTATAAATATACAACTTACATTACGATGAGTCAGAAGATTCGTATCAAGCTTAAGAGCTATGACCACCAGCTGGTGGACAAGTCAGCCGAGCAAATCGTGAAAGCCGTAAAGGCTACTGATGCTATTGTGAGCGGCCCTATTCCATTGCCAACCCACAAGCGCATTTATACCGTAAACCGCTCGACATTCGTAAACAAGAAAAGTCGTGAGCAGTTCCAGCTCAGCGACTACAAGCGTCTTATAGACATCTACAGCGCTACAAGCAAGACTGTTGATGCATTGATGAAGCTTGAGTTGCCTTCAGGTGTTGAGGTTGAGATAAAGGTATAGTTTTGGGCTTCCACATAAGATTAGGAAGCAACATTATAATAAATAGCGAGGCTTTATTCTATATAGCCTCGCTATTTTGTTAAACTTTTATAAAAGTTCGGTTGCAATGCCAACTGCTATTTTATATGTGGAAAAATAGTAGTACCTTTGCACCCGCAAATTAAGTATTGCGCTGGCTTGCTGCCATCAATACGCTGGAAGATAGCAATTTGGCCTTCAGTTAGGAAGAAGTAAAAGGCTCTCTTTTTAAGTGTGTTTATGAGCATTCAGTTGGTGCGCCACTTAAAAAGGAAAACAATATATTTATTTATAATTTAAAATTAATACTGAAATGCCAGGATTAATCGGAAGAAAAATCGGAATGACATCCGTTTTCAGTGCCGACGGCAAAAACGTGCCGTGCACTGTTATCGAAGCTGGTCCTTGTGTTGTTACCCAAGTCAAGACGGTCGAAAATGACGGCTATAAGGCTGTGCAGCTCGGCTATGGCGAGGCAAAGGAGAAAAGAACTACCAAGCCTATGGCTGGTATCTTTAAGAAAGCTGGTACAACACCAAAGAAGCACTTGGCCGAGTTCAAGTTTGACGAGGAGTATAACCTCGGCGATACCATTACAGTTGACCTGTTTAAGGACGCTGAGTTCGTTGACGTGATCGGCACTTCAAAGGGTAAAGGTTTCCAGGGTGTTGTTAAGCGTCATGGCTTTGGCGGTGTAGGCCAGGCTACTCACGGTCAGGACGACCGTCTGCGCAAGCCGGGTTCTATTGGTGCTTGCTCATACCCTGCAAAGGTGTTCAAGGG
This sequence comes from uncultured Prevotella sp., assembly GCA_964655685.1. Taxonomy (GTDB): domain Bacteria; phylum Bacteroidota; class Bacteroidia; order Bacteroidales; family Bacteroidaceae; genus Prevotella. The sequence continues at coordinate 4,310 of CAZZNO010000192.1, forward strand.
CATGCGCATGGGCGGCCAAATGGGTTGTGAGAGAGTTACAACTCAGAACCTCAAAGTGTTAAAGGTAATCCCGGAGCAGAACCTTATTATCGTGAAGGGTTCTACAGCCGGCTACAATGGTTCAACTGTTTTAATTGAGAAGTAATGGAAGTCAGCGTTTTGAATATCAACGGTCAGGAGACCGGAAGGAAGGTCACACTGAATGACGCCATCTTCGGCATCGAGCCCAATGATCATGTTATCTACCTCGATGTAAAGCAGTATATGGCTGACCAACGTCAGGGTACTGCTAAGGCGAAGGAAAGAAGCGAGCACAATGGCTCTACACGTAAGCTTGGTCGCCAAAAAGGTGGTGGCGGCGCACGTCGTGGTGACATCAACTCACCTCTGCTCAAAGGCGGTGGCCGTGTATTTGGCCCTAAGCCTCGCGATTACAGCTTTAAGGTCAATAAAAAGACCAAAGTTCTTGCTCGTAAGTCAGCTCTTTCATATAAGGCAAAGGACAACGAGATCCTCGTTGTTGAGGACTTTACTTTGAATGCTCCAAAAACGAAAGATTTTGTAAATATTACTAAAAATCTTAAAGTTGAGGACAAGAAGTTGCTCGTTGTTTTGCCAAATGTGGATAAAAACGTATATTTGTCTGCTCGTAACCTTCAGAAGGTTCAAATCATGAGCGCAAAGGATATCAATACGTATAAAATTTTGAATTCTGACGTGCTTGTGATGGCAGAGAGCTCATTGCAGACAATCGACAGCATCTTGAACAAATAATTTGGAGGAGAAAGCAAACTATGGCAATAATCATTAAGCCTCTGGTAACAGAGAAACAGACCAAGATAACAGAGAAGTTCCCAAATCGCTATGGGTTCATCGTGCGTCCTGATGCCGACAAGCTCCAGATTAAGAAAGAGGTCGAAAAGCTTTACAATGTGACAGTTCAGGATGTCAATACGGCCCGCTATGCCGGAAAACGTTCCAGCCGCTATACTAAAGCAGGTCTGATACGTGGACAGAAGCCCTCTTTCAAGAAGGCTTATGTGACCTTGAAAGAAGGCGACACAATTGATTTTTACAGCAATATCTAAAATAAGAAATGGCAGTACGTAAATTCAACCC
>CAZZNO010000193.1:0-5420 GCA_964655685.1 uncultured Prevotella sp.
CAATAAGCAAATAAGGCACGGCGGTTGTGTAACCCATAACCCCCGCACCACCTCATATTGTGCACAGGAATGCAAAACTCAGTTGTAAAGCCTTTTTACTTTTTGTAAATTTGTTTCGCAGCAATTACAACCGAAGATAACACCAAATACTGTTCATTGAATGACATATAACTCTATGCTTTAATGATTTGTAAAATAAAAAACCACGGACGTACTGTGAGAAAGCAACATCCGTGGCCAAAAATCATATTACTTATTTATGAAGAAATAAGTCAGTTTGAAGATTTGGAGCTTCTTATAAGCGCTTCGAGATAGTAATAGTCAGCGTAGTTTAGAGGCACATCAACCTCGGAGTTTGCAGGCAGATGACCTGTACTGTGAAGTAGCAGGAAGCCCTGCGACGTGCCCACCTTAGCACGATAGTGCTCCGTCAGGCTGTTCATGATTTTGTCGGCATAGCTGCGGCAGACAGATGCCTCGTCAGCGCTCACGTAGTGCTGTAGCTCGTAGAGGGCAGAGGCGACGATGGCGGCGGCAGAGGCGTCGCGCGGCACGTTGGGTATCTTCGGGTCCTTCTGGTCCCAGAAGAATATGCCGTCGGCAGGCACGTTGTCAAGCGAGCGCAGAAAGGCGAAGATGTGGCGTGCCTGGTCCAGGTAGCGGCTGTCACGGGTATAGCGGTAGCACATGGTGAAGCCGTATAGCCCCCATGCCTGCCCGCGGCTCCAGTAAGAGTCGTCGCTGTAGCCCTGTGCAGTGTTACGGCGGCGCACGGCTCCCGTCTCGGGGTCGTAGTCGATGACGTGATATGAGGAATAGTCGCTGCGGAAATGGTTCTTCATCGTGGTGTTGGCATGGCTGACGGCTACGTGCCAATAGGTTGAGTCGCCCGTTAGGCGTGTAGCGTCGAACAGCATTTCCAGGTTCATCATGTTGTCTATGATGACCGGGAATTTCCACTTGTCACGGCTGAAGTCCCATGACCGTATGCAGCCCACGCGTGGGTTGAAGCGTGAGATAAGCGACTTTGACGCTGCTATGACGACGCTGCGTGCGGCGGTGTCGCCGGTAAGCGCAAGCTGTTTGCCCCACGAGTCGTTCACCATGAAGCCGAGGTCGTGGGTTCCGCGGTAGTCCTTAACCGATTCTATCGGGCGTGTGTATTCCTCCGCCAAGCGCCGCCACTTGGGGTTCCTTGTGATGGAATACATTTGCCAAAGCTCACCGGCGAAGAAGCTTGAGCGCCAGTCGCGCGGCCCGCCGAGCCTCATGCTGCCGTCGGGCTTGACGGTTATGGGCGTGAAATTGTCCTTGCTGTTGTCCGTGGAGAGCGCTTTCTTGGTACATTCGTCGGCAAAGGAGAGCTGTTCGCCAACCTGAGCCACTATGTTGTCGAAATCGGTGGGCTGTAGGTAAAGTAGCGTGAAGATAGCTTCACCGCGCTGGTTCCTCACTTGATAGTATGCCTGCCGGTAGTCTTCGCGAATGGGCTCGAGCAGCCATGCACGGTAGCAGTTTTCAGCCATCTCCTGCCGTTTCTCGTCCCACAGGCTTATCTGTTGGTAAGGCCACGCTTTGGGATTGAGCAGGTAAGGCTTAAGAAAGTCGATGGCTTTCAGCAAGCTGTGCTCTCCGCTTATGCCATAGCTGTGCCAGTCAAGCCCCGCGTTTTTGGCAATCTGCATCATGTCTATGATGTGCAGGATGTTGTATGCCGAATATCCGAACGCCAGAGTGCGGCTCAGCTCATGAGGCTGCTTGCCGTCGGGCTTTATCTGCCGCTCTATGCGCCGCTTGGGAAACTGGTTGAGCAGGCGATTGAAGATGACGCTGTCGCCAACGTATTTGGCGTAGGCAGCAACTTGCAAGTCGTAGACTATGGAGTGGTTGTTGTCTCCATAGCTCTCCTCGAGTGCCATCTTGTCTGTGGTTAGCCATTTCAGGAAAGAGCCGAACCACTTTTTGAGGGCTTTGGAGTCAGCGTCGGTAAACGATTCCGACTTTTCCAAAAGCTGTATGCCGTCAAGCATGGAGACAAACGATAGAGCATCGAGAACGCCGTAGCAGCGCCCGGAGGTAACGCCCGGAACGCATTGAGCATAGCGCATGTGAGGGTTCATGAGCGTTTTCTTGTCAAGAAACCACACCCTTGTGAGCTGTGTTGCCTTGGCTGCGTATTTCTCGTCGCCACTGAAAAACCATGCCAAAGAAAGCCTTGCTATGCGATCGGCGGTGTCGCCCAGCTTGTTGCGGTCATACTTGTCCAGTTCCGGGTTAGACACTCCGTCGCGCATGATGTATGGCAGCCCGTTCTTGGTTTTCGGGTTTGGCCACGAATACCTGCTCAGGCTGGTATAGTCATGCTTGTTGCCGCTTGGCGGTGTCACCTCTTTCTGCATCACCGACAGCGGTTCCTGCTTGAGGTCACGGTCGGCAATCCTTATGAGGCTCTGGTACGCCTCGTGGTAAACAGGCTCGCCGAGCCTTTGCTTCACTTGCCGCAAATGCGGCAGGCTCCAAACGGTCTGAGCCTGCACGCACGTAGCGGAAATGAGGGCTATTAATAATAATAGCGTTTTCTTCATTGCGCCGAAAAGGTTTTGTGGTTTACCAGCCGGGGTTTTGCACCATGTGGCCGGAGCTTATTTCGATAACGTTCTGGTGTATTGGGTATAGGTACATGCGGTCCTGCCACTGACGGTTCTCTATAGTCACGCGGCGGAAGTATGAGCCCTGTGTGCCTATGGTCACGTTTGGCTGGCCGTATTCGTTCATGCCGCTGAAGCGTGTCTGGTCGGCAAGCTGTCCTTTGCCGCATACCATCCAACGACGAATGTCGAAATACCACTGCCCCTCGCAATAGAGCTCTACGAAGCGCTCGCGCTGTATGGCAAGCTTCTGCTTCTCATAGTCGCCGCGTATGACCTTCGTGCCGCTTGCCTCAAGGCTTGCGTATGTAGGAATGCCTGCACGCTCGCGAACATAGTCGATATACTGTATGATGCGTGGGTCGCTTGGGTTGATTTCGTTCAGCACCTCTGCATAGTAGAGATAGAAGTCGGCAAGACGATAGATGATCGACACACGTGTGTAGGCATTGACATCGCCTGAGACATGGTTGACGGTGCGGTTGTAGAACTTGCCAAGCAGGTAGCCTGTCTTAGGAGTGTTGGTCGATGCCGGGCCTGCGCCGCCGTTGAGCGAGAAGTCAATCTGGTAATTGTTGTTGCCGCTCTTTGTCTGGTAAACCTTGTACCAGCTCTTGCCCTGATAGTTCACGTCCTGATAGAAACGAGGCTCACGGTTTGAGTACATATTAAACACGTTGGGGTCGTTGTGCACGTCTATGCCGGCATCGTCGTATGCAGTGTTCGTAACCTGCACGAGAGCGTCCTCATGGTAGTTGGGGTCTTCGTGAATGTCAAGTCCGTCCTTTGTAAAGAACATGTCCACAGCTTCCTGGGTCGGGCCAATGGTGCCGTAGCATGCGTTGATGTCACGCGGCGTGACACGCTTCTCCATCTTGTACTGGTTGTTATAGTCGTTGTTGGTTGAGCACCACAGTATCTCGCGGTTATAGTCCTGGAACAAGCGGTATAGCGACATCTCGGGGTTGTTGGTTCCGTTGATTTGATATTCGTACAGCCCATGCCCGTCTTCTTCGCACGCCTGCAACAGTTCTTCGAGGTGCTGCTTTGCTATGACCCACTTGTTAGGATCTTTTGCAGGGAAGAGCTGCTTGCCGTCAGGGTTCTTCAGCTCCATAGCCTTGTCCCAGCCTCCGTTGAACAATGGAGAGGCTGCATAAACCCAGAGCTTTGCACGCAGCGCGCGGGCTGCAATCTTGGTAGGACGCACCACTTCGCGCAGGTTGAAAGCGTCGGTTGTAGGTGTTTCGCCCTTGCTTGTGATGACAGTCTCAGGCAGGTTGTCGCGGCTGAGCACGTCGGCAAGCAGGCTGTCGATGTAGTTCACGCATTCGTCTACCGATGCACGCTCATAGTTGTTTATCTTCGGGTAGGCGGCATCGTCTATCTGCCTTACTATGCAGAACGGGCCGTACAGTTCAAAAAGTGAGAAATAGCTGTAGGCTTCAAGATAACGAGCGTCGTCCTTCATGCGTGCCATCTCCTCCGGCGTGATTTCGTTTTGGTCGGAACCAACGCCCTCGTCCTTTGCATCGCGAATGAAAATCATTGCCTGGCGAATGTACTGATAAAGGGTTGCCCAACGATGAAACTGGGCGCTGCTTGCTGTATAGCCTGACACCATAGCGTCGCGGCCGGGCATGTTCTGCGAAGCAATTTCGCCACACAGGTTTGACCAAGGGTTCTTGAAGGCATTTGCCTCAGAGCCGGTTTCCGAATACTCCGACATGCACAGGTATATATTGCCATACCAGTTGCGGGTGTAAACGGGGCTTTCCCACACCTTGTCTTCTGTAAGGTTCTCGCTCATTTCCTTCGACACGTCCAGATAGTCGCTGCAAGACGCTGAGGCAACGAGCAAACAGCCAAAGGCTGCTGTCTTTATTATATTTTTGAGTTTCATATTTATTGTTCTGTTTTTATAAACTTCCTTACTCTGAATTTTTCGTTCTTCACACCGAATCCTTTGTTCTATACTTTAGAAAGTAACCTCAAGTCCGAATTTCCATGAGCGCGATATAGGATAGCGTGCGCCTGAATTGGCATTGCCAAGCTCAGGATCCCAATACTTCACGTCGTCCCATGTGATAAGGTTTGTACCCTGCACGTAAAGGCGTATGTTTTGCAAGCCAAGGCTCTTGAGCTGGTTGCGGCGGAACTGATAGCCGAACTCCAGGTTCTTGAAGCGCAGGAAGCTTGCGCTGCGATACCACCACGTGCTGTTCTTCAGGTTGTAAGAGAACGACGTAGAGTGCATACGCGGATAGAGCACGTCCTGATTGTAAGGATTGGAAGCCACCCAGCGGTCGAGTGCCTCTGTACGTGCCGATGAAGCGTCACGTCCCTGATTGAAGGGCATGAAGTTGGTAGCCCTCGACATGAGGTTGATGGAGCAGCCGCCAACGCCCTGGAAGAACACGCCTGCGAACCAGCCTTTATAGTCTACATCGAGCGCTACGCCGTAAACAAACTTCGGGTTCTGCGGATTAACGCCGCTGCGGTAGGTCTGGTCATAGTCGTTGATGACGCCGTCGCCGTTGAGGTCACGATACTTTATGTCGCCCGGCTTGACATCGGCTCCTGGATTGGGCAGCCCGTCTTTCAGTGTAAACGACTGTGCTCCTGTTGCAGGGTCGGTGGTGATGTTGAAATCGTCGGGTGTATAAAGACCGTCGGCTACATAGAGAGAAGGGGTGCCTATGCTCATGCCGGTATAGACCTGATAAGCATATACGTGGCGCACCTCGTCGCATTCCACGATCTTGTTCTTGG
>CAZZNO010000194.1:0-5408 GCA_964655685.1 uncultured Prevotella sp.
ACACTTGATGTTGAAACTTTATGCAAATATACTATTAAAAAATTAAGATACAATGGATAAGTATTAGGAAACATGTTGTATCGTTGAAGGTAAATCACCATTTGCTGAAGAGCTCAAAGCCGAACTTGCACCCAAACGAGCGGTTGCCCTGCCCGCTGCTCACAAAGAGTCCCATTGAAAAGAGGCGGGTGGTAAAGCCATAGCCAAGCTCCACGTAAGGATGAATGCTACTCACGTCGAGTGTAGACAGATATATGCGCTCCATCTCCATGTAGTGCCCCACCACCGGCAGCCAGCTCAACAACAACAGCGGGCTTTCGTATGTGAAATTGGCACGCAGGTAATAGTCGGACGTGTTATAGGTGTCACTTCGCAGAAGCTCGAACTCTCCGCTCCAGTCGTCGTTCCATCCGCCTGGAATATTGTTTTCCTGGAAGTTCTCATAGTTGAGGAAGTACGCTTGCCGGCTTTTCATGGTATAGAAGCCGCCGCCAAAGCGCATCTGCATAGATTGCAGTCGGTTGATGCGGTGAATGTATTCGGCGTTTGCCTCTATGCGCTCGTAGGCAGTGTTGGTCTTCATTACACCCTTTATGGCGCGGTCATAGTTTGCCGAGAATATAGGCCCGTCCCACCCCCACGGTCTCAATTGCAGTTCCACGACAGGGGCGAACGAACTGTATATTGCTTTCCAGCCAAGTTTATGAAACGCATCACTGTTGACGGCACGGCGCAGCTGGTAGAGCGCGCCTATCTGGAAGCCGAAGACGGGAGTTATGTCATAGTTGAGGACAAGACGCGTGTCGGTTTGCTTGAAGTCGTTGAGCAAGTCGGCATCCACCATCACAGGAGTGATGAACGGGCTTTTCATGATGTCCCGCCTCACCGACTGGTTGCTTATGTGGTTGCCGTTACCTATTTCGAACTTCAAATAGCCGTTCATGCGGCGGTTGAAATAATAATATATCGGCAGGCGGAAAAAGAATTGCTCTTGCTTGAACGCATAGCCACCCTTGAAACGTCCCGATATTTCGCTGTTGTCGTTGAGCTGGTAGCTTGCCCTCACGTCTATCTTGTAGGTGAAGCCGCGGCGGTGGTCGTAGCCCATGTAAAGAGGGTTCAGCACAGGGTTCAGGCGCACGTAGCCACGGTTGTTCATGCCGAAATTAGACTTCACTCGGTTGAGCACATTGTCGCCCACGACATCCCAAAGCACGTTTTTCACCCAAAGCCGCTTATGGCGCGTGGTGTCTTGCGCCTCCTGTAGCGAGTCCTGTCTTTCTTTCTCTATTTTCCTTGCGTATATGCCTTGCTCGTTCTCGTTCAGGCTCTCCGGCCTCACTTTGTCCATGAGGCTCGCAGCGTTGTCTCGGTCGATGGTGGTGTTGCCCAGCACCTCCGGCAAGCCCATGTAACTCTTATAGTGGCCGCTGACCTGGTTTCCGCAGAAGCTAAAGAGAAACAAACCTTCGCATTTTTCCGGGAAAAGCGACATGAAGCCACGCTGGTTCATCTCCATCGACACCCAAAAGCGCGTCATGTCAAACTCGCCTCTGAAGTTCACGTTTATGATGCGTCCCGTCAGCTGGTCCACCTTCGCGCTTCCGCGCACGAGCTGCGTGCTTTTGCGTTTCGGTCTGAACGTAATGTTCACGGTGTCGTTTGCCAAAGGCTCTATTTTGTAAGTGTAAAAGCGGAAGTTGCTGGGATAGAAAGGCGAGAGCAGCGAGTTTACCACTATCGTTTCGTCATAGATGTCTGGCGTGAGAAACTTCGCGAAGTTAGGCATCGGGCGCTTACTGTGGGGTATAGTGGATATGCGCAACAGCGGCTCCACCTTATAGTCGTTCAGCCCCCACACCTTCACTCTGCTGTATGCCTCTGACAGAAACTCCCTCTCCTTGCCGCGCGTCACCACGTATGCGCTTGGCACGAGCTTCAGCGTAACGTTTCGTCTCTCTACCCGAATGTTGGCTTTGGTGTAGGCATAGAACGTGCTCAGAAAAACATTCGACGTGTCTATGGTGGCTCCGTAGGTGTGTATGCGGCGCAGCAGGGATAGTTTATTTCTCTTTATGGCATGGGCTGGCATGACGGTGAGAAGGCTGCAAAGGGCAACCATCAAGGCTATGACACGGCTCCTGCTTGTGACACGCTTGCATGGCGTGCCATTGGCAATCTTCCTTTTTCCCTGTGTCATTACCTTCTTCGTCATGATGCCTTTCATTTTAATGAAGACTTCCCCAACGAGGATATACCTGTCACCTCATTCCAACTCGCTCAGCTCCAGCCACCTCATGCTTTTCTCGTCGAGCTCGTCTTTCAGTTGCGGCAGCCGTTTGCTTTTCTCCGTCAGCTCCTCCACTGATAGCTTGCCGCTGCACAGGTCGTCCTCTATCTGCTTCTGCTCTTTTTCGAGAGCGTCTATGTCCTTCGACAGTTGCTGATATTCCAGCCGTTCCTTGTAGGTCATGCGCTTGCGCGTGTCGTGGCGGTAGTCCTTCTTCTTAGGCTCTGTAGACTTTTCCTTCGGCTTCGACTTGTCGGGCGCGTCTTTCAGCTTCTTCCATTCGCGATACTGCGTATAGTTGCCGGGGAAGTCTTTTATGACGCCGTTGCCCTCGAACACAAGCAGGTGGTCTACCACCTTGTCCATGAAATATCGGTCATGGCTCACCACTATTACGCATCCTGGGAAGTCCTGCAAGTATTCTTCAAGCACTTGCAGCGTCTGTATGTCAAGGTCGTTGGTGGGCTCGTCGAGCACAAGGAAGTTGGGATTCTTCATCAGCACCGTGCATAGGTACAGCTTGCGCCGCTCGCCGCCGCTGAGCTTGTAGACATAGTTCTGCTGCTCTTCGGGCGAGAACATGAAATAGTTCAGAAACTGCGATGCCGTCATCTTCCTGCCCCTGCCAAGATCTATGTAGTCAGCAATGTCGCTCACCACGTCTATGACCTTCTGCTGCTCGTCGAACTTCAACCCTTCCTGCGAGAAATAGCCGAACCTCACCGTTTCGCCGATGTCGAACTTGCCGCTGTCGGGCTGCACCAGTCCGAGGAGCATCTTTATGAACGTAGACTTGCCCGTGCCGTTGTTGCCAACAATGCCCATCTTCTCAAACCGTGCGAAGTTATAATAGAAGTTATCGAGTATAACCTTGTCCTTGCCCTCGCTGTCGGTAAACTTCTTTGAGACATACTGGCATTCAAATATCTTCGAGCCAATGTACACGTTGTTTGCCTTGAGCCTCATCTGCCTTTCCTCTATGCGCTGGTGTGCTCTGGCTTGCAACTCATAGAAAGCCTCCTCGCGGTAGCGTGCCTTGTGGCTTCGTGCCTGCGGCGTGGCGCGCATCCATTCCAGCTCGGTGCGGTAGAGGTTGTTGGCACGCTGTATCTCGGCACGCCGGTTGTCTATGCGCTCTTGCCGCTTTTCGAGGTAATAGCTGTAGTTGCCGCGGTAGGTATAGATGGTGCGGTCGTCAAGCTCCAGTATGAGGTTACAAACATGGTCAAGGAAATAGCGGTCGTGCGTCACCATGAGCAGCGTCAGCGTCGAGCGTGACAGATAGCCTTCAAGCCATACTATCATGTCGAGGTCGAGATGGTTGGTAGGCTCGTCAAGGATTAGGAAGTCGGGCTCGTTGATAAGTGCATTGGCAAGAGCCACACGCTTCTGCTGCCCGCCGCTCAGCTCCCCCATAGGCTGGTTGAGGTCGTCGATGTGCAGCTGTGTCAATATCTGCTTCGCCTTCAGCACACGCTCAGGCTCGCCGTGGTGGTTGAAGCAGGCGTCTAAGACGGTCTCCTGCGGGTCGAACTTAGGCGTTTGTTCGAGATAGCTCAGCGTGATGTCGTTGTGGAAGATTATGCTTCCGCTGTCGTAGCCCTCACGCCCGTCTATTATCTCAAGCAGCGTCGACTTGCCCGTGCCGTTCTTCGCTATGAGCCCCACCTTCTGCCCTTGGGCTATAGAAAAGCTTATATTCTCGAAAAGCACTTGCGCGCCAAAGCTTTTCGTAAGATTTTGTATGTCTAAATACGGTGTCATGCTTACTCCTTCAGTGACTTGAGAATGCTGTCAATATAGTCGAGCACCTCTTCCTTGCCGGTTTTCTTCTCCGAGCTTGTTATGAAATAAGGCGGCAGCGTCTCCCATGTGTCAAGCAGCTTGTTCATCCACGCCTCCGCATTTGCCTTTGCCTTTTGCACGCTCAGCTTGTCTGCCTTGGTAAAGACTATAGAGAACGGTATGCTGCTCTCGCCGAGCCAGTCCACGAACTCGCGGTCTATCGTTTGCTGCTCATGGCGTATATCTATGAGCACGAACACGTTCACGAGTTGCTTGCGCATCAGTATGTAAGACTGTATCATGCGCTCCAGCTTGCCTCGTTCCGTCTTCGAGCGCTTGGCATAGCCATAGCCGGGGAGGTCGACGAGATACCACTCCTTGTTGATGATGAAGTGGTTTATGAGCAGTGTCTTGCCCGGTGTGGACGATGTCTTGGCAAGCCCCTTGTGGTTGCAGAGCATGTTTATCAGGCTCGACTTGCCCACGTTGCTCCTGCCAATAAAGGCGAACTCTGGTTTAGTGTCATTGGGGCACTGCATCACCGTTGGAGACGATATGCTGAATTGTGCGTTCTTTATTTCCATTGTGTTCTATCTTCTTTTAAACACAAAGGTAATGAAAAACTCTCACACAAGTATTTTTTCTTCCCTTTTTTCTTTCCTTTTTTCTCAATTTTTTATCGATTGCTCCCACAAATGCTCGATACAGCTCCAACGCATCGTCTCCATATAAAGAATAAAGTATCGTTTACACAACCTCATATAATAACGTTTAGCCTGTTAATTAAAATCAAAATCTAAATATAAAACATTATCTAACGAAGAAAAGTATTATCTTTGCAGTCGGAAATATTTGAAATTATTCCGACCAAAATTCGCATTTCAAAACTTATGGAAAACACAGTAGTACAGCAGATTAGAAAGAGAATCACTCGTATATATAAACAAAAATGATTATCCTCAATCAACTACAGTGAGTTTTCTTTGCCCTCGTTGGCAAAAGTCTTGCGAAAAAAGAAAGGATGAATATGGCAATTGAGATTAAGGCAATACCTACATTGGAAGGTAAAGATGCGGAAAGATTCATAGAGCGTGCCAATGAGGCAGAACGTAAGTTCAAAGGCTTTGCCGGCATAGAAAATACACCTGCATTTAAAGCTATGCAGAACATTCTGCGTAAATCAGGAATGACACTATAAATTTGTTGTCGTTGATGCTGTCAACGACGTAAAAGTACTACAATTTTATCAGAAGAATGGCTTTGCCTTTCTGTTTACCTCCGACGAACAAGAATTCATTTACACAGGAGGAAAGAAAGGAGAACCTATAGAATT
>CAZZNO010000195.1:0-5337 GCA_964655685.1 uncultured Prevotella sp.
TTCCATGAGCTCCAACCCATAGTGGGAGGCAGAAAGTTGCGCTTCTGCGCCATTGTGCCTTGGCAAAGAATGATGGCAATAGCTAAGACCGCCAAGTTAAAAAGTTTTGTATCCTTCTCCATATATAAAGTTTACGCCCAATTAATATTACATCTAAGCTAATTTCCCCATTTACCTCCCATTGCTGTAGGATTCCTTAAATGTCGTCTTCCCGTCAATGTCCACTATCCTTACATTAAGCGATGTCTGATTTGCCTCAGCCGCTACAACTCCGTGGTTGGAATTGATGAGGATGGGGAAGTTGATGCCATCGACATTCGGGTGGTAGCTGAACTCATGTGTATGCCCGCAAATCATCAGGTCAATGCCCGCCTTGTTGAGTATCGGCACGAACTTGTTGCGCACCTCCATGTCGCCATGCCACGAGGTCTTGCTCATGGCGGGCGGTATGTGTCCTATCACCACGCGGTACTTTGCCTTGTTGAATGCCTCGCTCTGAACTACGCCCTCAAGCCATCTGGCCTCTTCCGTACGGTAGGCGTCGTAATTGCAGAATCCGCCATACTCTATGTCGTTGTCCGGCTTGTCCTCGCCCGTGTCAAGGGCTATGAAGAATACAGGTCCATGCTGCCACGCGAAATAAAGATTGGGCTGCCGCGGGCACGTGTACTCATGAAACCTTTCCGCCCACGGCCCGCGCGTCTCATGGTTTCCGCGCACATAGTACAGTGGCTTCTCCGACGCGAACAGATGCACCGCCTCGTCCATGAAGCCCTTGAAGTAGGTGGAGTCGTGCTGAAAATAGTTCATCATGTCGCCATTGAATATCACCATGTCAATATTCTTGTAGTCTACCAACTTACCTAACTGTTCAAGCATATTCGGGCGCTCGTGAATATCGTTGTACACCATGAATGAAGCCTTAGCCTTATTGCGGTCGAGCGTCCTAAAGCACGGGGCACTATGGTGAAATATGTCCATTGCCACCGTGCCACCGTATTCAGACTCGTATGCCTCATGTTTCTTCACCTCACGCCCATACACACGGTAGCGGTAAGCCGTACAGGCCTTAAGCCCCGTTAAGCGCACCGCATGAAGGCAGGACGTTTTTCTGACACCTATATTCTCATCGTAAAACCTTGGTCTTGCCTCTGAATAGAATTCGCCGTCGTCAGCCGAAGCCACCTCAACCCAGCCTACTGACGGTATGTCCGTCTCCCATACTATCGTTGCCTCAGTCTCGTACACATTCTGCAAGTAAGGGCCATGCACAATCTTGATGGCATATGAGAACAAGGGGAAAAGCAACATAAAGACAGTCAGCCATTTCACTTTTTTCATAATATTCCTCAGAAATTTTCTATTGACGTTTATTTTATCTCACCCTTTTTGTCTCTACATCCCTTGAATTTGAACCAATCATTATGTCAAAGCTACCAGGTTCGAAGAAGAAATTGCCATCTCCGTCATAGCTGCCAAGCTCTTTCTCCGCAAGATGGATGCAAAAGCGAAAGCAGGCAATAAGATAAGGATTGGGAAAAATATTATTTTTCTCATTTTAATTTGCTTTTCATAATGTTTGCAGCTTCCACGTTTTAATATTGGCAACGCAGGAAGCTGCAAACATAATATATGAATTTAGAAACTATTTTTCTGCTGGTTGGTCAGCAGTCATCGGCCAGTACGGATTCTGGTAAAGAGGACTATCTTCCATAGTAGCATGGTCTGGAGCAGTTAATAGGAACTGTCTCAATGGCAAAGGCTGTAGGTAGTGAGCCATGTGCCATGTTAAGCCATTATAGTATTCGTTACCAACTTTTATGACTTCATGGGGACGAAAATACTCACTCAGCTCAGGTGAAGAAACGTTGGCTGCACTTGATCCATCAGCAACAATTTTGACATCATAGTACCAGCCCTCCATCGGTGTGTTCCAGAAGTGGAAGCCTTCGACATGGACAGGAGTATTAATAAGCTGGTCAAACGAGCGCCAACGTTTAAGGTCCTGATCACGCAGACTCTCTGCCATCAACTCACAACGACGTTCACGACGGATATTGTAGAGCACTTTATCTGTAAGAAGTTTCCCGGCTGTCCAAGCTCCCCAATCAGAAGCCTCCTTGCTCATGTCTGTAGCATCAATGGTGACCTGCGGGTCGACTGCATCACCTATAAAACCTGCAGCACGGCGTATGTCACGCCAATATTCCAGTATTTTACTGGACAGGTTATGTGTGAGCATATATTCTGCCTCCATATAATTAAGAAGAGCTTCTGTAGCGCGGAAAATTACACCAATATTTTCTCCATGATTTCCCCATTGAGTCTGAGAACGATCAAACATCTGTCCTTTACGAATCATGTAACCTGTTGCATCACTATATCCATATACCTCTGGTCTTGTTTGCACCTGCCTCCACTGTGTGCCTGAAACATCATCAACATTCTTAAAAGCGAGTGTGTCGCCTGGTGCCTCAAGGAATACAGCAATGCGTGGATCACGATTAGTACGGACTTTGGAAAGTGACGTATCGCAATATTCATATTGAGAGTTATAGATAGGCCGTCCATCCTTCATAAGGAAGCCCTCCACCATACTGCGCGTAAGGCATGCATTTTGACTATACTCAGAATTAACTTCAACGTAGTTACCGATTGTTGAGTTGTTATATTGTCTCCACAGTATGATGTCCGGCACTCCTGAGCCATCATTGGTGCCCCAAATCTCAAGATAAGGATTAGACTGCCCTAAGTGTTGCGGTATCACACCATTATTGACAGTCAAGTTATCCTTATATTTGTCAGCAACCTCTTCGGCTGCATCGGCAGCAATCTGTAAGAAGTATTTTGCTTCTGCCTCCACACTGCCAGTTGGATATTTGTAATCCGGATTCTTAGCTTTCCCTGGCCATCCCTCACCGTTTGGCACGAATGGCGTACCGGCGAAGTTTGTTTCCCATGAGCCTTCATAGAGAGCCACACGGCTCTTGAAAAGCTTCACGGCATCAGGAGTGAGACGAGTGCGGTCAGCCTCATCGGTCTTCATATAAGTTAAAGCCGTATCAAGGTTGGCAATGATAAAGCGTGCCACTTCATTGCGTGGCTGCCTGACATTGGCAGCAACAAGCACTGCCTCATCATCAGGCAAAGCTTGTGTAAGAATTGGCAGATCGCCAAACTTCTTCAGTAAGTCATAATAGACATATCCACGGAAGAAGTACATCTCACCGATAGCCTGTCGGATATTTGCATTGTCTCCACTGATTTTACCTGCTTCATACTTCGAAAGCGTTTGATTCAGCTGGTAGTTTACATTGCGTACATTAGTCCAGCTCCAATTACCATTGGTATTGCCTACGCGCCACAAGTCCTTAGAATACATTGTGCTTGGAGAACGGCTGAACTGATTGTCGGTATTGTTATCATCAGCATAAGTACCGTATGACCAGGTGCCATGACGTGGCAGTATATCCCGATAAAACTTATTGGATACAGCCTGTACCTGGTCTTCAGAACTGTAGAAACCTTCCGGTGTCAGGCTTGAAGGTGGCTCCTGATCAAGGTAATCGTTGCAGGAAGCAAGTCCTATGGTCAGCAAACCAATAAATGCTATTTTATATTTACTCATATTTACGTTTTATTTAGCAAGGTAAGAAACCTTCGTAACATTATAATGTAATGTTGATTCCAAAAGAGAATGTCCGAGAGAGAGGATAACCGTTTGCACGGGAACTTCCATCGCCTATAATTTCAGGGTCAAATTGCTCTGGCAGATCAGTAATAGTAAAGACATTCTCAGCCGAGAAGAACACCCTGAGATTATCTATAGCCCATCTTTGGGTTATAGCACGCGGTATGGTATATCCAAGTTGCAGATTCTTCAATCGCATATATGCCGCATTCATCAAATAGCGAGTTTGGCACTGCACATTTTGTGAAGAAAAACATATACGTGGAAGCCAAGCGTCAGTGTTGACGCTCTGAAGTCCAGCTTGTACGGACCATGTATTCTCATCACGGAAATAATCCCTTACCGCTGTTATAGGTGTTATACCCCATATGCCATTATTACTGCCATCGCCACCGAAATAATATGTTGTCCTATTCGTCCATGCATCGCGCTTTGCCACTCCTTGGAAGAATGCTCTGAAATCAAAACCTTTCCAAGCAGCATTTAACTCGAGACCAAAGAGATAACGGGGAGTGGAATTGCCTATGACCTTAAGGTCACCATGATCGGCAATAGTGCGTGCACCTGCTGATATGCGACCGTCATCGTTAACATCTTTGTACATGATGTCACCAGCTGCCCAATTGCTTCCAATTGTGCTTTGGTCTGTGGTGGCAAGGTGCTGTTGCATTTCTTCGTTGGTTTTGGCTATGCCAATAGTAGTATATCCCCAAATCTCATTCAGATACCGACCTGCGATGTAGTTGTCAATAGAGTTGGTGGGATTGTTTGGATAATGTGTAACTTTTGAGCGTGCATCAGATACATTTGCAGTGACGCTATAGTAAAAACCATTCTTAAGAGTGTCGTGCCAGCTAAGCTGTGCTTCCCAACCACGTGTGCGCAAGTCTGTATTGTTGGTTACAGGTACGCTTGTACCAAGTAACGCAGGAAGTTCAGGTGCATTTCCAACCATATTTTTGGTATTGCGCACATAGTAGTCGAATGAGCCACTCAGCCTGTTATTGAGGAGTGTAAAGTCAAGACCGACATTGTATGTCTCTACCTTTTCCCATCCCAACGATGTTGAAACCAATGCCGGTGCAGTAGCTATATTGGTAAGATTGCCATTTTGCAGCCAATCTCCAGTCATGGCCTGATAGGAAATAGTCTGATAAGTGGGGTACCAATTGGTGGTATTCTGATTGCCGAGTGAGCCATAAGAGAAACGTAATTTAAGGTTATCAAGCCATGAGCGTGTGTCTTTCATGAACGACTCCTCAGAGATACGCCAGCCAGCAGAGAAAGAAGGGAACACCTTCCATCTGTTATTACGGCGGAAGCGTGATGTACCGTCATAGCGAACGTTAGCCTCAAACAGGTATCGTTCCAAATAGTTATAATTGAGGCGGCCAAAGAAACCTACAGTCTGCCATTGTTGACGTTGTCCTGAAATGGAAGGGGTAATCGATGTGCCACTATGGTTCAGACCACTTGTAAGGTCTAACTCAGGCTTGCTGTCGTCAAGAAGTCCATAGCGTTGCGCACTAAAGTAGATGGTCTTGGCTTTCTCTGTCTGGAAACCTGCCATGACATGGAAATTATGCTTTTTGGCAAAGTCCCACGAATATTCGGAGTATGCCTGAAAGTTAAGATATTTTCTTTTT
>CAZZNO010000196.1:0-5271 GCA_964655685.1 uncultured Prevotella sp.
ACTCATCCTCGAAGCGAAGCGAGAGGTGAGTGGGGGTGGGCAATGAGTGCAGGGAAACAGCCCTGGAAGGGCTGCCGCTGGTAAAAAACTTGGTGTCCAGCGGCGACCCTTCACAGGGTCGGGTGCACACCCTACGCAATAACCCCGCCTCACCTGCTTCGCAGGATGAGACGGGGTTACGAGTGCGGCGAGCCTTCCAGGCTCTTTTAGCTACACCCCTTACGAGTGCGGCGAGCCTTCCAGGCTCATTTAGCTACAACCCTTACGAGTGCGGCGAGCCTTCCAGGCTCTTTTTGCTACGCCCCCATACGAGTGCGGCGAGCCTTCCAGGCTCATTTAGCTACGCCCCCATACGAGTGCGGCGAGCCTTCCAGGCTCTTTTAGCTACGCCCCTTACGAGTGCGGCGAGCCTTCCAGGCTCATTTTGCTACGCCCCTTACGAGTGCGGCGGGGCCACCAGGCTCTTTTTGCTACGCCCCCATACGAGTGCGGCGGGGCCACCGGGCTCATTTTGCTAAGCGCTCTTTTGCTTGATTATTGTTTCCTGTTCAACCGGTCACTATTTCTATCTGACCTATTGCAGTTGTTTATTTCACCGGCTGAATGACGAACTTGAAGGTCATGTCGCCAAAGTGTACGCGGTATTTCTCCAAAGGCAGGGCTCCCCAGCTGTCACATCCAGCAACGCCTTGCTCTACGAGGTCGAGCGCAAACTCGGTGTACTTGCTCTTTTTAACGTCCTGCGGATGGCGCTGGCGCTTTGTCTTGCCTTCGTCGAGGTCAAGGATATTATAATGAAGAGCGCAGGCATCCATGAAGCTGCCAACCGGCGTCACCTTCAAGCCAAAGCCGTTGGCATCGGTCTGCTGCCACCAGCGGATGTCGCACTTCGTACCCGTTTCCTGCGGACGGATATACGGATAGAACTGCTGGTCGGCGGTCTGGTCGTAGATGCCAATCCACTGTCCGCCGTCACGGTCGCTGTAGTTCTCGACAGGGCCGCGGCCGTAGTAGTGGCTCTTGTCCATAGAATATGGCAAATCCATTACCATGCCGAAGCGCAGCAGGTCGGGAGCCTTTGCGTCGGGCGCCGTCTTCTTCATTGCCTGCGAAACCTCAATGACGCCGCTGCCGTCCACTCTGTAGGTTATGTCGAGCGTAGCGTTCACTTCGGGCATATTATATTTAGCCTCAACCACGCAAGCCTTGCCCTTGCTCTCCTTATCCTTCACGGCGGTCAGGCTGACGAGCTCTATCTTAGGCGTGCGCCATACGCCAAGCTTGTTTTGCAAGCCGGCACCCATGTCGTTGTCGGTAACGGCGCGCCAGAAGTTTGGTTTCAGCGTTCCGCCTTCGCCAAAGACGCTCTTGCCGCCAACTGTGTATTGCGAGATGTAGCCCGTAGCCTTATCAAAGGCGATGGTTGCAGCGTCTGACGAAATTACGATTTGCGGGTCGTCCTTCTTGTTCTGGAGCTTTATCTTGTTTGTTGCAAGCGATGCGGCATCAGTGGCAGGCACGGCACCGTTTACCACGAGCTGACGGGTGGCAATGGTCTGTCCGGCAGCCATGAGCGGTTCGGCTGTCTTCAGCTTAAACTCAATGTTCAGGAACACTTCGCCGTCGGCAGGCGCTTTGTACGGCAGAGAGACGTTCACCGTTTGCTGCGGAGCCACGTTAAGGTCGCTCACCTCGCCGCCTTGCAGCTTCTCACCGTTCTTCACAAGCGTCCAGACGAGCTTGATGTTTGCCAAGTCACGGAAGAAGAACTCATTGTGAACTGAGATTTTGCCATTGGCAACGTCCACTGCCTCAGCCCAGATGTTCTGGTATTGATAAGCCAGTTCATAGGCGTGAGGGTTGAGCTGTCGGTCGGGGCCGATGATTCCGTTGCAGTTGAAGTTATTGTCAGAAGCATCCTTCCTGTTGTAGTCGCCGCCGTAGGTGTAGAGCGGAGTCATGTTGCCTGTTCCCGGCTCGTAGCGTGCAGAAATGGCGTCATAGTCAGCCACCGTGCGCTTCGGGTCGAAGTTTGGTTTGCGATGCAGAGCCTGGTCAACGAAATCCCAGTCATAACCGCCTTGGAAGATGGGGTATTTGCGAATCAGATCCCAATATTCTTTCAGGTTGCCGCCAGAATTGCCCATAGTGTGGTTGTATTCGCACTGAATGAGAGGCTTCGTAGATTTGGGGTTCTTGCTGTAGCTCTCGCACCAGTCGGGGCGCGCATACATAGGACATGCAATCTCGGTGTTGTCGCCATAGACCTCGGCGCGTTCCCACTGTATAGGCCTGCTTTGGTCTACGCTCTTTATCCATTGGAAAGCCGCTGTGAAGTTAGGCCCGTCGCAAGTCTCGTTGCCAAGGCTCCATACGATGATTGACGGGTGGTTGAACTGCATCTCCACGTTGTGCTGGTTGCGCTGCAAAATCTGCTTGGCGAATTTAGGCTTATAGGTTTCCGAAGTCTTGGGGTCGTAGTAGAAAGCATGGCCCTCCTGGTTTGCCTCAGCCGTAACGTACAGACCGTACTCATCGCAAAGGTCATACCAGCGCGGGTCGTCAGGATAATGGCACGTGCGCACGGCGTTGATGTTGAGCCGCTTCATTATTTTTATGTCCTGAATCATGCGCTCCACGGTCACCACGTAGCCGCCGTCCGGGTCCATCTCGTGGCGGTCGGCACCCTTGATGAGCACGGGCTGACCGTTTACGAGCAGCTGCTTGTTCTTTATCTCCACTTTGCGGAAGCCCACCTTCTGCGGTATCACCTCCACGGTGTTGCCGCTGCGGTCTTTGACTATGGCAAGCAGTGTGTAAAGATAAGGAGTTTCAGCCGTCCATTTCTTTACGTTGCGCACCATGAAGCGCGCCGTGCCTTCCGTGCGGCGGTTGAAATCGGCTGTAGACTTTGAAATCAGCGTGCCGTTGGCGTTGAGCAGCTGGAACTCTATCAGAGGGTTGCCCTTCACGAAGGCGTCAATCAGCAGTTCGCCGTCAGTGTAGTTGTTCTCCAAGTCTGGTGTAACGCGTATGTTCTCCACCTGCACCTTCTGGTCCTTGGCGTAGAGATAGCACTGGCGCGCAACGCCTGAGAGGCGCCAGAAGTCCTGGTCTTCGCTCATGGAGCCGTCGCACCAGCGGAATGTCTGAAAAGCTATGAGGTTCTTGCCCGGATGCAGATATTTGGTGATGTCGAACTCGGCAGCTACCTTTGCGTCTTCGGTGTAGCCGACGTATCTGCCGTTGACAAAAAGATACATGTTAGAGGTCACTGAGCCGAAATGTGCTATGACCTGCTTGCCGTTCCAAGCCTCGGGCAGGTCAATGACACGGCGGTATGAACCCACGTGGTTATCTATTGTGGGCACGCTCGTCGCCGTGGCGTTCTTTGGCGCGTACACCGGTTTCCAGCCGTTGTAGACCTCGCCGTTGAACATGTATCGCCATGCAAGTCCGATGTTCAGATATTCCGGGTCGCCATATCCGTTGAGCTCCCAGATGGCAGGCACGTTCATGGTTTTCCACGATGAGTCGTCGAGGTCGGTCTTGTAAAAATCGGTAGGACGTTCGTTGGCATTGGCAACCCAAAGGAACTTCCACGGCCCCTCCAGCGAGAAGTAGTTGGCAGAGCGTGTGATGTCTCCACCTTTTGCCAAGCTCTCGTTTTCGTATGCGAAGAAATTGGTGTGAAGCTTGAAGCGGTTCACCTCATTCACCTGCAAGTCGTCCCATTCCGTCCATGTCGGCATGGGCTCAGGAGCCACTGCCTGCTTCTTTGGCGTAGCCGCCCCCGCACTGATTACCGCGAGAAGGGCGGCAAAAAGCATACATTTCTTTTTGTCCATATTAGCTTTTTTAGTTAATTAAAGTTTCGTTTTTGCAAAGTTACTGCTTTTTTTCCATAGTTTATGGCAAATTATCAATAAATACAGGTAAATTATCAATAAATATTGGTAAAGAAACAAGCAAAAAATGAGTAACTTTGCAGTAAAAGAGATTTAAGGAAATGGAAAATCAGTATATCAAACAATATCCTGACCTCATGCGGGGCAAAAAGATAATGTATAACCACGGTTTCGGCTCGGCAGCCTCGTCGGGCACGGTGAAGCTCATACAGCAGACTTTCCCCAACGCCACCGTCATTGCCTACGACATACCTCTGCACCCTGCCGAGGGCTTGGCTCTGCTGCGGCAGAAGGCGGCCGAGGAAAAGCCCGACCTCATAATTGGTACCTCAATGGGGGGCATGTACACCGAGATGCTCTATGGCTTTGACCGCATTTGCGTGAACCCGGCTTTCGAGATGGCGCAAACGATGAAGGAGCACGGGCTCACGGGCAAACAGCTGTGGCAGAACCCACGGCAGGACGGCGAAACAGAGTTTCTCGTGACCAAGGCTTTGGAAAAAGAATACAAAGAGACGACCGAGCAATGCTTCACAACCTTTGAAGCCATGCTGCCCGAAGAAAAGAAAAAGGAGCAGGGGCGCGTATGGGGGCTTTTCGGCGACGAGGACGAGCTGGTGCACACATGGGACATCTTCACTGCCCACTATCCGCAAGCCGCCCGTTTCCACGGCGCACACCGCATGGACGACAAGAGTTTCCTGAACGGCGTGGTGCCCGTGATACGCTGGATTGACGACCGGCAGGAGGGGCGCGAAAGGCAGATAGTGTTCATAGACAGCAGCTGCCTGGCAAGCAACCTCTCGCTCACGCCTTCTGAAAACGGGAGGAAAGAGGACTTCCTTCCACGCCCAAGCCTGCAAAAGGCTTTCAAGTATCTGATAGAGAAATATCAAGTCTACATAGTGTGTCCGTCGCCGACAAACAATCACGGCTCCTATGGCGAGGCGGCGGAATGGATTGAGCAATATCTGTCTACGCCGGCCCACGACCACGTGATATATACCAACGAGAAGCAATTGCTCTATGGCGATTTCTACATCGACATGCATCCTGCGGACAACCTGCTTTGCACCGCCATTCAGCTTGGCAGCGACGACTTCAAGACGTGGGAAGAAGTGCTGACCTATTTCAGCCGTCTATGAGCAACGAGAATAAATTGACTTGGGACGATTCTATTTCCCCACGAGTAACGAGAACAAATAACTTAAATATCCGAACAAATTAATGTGCGCCAATTACGTGGCTGACGACCACGTAATTGGCGCACTATGAAAATAGCTAATGTAACGCCCCATGTGAATGGGGCGAGAGAGGTCAATCGTCCCAGGGACTCTTAGCCTGTGGCAGGGAGAAGCCGTCA
>CAZZNO010000197.1:0-2257 GCA_964655685.1 uncultured Prevotella sp.
CCTTTATCACGCTCTGCGGCAGCTGTACGGCGCGGCGTGGGTCGTCTACGGTCATGGAGTCGGTGACGTTGACATAGAAGCTTGGTCTTTCCTCTCTCACGCTGCGGCGGTAGATTACCAGCCCATAGCGCTTGATGTCGAACCAGCGCAAGCCTTCGTGCAGGGTCATGATTCGGCGGCAGTGCAGCAGGCACTGTATGAACGCCTCTTGGTCGCCAGGTTCTACTGTGAAATCAGGATGCAGCCGTTTTTTCGGCGTTGGATTTGTCGGCGTGTAATATTTCATGCCTGTGTAGACATTGTTGAGCGAGTCTTCCAAGTTCTTCGGTGCATGGTAATCTCCGTACACGTCTTCAATGTCTTTAAGGGTTACGTCGTTCGTCATGTCCGTGAAGTTGTGCAGCCAGATGTTGAAGTTGCTGAGGGCGTTGTCGTAGTCTTTCTTCATGACGTAAGCTTCCACCATGTTGAGCAAGCATTCGTCGGCAAGCAGTGCGGGGAACATTTCGTGAGCCTCGCCAATGCCGTTTATGCGGTCCTGGTACTCAAAATACTCGCCAAACTTGTCCATCATCACCTTTGGTATCTCACTATATTGGTAAATCTTATAGTTTATATGCGAATAATCTTTCCAAAGGGTATAATAATGTTCGGGTGTCCTGTGGTCACTCGCCTGGTTGGTCTCAAAATGTGC
Organism: uncultured Prevotella sp.; assembly: GCA_964655685.1. GTDB lineage: Bacteria > Bacteroidota > Bacteroidia > Bacteroidales > Bacteroidaceae > Prevotella. The sequence goes on from CAZZNO010000197.1 coordinate 695, forward strand.
TATGAGGTTGTTGTGAGTATGTCTTGTCCCCATTGTGTATGGCCCGTACATGCGCACCCATAGCGACGACGTGGTGTAGAGCAAAAGGTTGGCAGGGTCGTCGGCATCTATAAACTTGTTTGCCCTTACGTTGTTGTCCGGCGTCAGCCTGCCTATGGTTTTCCAGTCCTTGAGCATAGACAGAGGATTGTCGGTAAGCGCGTCTCGGGCATACTGTATCACCTTGTCGTAGTTGCTGCCGTCGGGTTGTACGTAGAACAGCCAGAAGCGTGCCGCAAAGGCGTCGGCAGCCTGCCGCGTGAAGTGATAGGCAGGAACGCTGTAGAAAGCGTCTCTGAGGAGCGGCAGTCCTTCGTTCAGGTCGGCGGCGATGTTCTGATATACCTCAGCCACGGTTCCGCGGTCGTAGTGCGGGTTTACCGAGTGCTCCACGGTTTTCACGTATGGTATGCCGAGGTCGGTAGTGCTGGTCTTGGGGCTATAGTTTTTCGAGAAGATGTTTACGAGCACCCAATGGTTGTAAGCACGGCAAAGCAAAGCCTCTCCGCGGCTTGCCCTCAGGCTTTCGGGGTTGCCCAACTTGTCCATAGCCTCCAGTGCTTCGTTGGCACAGGCAATGGCATGGTAACAAGAGTTCCAAAGCATGAACGGGCTGTCATAGTTTTCGTAGGTAACGTCTTTCCATTCAGAGGCTTCTGTCTGTAGCAGATTATAGTCAGAATAGTTGGAGCCTACGTTCTCGTCGGTGTTGTCGGACATCAGCTCCGCAATGGTTGCATAGTGGGTATCGGGATAAGCCGATACTATCAGTCCCTTTATGTTGTCTTCAGTTGTTGCCTCTATGCGGTTGTCGGGCACCTTGTCGAGATAGTCGTCACAGGACGTAAGGAGCGAGGGCGCAAAGGCGAGGGATAGCAAAAGGGCAAAAGAGGAAGGGGAAACAGGTAAGGAGCGGGATGCGTCCTTGCCGCGCGACAACTGCCGCTTGCCTTTTAGCCTTGCCTTGAAATATGTTGTTATGTTCATATTCTTTTAGAGTTATAAGCTTATAAAAAATTATATACCGAACTTCAGCGTCATGGTGAGCTGCTTAGGCATAGGTGCTGCTACACCGCCCGAGCGGAAGAACTCAGGGTCTTGCCCGTTGAGCTTGCTGTCGCTATAGATAAGGAACAGGTTGGTAGCCTGCAACTTCAGCGAGAGGTCGCTGAGCTTCAGCGGTTGGAACCACGACTTGGGGAAGTCGTAGGTGAGAGATATTTCCTTCATGCGTATGAAGTCGCCTTTTGCAATGCGTGCCGTAGAGTAGTCGTAGGCATTGTAGAGCGTCTTCAGATAACCGTCATAAGACACTTGCCTATTTGAGAGGATAACGGGAATGTTGGTGTATTTCTCGTCGCCATACTGCACGTAGCGGTTCTTGAAGTCCTTCGACATGGCGTCGAGGTCGGAATACTGCTCCTTGAAGACAGGGTCGAGGCGCACTTTGTTGCCGAAGCTATAGGTGATGAACACGTTGAAGCGGAAGCCCTTGTAGGTGAAGATGTTGCCGAGCGAACCCGT
>CAZZNO010000197.1:2357-5250 GCA_964655685.1 uncultured Prevotella sp.
ATGCCTATAAGGTCGTAGTTGTTTCGGCGGTACCAGTCGAAAGCGAAGTTGATGCGGTTGTTGAGGAAGCCCATGTCTACGCCGAGGTTCAGCTCGTGCTTTTTCTCATAGGTAAGCTCGTCGTTGCCTAAGCTGGAAATGGTTACGCCGTTTTCCTGAATGTCTGTAAAGGGGCGGTAGGGCTTGTAATTTCGGAGAATGATTTGAGCGTTTGAAACGTTTGTAGGTCCTGGGTCGCCCGTGAGGGAGTAGCTTGCCTTAAACGTGAGATGCGAAAGAGCCGGTTCCCACGACTTGAAGAAAGGTTCCTCGTGCACGTTCCACGCTCCTGACACGTTCCACGTAGGCAGCCATCGTGCCGAGCGCGCCTTGCCGAGGCGGTTGGTGCCCTCATAGCGGAAGGTGCCGTTGATGACGTACTTGCCTTTATAGGAATAGGTGCCGTTGGCAAAGAATGCAGCCGTGCGGGTGAAGGTGTTTGAGAGAGAATAATAGTCGGTGCCCTCCTCTATGCTCTGCTTGAAGAACTGATAGGTGTAGAAAGGCACGTCGCCCTTGGTGTACTGCATGCCCCAGCCATTGAAATAGTTGCGGTTGCGGTCGATGCGGCTTACTTCCATACCGCCAAAGAGGTTCATGATGTGTATGCGGTTGAAAGTGTGATTGTAGTTGGCGGTGGCGCGGAAGTCGTAGGAGTTCATCTTATAGTCGGTCTTCTGGTAGATACCGCCTTGCGGAAGCACCGTTATTGGCAACGAATAGGGGTCGTCGGGGTCGGTGTAAAGCCACGGGTTGCGGTCGCGCACGGTGGCGTCGGGCATGGCGCGGTAAGCCAGCGCCTGGTTGCTGTTGTCGGTGATGATGTGCTCCTGCATGGTTCCGGCATACTTAACCGAACCGAGCGCAGAGAGCTCAAGCCCGGAGATGGGGCGATACTTTAGCTCAGCCTGAAACTTAAGGTCGGAGACATCAAGGTTCATATAGTTGTTTTCCAGCTCGTATTTCTCATTGAACGACGCATAGTTGCGTGTGTAGAACACGTTGGGGTCGAGCGTGCGTGAGGCGTTGATGGCGTAGGAATAGGGGTTGATGTCGAAGTCGCGCTTCACTTCGCCATATACGGGGTCAACGCTTTGCGAGAGCGTGCCTGGCGCTTTCTGCTTGCGGTAGGAGCCGCTGGTTATGATGTTCAGCGAGAGCTTGTCTGACATGTTATAGGTGAGGTTCATGTTAGCCGTGTAGCGGTTGACCTTGCTCTGTATGTACCATCCCGGATCAATCATAGCCGATACGGAGCCGTAGAAGTTGAACTTGTCGGTTCCGCCTGAGACGCTCACGGAGTGGTTGTGCTGTATGGCGTTGGAAAACAACTCGTTGAACCAGTTGGTGTTGCGGTATTCAGCCTGCTTGAGGTATTCGTCCTCAGCCTCTTGAGTGTTCTCCAAGGCGAAGGTGTGGCTTGTCTCGTCGTAGGTGTTCATGAGCTGATACATCTTACCAAAGACACCGCTCTCTGAAGCGCGATAGGTGTCAGCCATGTTGAACCATCCTTTGTCTTTCATCTCACGATAGACGCCCATCTGCTCCTGCGAGTCCATGATGTTGAAATCGTGATAGCTGGGCTTGAAGCGCATGGTGTATTCGCCTGTGTAGGAGAGGTGGCTGTGTCCGGCGCGGCCTTTTTTTGTGGTCACGACGATGACGCCCGCCATAGCGCGTGCACCATATATAGATGTGGCGGAACCGTCTTTCAGGATCTGGAAGCTCTCAATGTCGTCGGAGTTGAGACCGGCGATGGCTGAGGAGATAAGGGTCTCAGCATCTCCGGATGAGAGGTCGTCGGCAGAGACGTCGGTCACGTCTTCCATTATCACTCCGTCGACCACCCACAGAGGTTTGGAGGAGCCATAGATGGAGGTGGCGCCGCGCACGCGTATCTTCGGGGCTGTGCCGAAGGTGCCGCTCACGTTCTGCACGCTGACGCCGGCTGCCTTGCCTTCGAGAGAGCGCGAGATGTCGGCAACACCGTCGAGCTTTGCGCTCTGCGCGTCGATGGTCTCGGCTGCGCCCGTGAACAAGCGGCGGTCCACCTTCTGCATACCTGTCACGACGACGTCGCCAAGGGTGTTGGCATCGTCCTGTAAGATAATCTTCAGGCTTTTTTGCCCTGCCTTGTGGCGGTAGGGCTTCATGCCGATGTAGGAGAACTCCAGGATGTCGTCGGGGCCTACGCCGCTGAGGGTGTAGTTGCCATCGGTGTCGGTGATGGTTCCGATTTTAGAGCCAGCGAGACGGACGGTGGCTCCCACGAGGGGCTCGCCGTTGCTGTCGAGCAGCTGTCCTGTGGCTCTGCCTTTGCCGCCGTCTTGCCTGTTGACGCGGCTCACGGTGATGGTCTTGCCGTTGACCGTGGAGGACAGTGGCAGTCCGTTGAGCAATTGTTCAACAGCTTCGGGAGCCTGGACACCACTGATGTTTGCGGTGACCTTGTAGGCTTTAAGCTCACTGGCATTGTAATTTACCTTGTAGTAACCTGACTGCTTCTCAACATCGTATAAGGCTGTGGGAAGCGGTGTGTTACTGCATTTCAGCGTGACCTTCTTGCCTTGTGCTGATGCCGTAAGGGTGACAAAGAGCATTAGCACAAGTAGCAGGGTCATTTTGTGATGCGTTTGCTTCATAAATAAAAAATAACAAGTTGGAAACTTTAATCTTTTTACCCTTATAAGTCAAAAAGAATAAATAGTGGACACGTTTTTCGAACTTTTTTTTTATTAAAAGTTCAATTTTTGTTTCAAAATGGTTGTTTTTGTGATTTTATGTTGAGCCCAGCGGGCTCGCCGCACTCATATCCCCCACTCATCCTCGAAGCGAAGCGAGAGGTGAGTGGGGG
>CAZZNO010000198.1:0-5235 GCA_964655685.1 uncultured Prevotella sp.
TACACTGACCGTGGGACTGAGCGCGCTTGCGGGTTGCCCAGATGTCGCGGTAGTAGGCGTCGTGCTGTTCCTTGGTGACTTCCACCCAAATCTTGATGCGGTGGATGTAGATTTTGTAGGTGCGGATTGACTGCTGATTTTCGTTGTTTTGCATTTTCTGTCCTTTCCCGCTTTGGGAAGGGAGGCGGCAGATACAACGAAAGCCGATGCATCTGGTGACACACCGGCTGTAATGCTCGTGAGAAGGCATAACAAAGGAACGGTGGTACATCGGATGATTGACGGGTAATCCGTCTCAGGTTCCGTATGTATCCACCGCTTCGTTAATGGCCACTCACAAAGCGGAGTAAAATTTATTTCGAAGGAGCTACCCTCGATGGCTATATTTTACTCCGAAATAGTAAATAAGAAAATTCCTATAAAAATACCCCTTACATTGATATACAAAGTAAGGGGCAAACTATTGAAATACCTTTATTTTCGTGATATAATTTATAAAAGTCCCATCCAATAGGTGTGGGCTTACAAAGAAAAGTAAAGGGTCTTTTCATTTTTGGATAGAAAGGATTGCGGCCTCTACTGCCGCCTCGGATAAAAATATGGCAAAAAAATTATCGGAAATTTTAATGAGCAGCTTTTTTGGCTGTGAAAACTTGGCGTGTAACTGCCGGAAGGACATTGTAAATGTTGCTCCTGGCACCGATCCGCAGACAACGCTCAAGATCTGCGGTGATGTACACCAACCTCTGAAATTTTCGTATATGCCGCAAAAGGGTCTGAATCTTTCCGGCAATGCAGGCGGAGTCATTCAATCAAATGTGCTGGGTAAACTGCTTGCGATCAAAGATGGTGACATCGATGCGCATATACAGTTTTTTCAGCAATATGGTTTTTTGGTGCCCATCAGCACGGAAGAGTATGAGTCTGTCGAAGTAACACAGATAATGGAGTTCGTTAATCGTATCAAGGCAACTGTTAAGCTGATGAATGCTATTGCCGGACAGAGGAACTACAAAAGCATTGTGATTATGACCTCATACTTACTGTTTTCAGATCCCATTGAAATACCGCTTTCCACTGGTGTTCTTGCGTCCTGTCCTCATGTATTCACGCAGTATCTCCGTGAATACAACGCTTTTCCTGATATGAGCCGTAATCAAGAGGCATTCAACACAGGAAAGTTCTCTGTGGCAGATTCTCTTATCAACGGAACAAACCAGGTTGAAATGTCCTTTTTCAATGCTGTGAGAAGCGGATCTGGTTTGCCGTCCATCCCTGGCAGCACCAGTCAGCCATTTAAGCATTTGGTTGCAATGTACACAGGACTGAATGATGTAAATGCTGATCTTAGACTGCTTATCGACTTTTTCTACCATTATCAGCTTCAGCGCGGTATCATTAACGAGGTATCCCACAATAGGCTGACATTCTATTCTAAGACCGACGATTTCGAGTTTTCTGATGAAATGAAGGCTGCCCTAGTTCGGATTGCCCGGATTGTGGTGAGCGCAGAGGTAAATCATTATATTTCAACCATTCATCCGGCGATTGACCCTGAAACGCTTGTGCCGGAATGGAGGCTTGACAGCCTGTTAGAGGCTATTTACTTTTCTATTTTCTATATGAAGCCTGGTGTGGAGATATACAAGGAATGCCAGAACCCAAGCTGTAAACGTGAAGTGTACTTCCTCGTTAACGCAACCGCTACAAACAAAAAGTATTGCTGTCCTGCGTGTGCAAACGCGGCAGCACAACGGAGAGCCCGTGAGAGAAAAATGAATCAATAAAAAAGACCGCCGTTCAATAGCAAAAATGCTATCAAACGGCGGTCTTCGTTTATCTTATACGCGGTGGGGACACAAGCCCTCTGGAAAGAACCTGCTCAATACACTCGGCAAGTTCTTTTTTCTGCTGTTCCGGGGTACCGATGTAGTTATACATAAGATATCGTGTATCCATGACAATACCCTGGATGCGCTCATAGTTTTTCATCTGTGGATTGTTGGGGTCATAGCGCCAATCACCGACTGCTTCGCCAATGTTGCCAATTGTGCCTGTAATCCCAAAGAGGTTGCGTGCTTGATTAAAGGGCATAATAAAGCAGTTAAACAATCTCTCGTTAGGGATGCTATGCGCCCGTTCAATGTACTCACCATATGTAATCTGTTTGTTGATATCCGTACCATTTGGAAGATGATCTGGGTTGCCCGTCCATCCATAACGGTAGCATTTAGCATCAAGCACATAGTAGTGGTCTCCGTAAATCATTACAGAGTCAGGATAGAGAGGCGTTTTCTCACGATCCTGTCCATATTGGAGTAGCCATCTGGTTCGCGGGAAATAGCGGCCTTTATCCTCGATGCCAAAGGCCCTATCAATCATTTTCTCCCACACAATATCAAAACGGTCAGTTCCAAAAAAATACTGAGTATCTGCGCTGTGTCTATCCATATATTCGAGCATAGAACGCATTGCACCAAACAGCTTCTGCTCATTGTCATTATTGGTGGTACTGAGCTTCTTGGTCAAAATAGCTATGGAGGCTTTTATGGTTGGATGATTTCCAGGCTTTTCTGGCATGAAAGGCACATAAAGCCACCCCATTTTTTCAAAAGCCTCATAGACACAGTATTTGTGGATTTGAGTAATTTCTTTGTTGGTGTTAGGAGTGGATGAACGCACGGTCATGCTGGTAAAAATCAGCGATCCATTCTTTTGAACCAATGGACGTTGCTCTCGAATTGTTCTTGCCCAAGATGTTCGCCCCTTGGTATCCGTTTTATAAATAGGGTCTGTCTCTGTGTAGTAACGGGCATTATGAAGAAAATCGCGTATAACAGTCAGATAGGCATGGATTGGGAAATCGACTGTTTGAGGAGCCTCGAATTTTGATGCCTCGATTACACGATCTTCTTTCATAAAAGCCGCCAGCACACCGAAAAGGTTGTTGATATCAACACGCAGATCATCGTCATTGTCCGGCAGCTGATATCCAATAGGAAAGTATATAACAGCATCATCGGTATCAGCTTTTACACCAACAAAGCAGTCTCCATCTTCGTTGGTATTTACATGACAACGCTGACGCAGATTTTTCGTTAAGTCCATCGATGACCACCTCCTTTTACGGTGTATGAATTACTGCTGAGTGGGGTACAGCTTCTGCTGGACAGAAGATTTGAAAATCTTGAAACGCTCGTGTCCTTGACTGAGGACAAAAGTACGAATCACCTTTTCCAGGCTGTCCATATTATCGGTGTCGAACAGTGCTTCTGGGTTAAACTTAAATGCGTCATCCCAAAGGTATTTAATTACCTTTTCGGGGAAGATACGAATTTGCATGAGGGCCTCGCGCACTTCGGCGAGTCGAGCTGCCTCTTCGGGTGTACCATTCATAATTTCGGCTTTCAGCAGTTCGTTGTACTCGGAAGCAAAATTTGTGTGTGGCGGCTTTGCGGCGGCTCGATCATCAAATTTAAGATCGTTCTCATGGACGAAATAAACACCAAGACGCTTGTCCTCCGCAGAGGCCATTTTTGCTTTATTGCCGATAATGATCTCATTGATTGTTTCACAGAACCTTCTCCAGGCCACCCCAGTGTCAAGTATTTCGGCCTGTGCCAGAGAAGTACGAACATTAAAGAAATTATTCTCAATGAGACGCATTCTCCATCTGCGCTGGAATGCAGTATCGAGGGTAAAGACATTTTGGTCGGAAGTATTCATTGTACCCAAAATCGACAGATTGGATGGAATACGAACCTTGTGAGACTCATCACCATACACAATCTTGGCTACATTTCCGTTTGTGATGCCATACTCACTGGTTCCTGCGGGATAGGTGACGCCTTCTGTTGTTTTAGACGCAACGGTCCTGTCGAGCAATTGGAACACATCACCAAAGATTGCAGGTGCATTACCTCTATTGATTTCTTCAATGATGAGAATGTATTTCTTCTGCGGGTGTGTATACGCTTCTCGCAGAATATTCGTAAACGGACCGGGCGTAAACTCGTAAGTCACTTGTTTGTCGACAGGATCGACAACAGGTAAAATCTGCCCAACAAAGTCGGCGTTAGTATAATCCGGGTGAAAGACCAGGCGCTCTACAATAGTGCCCGGCTTGCAGTATTCATGCTCAATGGTCCAGCTCTTACCAGAGCCAGGAACTCCGTACAGCAGAATGTTAACACCACCTGTTAACCGTGCGCTTTCGTCGATTGTCACTGGAGTTTCAGACGCACTGCCTGTTCTGACAAGACAACGAGTGAACTCGTAATCAAATTGCTCATTTCCATTAATATTATCCATAATAATTGTACCTACTATCTGTAAATTTGAGGGGATTTCCAGTTTCCCGTATTGGAGTTTGCCTCGTACACTGGGGTCGGCGGCAACGATATACCGATATGCATCGACAGCATCAACCGGCTGTGCAGACCATCCATGCTTTTCGCTGCTAAGATTATCAATGCGATGCAACAAGGAGTAATAATTACCAAAGAGAAGTGCAAAGTCCTGTTCAGTGGTATTCTCGATTAGTAAGTAAACATTTTTCTTTCCTGTTTGTAAGGCTTTCAGTAAGGCCTGTTCAAAGATACCCGGTGTGAATGTGCCTTCGGTGACATTTCCTAAAAATTCAGATGTACCATCATATTTAAACACATATGAGTTGTCACTTACTCCACCCAAAATGGCGGTATCAACCCACTCCTGCACAGTCGGAGTGTTTCCGTCTGTATACACAAATAGTTTCAGCGGTTGATAAATAGCGGACATTGTTGCAATTTGGTCCCGGTGATAAGGACTCAAAGTGTCATTAAGATAGTAGAACAGTTTTCCTGTCTCCTCATCTCGTTCGCTTCGTAGCAACTGAATGCTGTCATCGGTAAAGATGTTGATTATTTTACAATCATGTACAATGTTCGTTATTTCCCATTGTTCCATGATTTGTGCATAATCGTACTGATAAACTGATCGGTTTTCTTTGATTTTGGCAATGGCTTCATCAAAGGTTTGGAACTCGCCTCTATTTAAGCCGAACATTACATAGCAAATCTCCTCGGCTGTAGCCCGCCCCAATTCCAGCAATGTCTTAAAAACCACTTTTGGAGGTTCGACATCGGTGTTTGACTGTTCGGCACCGCAGTTATTCTTACCGAAGGACCCAAAAATAACGCTTGTTATTTTGTCAATCGTTTTTTAATAGTTTTTATGAAATTTTTATAATTTTTT
>CAZZNO010000199.1:0-3395 GCA_964655685.1 uncultured Prevotella sp.
ATATATAAACCTTTTTGTATATGATTATTCATTACTTTTTTTGTGAATTTTTGCCTATGGTTTCTTTTTATCTCTTAATTTTTGAAAAACCATCTATTAATCTAATTGTAACTTCTGCATTATTAGTTGCAATGATTTTTCCACTATTTTTGTCTTTAAGTTGGAAAAGTCCATTTTCTATCTTTTCTACTTCTAACCAGTCTATTGAACTTTCTATCAGTTTTCTGTCTACATCTGTAGTTTGCTTTTCTTGTTTCAATGAATTTATTAATTCCTGCAGTTCCATTGATTTAGTCATTATGCTATTTTCTGTTCCGTACATTATCTCACTTTCCGTTTGTGTCCAAGAAACTCTTTTGTTATAGTTCAATGTATCATTAATTCTTTCCATTCCTTTATCTAAGAACACAAATGCTTTTTCTTTTGGGTCTTCTGGTAATGTTTCAAGTCTTTGACTTGTATTGACATTACTCCAAGAAGAATTATTATCGTATTCTTGTACAATTTTTTCTAATTTGTTTCCTAATTCATTATTATCATTTGTATTGATTTCTCTTTCTTCGTTCATTTTTTAATCCTCCTTAATTTAAAACAATTTTTATTTATTTGACTTGGGGAAGCTTGGCATTTCTTTTCAAAATTTATTACCCAAACTGCCTAAGTTCTTGGTCTTATTTAATTTTTAATTCTTAGTAATCTCTATCTGATTTTCTTTTAACAATTCTATAATCATTTACTAGAATTCTTGTTATATCGTTGCTTTTTTCTGGTTCAAGGTTGTTATCCCTGCACCAACTTTTGTATTTTTCTTTAAAAACTGATGTAATTGTTCTTCCTTGACCAATTATGCAACACTCTTTCAAAAACAGTGCTAGTGAATTATTTCTAATCGCATAATCTTCACGATTTTTTATTGTCCTCTCACTTTCTGTAAATTTATAACCTCTTGCTATTGCTTTTTGTAAATGTTGTATTGCAACTGATACAATTATTTCTTTTTCTTCCAACAACTTTTCTAAGAGTTGTGGGTCACGTTGTTCTGGTGGTACAGGATTATCACAACTGATTATAATAAATCTATCATAAACGTGTTTTCCTTTATCACCGTCCGAAACGAAGGAAGGTCATTACAATTAAACCACAGGAATCCACGAAATTGAGTTGTAAAACTATTCTGATATTTCATTTCAATGTTTACGTGATCTCCTCCTGTTAATTCTTTTATTTTGTCGATTTCAGGAAGTTTTGAAAATTTCATATCTCCCGATCCAATTAAGCGTTTATCTGAAATCCCACCTAATCCAAATGTTCCGTGTAGTTGCTTAATATCAAGCGTATGGCTGTTTTCTAACCCCACAAGTTTTATAACAAACTCACGAATTACACTTTTTCCAGTATTACCAGGTCCTTTTAAAATTACTAACTTTTTAAACCTAGAGCCTTTGATATTACTGATTATTCCTCCTATAAATTCTAGGATTGTTTTTATATCTTCAGCATTTCCATCTGTAATATTATTTAGGAATTTTGTTGCCACTGGTGCATCTTCTAACTTTAAGTCTGCTGTAAAATTACAGGGTATCTGTATTGAAGATAAATATTTTGGACTATGTGGCTCTAGTTTACCTGTTTTTAAGTTGTATATTCCATTACGAAAATTTATTATGTCCTCATTTGCATTAAGGTCACTTTCTTCCGTATTAGCATATTCAGTTATTAGTTCCTTATAAACCATTTCCCACATGCACGATTTTCTTATTCGTCTGGGTAAGTAGGCTTTGACAAAAGCTTTGCAATCGCTTTCAGTCCATAATTGATAATAACCATTCCTATAAATGTATAGAACTATGCCTTTGGAATTTCCTAACTTTACAGAAAGAATATTTTGAGTTTCACTAATGTAAATATATAGCTCCTGCGGACAAATTTCGAGTTTATCCTTTGTTTCTATTATCCATGGTGGAAACTCTACTAGTTCACCTTTAATATAAAAATTATATAAAGGTTCAATTCCTCCGACATCCTCCATTGTTAGTGGTGGAGTAGATGGTTTTATGGGCAGTTCGGGTATTTCTTTTTGAGAATTACTTTCAACTACACTATCTGTTTTTACTGTTGGAGCTCTAGCTGATTCTCCTGTCATTTCTTTTGACATATTCTCACCTCCTTGTTATAGTCTGTTTTGACCTTTTCATTATTTTTAGGTAACAAAAAAGTCCTCAAAATTAGTTTGTTTTTCACAACTAATCTTGACAGACTGCACGCTTGAGGTATATAATATTAGTAGTCACAGATTTATTATATATTACTCAAACGAGCAGTTATATATATTAAGTCCTTATTATAGGGAGTTGTTCCAGCAACTGCCTATTTTTAATTTAGGACATAATATCACTTATTAGATTTTCTAATTCTTTTTTACTATTTTCCACTTTTGCTATTGCGTCTAGTATTTTATCGTCTACTATTGGCACTTCGAAATCTCTTAGTTTATTTAATGAAATAGCTTTTATTTTTCCTTGTGAATATACATTTTTAAGTAATTTTTCTTTCATTATTTCAAGATTAAAAAGACGGTACATTGCTACTGCAATATTGTTATATTTGTTATTATTTAACCTTATTACAACAATATTTGACGAATATATGCTGTCATATATTATCGAATTTTTGTCATCTATCAATATTTTTATATTTAGAGAGTTGCTAGCTGTACTTGGTAAAATTAAATCATAACATTTTGGTTTATACTTATTTAAGAGTTCTTTTTCCTTTACAATAACTTTTTGCATTTTATCTTTCTTTTTCTTTGTTTGACCTGTAATATTGCTATAATTTAATTTATTTACTCTTATGCCTTTTTCTGAAGTATCTTCTAAATTAGTAATTTCTGCTTCATATCCTTTGCATATTAAACTACATATATCTTTTAATTTTATAGTTTTCATTTTCTCACCTCCGATTATTTTTTAATCGTTGTACTTATTATACAATGCCTTTTTATCTTTGTCAATACTTTTTAAAAAAAATATCGATTATTTTTTAATCGTTTTATAAATACTACTACTGTAAGAATTTTCTTTTTAATTCATTCACAAATGGCTGAAAAAATAGGGCAACTCGCTTTTTATTTAGTGAGTTACCCTTTTATCTTTATTTGGAGTATGTGTTGTTACTCTTTATATATTAGATTTGTTTTTAATTCATTGCCTATTGCTGTTGCAATGTTATCTAGTGCATTTTCTATTCTTGTTAGGTCGGTTGCTATCTCGCAAGTTTTTTCGTAACTTATATTGTCTCCAATTTCTGTATATCCATCTACTATTGTATTTAGATTTTGTTGTACCTCTAAAAATCTTAATTGTGGGATAACATCAAACTCGTATCTTTCAACT
>CAZZNO010000199.1:3405-4042 GCA_964655685.1 uncultured Prevotella sp.
CTTCTTTTAGTTCATTATCCTTTATGGTTGCTTTTTCTAGTTCTTCATCTAGTCCAGTTATTTTTGCAATAGTTCCTATTGCTGATATTATTATTTGTTTTTGTTGTTCTATTGTTTCACTATTTTTCTCTTGTAATTCTTTTTTGGCTAACATTCTTGTTATGCTAGTCATACAAACTATCAGATTGAAAAAATCTTCTAGCTTTATTGCTTTTTCTTCCTCTTTTAATATTAATTCTTCTTTTTCCTCTGTTATTAATTTTTTGTCATTAACTATTTTTAACATACACATATCTCCTTTACTTAATTTTAAAGTGTTTGCCACCACTGGTCTATTGAAAAATCATTCTTCTTATAGTCCAGCATTTGACTCACACTCCTTTTTATTTCTTTTATAGTAATAGTTTACTAATGTGAGATTATTATATTATCAGTTGAAAAGGTGGAGGAGGAGATCCTATTTTATTCCAAAGCTATTATTTTTGTTTCTGAGCCTTTTTATTTATTTGACTAGGGTAGTATTCGCTTTTATTATCTGCAACGTTCTGAGCTTATCCTCGTACTTCTGATATTGGTGTATTATTGTTTTTTGGCAAATAAAAAAGTCCCACTCTGGAACTTTCATATTTTTATTATT
>CAZZNO010000199.1:4052-5153 GCA_964655685.1 uncultured Prevotella sp.
TTTCGCAACTATTGCAAATCTCCCGTCCTCTTGTGAGTATTCACAAGTAGATAGAGTTAAGAGTTGGTCTCCATAGCTTGCAGTAACTCCTGTATTATAAATGCTGACTTTTTTTGCACTATTTACATAGTTATTATATTCTTCTTCGTTTTCAGCATTTATAAAATAATAATATCTAAACACATTCTTTTCACTTTTATAGTAAACGCTTGAATAAAAAACTGACATAATTTCGTATGTAGCATCTTCTTTTAAAGTTGTAAATCTAATGGTTGGGTGGGCTTTATAAAACTCTTCATTTGCATACTTTATTAAATCTTCAAACATTAAACCTCTTGTACTCCTATGACCATATATTAGGTAATTAGAACTGCCATTAGTTAGGTCGACATCTTTATCTATAAACAAACTCCCAACACCTGATTTTTCTTTTTTATAATTATGAGTTAAGTAATAATCATTATTAGTTGTTTGACATACTGGATAAGATATTTTTGTTCCCTCGATTTCTAAATAACCAACAACTTCTTTATTTTCTTTTTGCAGTTCTTCAAGTTGTATCATTCTTTCAGTTTTTTCCTCTGTAATTTGTGTTGTATCAATTTCAATGTTTTCTAACACATCTTGACTATCTTCTTTTTCTTTATTTGATTTATTAAAGTGAACAACGAGAAGAACAATACTTATTATAAAAATAATAAGGCATAATATTTGTATAATTGATTTCTTTCTTTGTTTTGCGTGTTTACCTTTTTTCATTTTGCACACCCTTTCATCAAAAGAGGGCAGTGTAGTTAATCTGCCCTAAATAAATATATGTACTTTTATTTTAATGTTTTTTATTAAATACTACAACTCCTAGTGCTGATATTATCATTACTGGCAATATAAAATATATAACGTCTATTGTTCCAGTCTTTGGTGTATTATCTTTTTCGTTTTTGTTTGTTACTTCTGTTGATATATTAGTTTGTTCATTTTCTACTTTTTTCTCTGCTTTTTTCTCTGCTAATACATAAGTACTAAAATGGTCAGTTTCTATAACTTCATATTTTAAACTATCAATGGTTTAAACAGATGGTTTATATTCTATTTTTTATA
>CAZZNO010000200.1:0-2604 GCA_964655685.1 uncultured Prevotella sp.
TGCCGTTTGAGCGCGGCACATTGATTGTTGTGCCATCGGCAAACGTGAAGGCTACAAAGCCAGGATTTGTTGTGTCAACACTTTTGAAGAACGAATCGCCCTTGTCACCCTTTGCTCCGGTGTCGCCCTTGTCGCCTTTCTCACCAGTGTCACCCTTGTCACCTTTCGCTCCGGTGTCGCCAGTAGCCTTTACCTTATATCCGTTGGAGAGCAGGTAAGTCCACGTGCTACCGTCATCGGTTGAAATCTGCCAATAGTTGTCATCGGAAATGCGAAGTTGAGGGGTTATGCCGTCATCGCCCTTGTCGCCTTTCTCGCCCTGTGCGCCGTCATCTCCTTTGTCGCCCTTGTCGCCTTTATCTCCTTTGTCACCCTTGTCACCTTTATCTCCAGTATTTCCTTTGTCGCCGGTATCGCCTTTATCACCTTTGTCGCCTTTGTCACCTTTATCTCCGGTATTCCCTTTGTCGCCTTTCTCGCCCTGTGCTCCAGTGTTTCCTTTCTCGCCTGTGACACGCATTTTGTTTCCGCTGCCGTCTGTGAGATATTCTCCGTCGATAGTCCAATAGTAGACACCATCAGCATCCTGCTTCACGCCGATGGCAGGTGTCTTGCCGTTTATACCGTCCTTGCCATTGATACCGTCTTTGCCGTTTAAGCCGTTCTTGCCGTTCATTATGGTTATGGCCTGGCCTGTTTGGAAAGATATGGTATAGCCTGAATCGCCTGTGGCAGCGGTCAAGGGCGTGACGGATGTTATGAAGTTCTTGCTTTGCAAAGCTTCGACAATAGTCTTCAATGACGCAATATCGCTGTTTACGTTCTTCTGCCAATCTTCAAGACTTGCCACGCGTGTCTGCAAGTCGGCTATGTCGCCCTTCAGGTCATCATCGTCGTAACATGACGACATGCCAAACATACACACGAGCAAAAAGGTAAATACCCTTGCAAACTGTCGTACGGAAAAAGTTTTTCTTTTCATCGTTACTCTTTTTGTTTATAGATTAAGTTTAGTGTAAATACATCGTGGAAACAGGACTAATTTCGGCTTCAAAATTAACGAAAAAGTTTTTACAGACAATGCCGTCAAGCCGTAGCTCCTAAAGAAATATTCAATATAGCAAAAACTTGTTGTTAGGACAACAGGCTAAATTGTGGTTAGAGCAAAAATTGTGGATAAAGCAAAGATTGCTTTACCCAGAAAGAGACAGTTTTCTTACAGTTATGCAAAAGAAGCTATCAGCACTTCTTCCGCCATTTAGAAGGGGAGCTGCCGACCTTTTGCGTAAAGATTTTGGTGAAATAGCTTAAAGACATGAACCCCGATTCCTCAGAAACGGCAGCCACGGTAAGCTCAGGATGGCGCAAAAGCTTGTCCTTGGCGTGTTCTATCCGAAGGTCGGCTATCCATTCGCGAAACGAAACACAGTACGTTGCTTTTATATATGACGAGAGATAGGTGCGGTTGGTGGAAAGCGCATTAGCCACGTCTTCTATGGTCAGCCCCTGCCTGATGTATCCGCGCTCGCTTATCCATTCGGAAAGGTGCCTTTCTATCTCGGCATGATAGGCGGGAATGTTGTGAGCCGCATCCTCTGCACTTCCGCTCTCGACAATATCGCCGGAGCTTTCCGTCACAATATTCCCCAGTATGGTTTCCACCTGCTCATAAAAGAGCATATAGTTCATGTAAGAGCAATACAAGTAGATGTAAAACGGTATCGAAGAAAGAATCCATAGGAAACACCAACGCTCGGGAAGAAATGTCAGAAAGCCGCAACCTACACCAAACCCCAACGCCCACCACGTGAATATAGACATCCATCTGATATATGCCGCTATATTCTCCGAATGGGTCTCGTCGAACAAGCGCACTGCCCTGCGGTAAGTACTTATGACCTGCATTGAAAGATGAATGCCATAGCCTATCAGCAACAATGCCATGAGCAACAGCCATGCATGACGCGCAGTACCTTCAGGGAAAAACAGCACTACGGTTGCCGATATTGCGGTGAACAGCATCCAGCACAGCATGTTGCGAACGAATCGCCGACGGGTGACCTTTGTCCTGTCGAGCAGCATCATGAAGGCGGAAAAGAACAGCCAATAGGCAAGGAAATAGGTCGACAGGTTCATCAATATAGCCGTGTCTGTATGGGAAAAGCGAGGCTTGCACAACAGGTGTACCATGTAATTGGTAGACAACACCAACATCACACCACCCATAATGCGTCGGGAACGTATGTAATTCCCAAACACAGGTTTATCTAATGTCTTGGCTGTCAAGAAATAGACAGCGAAAAACAGCATAAGAGCCAATGCCACGACAAGTGAGAAATCATAAAACGTATTGACGGCCATACAAAGTGTGTGTGTTCTGATATTCGGCGCGGAAGCCTATTTCACCTGTGCTACAAGATACTTGCTCGTGCTCCAGAAAAGTTGTGGATTGGTAATGTTGAGCTGATATTGCCCGTTGTTGTCTTGCGTCAGTTCATAGCTGCCAGACGGGTGCATGGTAAGGAGCTTGACCGACTTGGAATAGAATTTTATCTCCTTGGTGACGCGTATGTCAATCTTTGTAAAGTAATTGCGGTTGAAAGA
>CAZZNO010000200.1:2704-5143 GCA_964655685.1 uncultured Prevotella sp.
TGGTTGTCTTTCTCGTCGAGTTGCCGCAGCATGTTGGTTATCACTCGCTTCAGTTCCACGCTCTTGAAGTCGCTCTCGCGCAGTTGGCTTTGCAGTTTCTTTATGAGTTCACGGTTGAGCTGCATACGGTCGGCTATGAACTTTATGTTTTCCTTTATCTGTGCCTCTTTGTCGGTGCGCTCTCCGTCCTGTATGATGTTCACGCGGTTCTCGGCTTCGCTTATCTCGTTGAAACCGTCCTGAATCTCGTTCATCGTCGCCATCATGTCGTTTATCTGGTTGTCGCGCTGCTCGATAATCTTTTCAAGTGAGTCGTCTTTAGCCACGGTGCGCACGCTTGCCGGTGTCGTCCTGCGCTCTACACAGCACGACAACGTTAGCACTATGGATAAGGCTATGATGATTTTAAGATTTTTCATGTTCAGTTTCAGTTTTGTTTTTCTTCCGCTTGCTTTCCTTTCCAGCAAGCACAATCACTATCTCGCCCCTTGGCTCGGTCTGCTCAAAGTGGCTTATCACCTCGTCGAGCGTGCCGCGCACGTGCTCCTCGTGCACCTTGCTTATCTCTCGCGCCACGCTCACCCGTCGGTCACCGCCGAAGATGTCCCTGAACTGTTTTAGTGTCTTCAGCATGCGGTAGGGCGACTCGTAGAATACCATTGTGCGAGTCTCGTCCTTCAGGCTTTCCATGAACGTCTGCCGCCCTTTCTTTTGCGGCAGGAAACCCTCGAAGCAGAAGCGGTCGCAAGGTAGCCCCGACGACACTATTGCCGGTATGCATGCCGTGGCTCCTGGCAGGGTCTGGACGGTGATGCCCTCCTTTGCCGCCTCGCGTGCAAGGAAAAAGCCGGGGTCACTGATACCGGGCGTGCCGGCATCGCTGATGAGGGCTATCGTCATTCCGGCTTTCAGGCGGTCGATGATGCCGGACGTGGTGCCGTGCTCGTTGAACTTGTGGTGAGACATGAGGTGGTTCTTAATGTCATAATGCTTCAGCAGGATACCCGACGTGCGAGTGTCCTCTGCCAATACCAAGTCGGCCTCCTTCAATATGCGGAGCGCCCTCAGCGTGATGTCCTCCATGTTGCCCACCGGGGTAGGCACGATATACAATATGCCCATAATTACGCAACAAAAATAAATATTTTTTTGTAAGCCCACAAAGATTGGTGATATTCTTTGCTTTTTTTAATAGAATGAGCGGAAAATGCCTTAACTTTGCAGTTGTTATGATAGAAAATATCTCAGGGGAGAGCCACCGCCCTGGCAGAATAGAGGTGGTTTGCGGCTCCATGTTCTCCGGCAAAACCGAGGAGCTGATTCGCCGCCTGAAGCGGGCTAAGATTGCACGCCAGCGCGTCATGATTTTCAAGCCTGCATTGGACACACGCTATTCTGACATCGACGTGGTGAGCCACGACCACAACAGCATACGCTCAACACCGGTCAAGGACACGGAAAAAATCCTGAAAATGGGTGTAGACTATGACGTTATAGGCATAGACGAAGCTCAGTTTCTCGACAACAGCATTGTGGATGTGTGCAATCGCTTGGCATACAGTGGCGTGAGGGTTATTGTGGCTGGACTTGACATGGACTTCCTCGGGCAGCCGTTCGGCCCTATGCCTGCTCTGTGCGCTGTGGCAGACGAGGTGACCAAGGTGCACGCCATCTGCGTGAAGTGTGGGTCTCTTGCATACGCAAGCCACAGGCTTGTGAAATATTCGGCGCAGGTCATGCTTGGCGAGAAAGAGGAATATGAGCCGCTGTGCCGCGATTGCTTCCGCAAGGCTTTGGAGGAAGACAAGCGCAACGAAAGATCGAAAAACATTTTTGATACACAGGAATAATGAAAACGGACATGAGGAACGAAATCACATTTGATAAATTCATACGCTGGACAGCTGTTATATTGCTTGTCATCGCCGTGCTTTACATGATTAACTATCTGAGCGCGGTGCTCATACCGTTCTTCGTTGCATGGGTCTTTGCCTATCTGCTCTACCCTATCGTCAAGTTCATTGAGAACAAAATGCACATACGTGTGCGCGCGTTGTCCATAATCTTGACCATAATCTTTGTTACGGCTATCCTCGGGCTCATCGTCTATCTCATCATTCCGCCTATGATAGATCAGTTTGCGAAGTTGTCAGACATACTCACCAATTGGCTCAAACGCACCACACACACTAACGACCTTACGGCATGGCTGTCAGCACGCTTCATGGAAAACCAGGAGACGATACAGCACTTCCTTAAAAGTCGCGACTTTACAGATGCGCTGAAGACGGCAGCGCCAAAGCTCTTTAACCTGCTCGGGCAGACGGCAAACGTAGTCATAAGTGTCGTGGCATCGCTCATAACACTGCTGTACACGTTCTTCATATTGCTCGATTATGAGTTCCTTACTGACAACTGGATAAGAATCTTCCCAAAGAA
>CAZZNO010000201.1:0-5030 GCA_964655685.1 uncultured Prevotella sp.
TGCGCACACAGTGGTGGCAGTAAGCAGCAGCGCCAACAGCGATAACGCCAGCATGGCGCCTGGGATGAGGTTGCGGGTCTTCATAGTATGTGTATATGTTTCTTTAACGATTTATGCGCTTCTTGCCGTTCTGTATCACCACGCCCTTATAGTCCTTGCCCACGCGCTGGCCGCTGAGATTATACATCGGAGCGGCGGTGTCGGCGGCGCCTGTGGTCACGTTGTCGATGCCGGTCGGATCTTCACCATAGTAGCGTGAGACTGTGTTTGAATAGTAATAGAACTTCCAGTTCTTCTTCTCTCCGGCAGCGACCTGCTCCTTTGTCAAGGCGTTTTCGTCATTGTTCGGATCTTTGAAATAGCAATCTCCAGCTACCAAGCCTGTTCTGTCTGGCAAAAATTGGATAAACCAATCTGCACCCGAACTGTTAATTCTGTTCTTTATACAGGTAATTGATCTTAAGTTTTTGTTACCGGAGAAGTTTGCCCTACTAAGATTGTTGTAACTAACGTCAACCGTATTAATGTGGGTGAAATATCCTAAGTAATCAAGCGAAGAAATTTCTGCGTCACGAATGGTCAGCCTGGTTGGTATGCTGCCTGTGGTGAAAGGCTCAACCGGCAAAAGAAGATTTCTAAATTTGAATTTATATTTCTTACAGAAATCTTGGTCGTTAGGCAGCAGTGTCTCCAAATTCTTGCGTAAGTTGGCATCCGGGAAATTTGATTCAGATAATTCGATAAATCTTGTAAGCATAAAGTTGTAGGGCCAACTGGTTGCGGTATTAGTATATGAGGCATAGCTATCATCATTACTTTCCAATATCTCGAACTTTCCCATATACCCGTCGCCACTAAGGTCAAACTTCTTCACGTTCTCGTAAGATGGGAGTGCGAAATGGCAGAAAGACGCCTTCAATGTATTTATGTCCTTTATGCCTTTCTTGGAGTTGTATATGGGAGTATAGGTCGTGTTTGGCATCAGAAGCCACTCCACGACAGATTTTTCTACCGTCAGCTTCTCGTCACCTGATCGACCTTTAATGCCATTCCCTTTCGACGAAAAAATACCAAGCCTCACCCCGCTTAAGGTAAGCATGCTTTTGTCTTGTATGTAGATGGCATTTTCTTCATAGCTATAGAAGTAGTTGATAGCAATGACATTGCTCTCGTCCCTGACCAACTTAGTGTTTTTTTTGAGGTACATTGCATACTTATTATAGCTATAAACATGGTTTTCTCCAGAGAGGCAAATGGTGAGACCACTGCAATTTTCGTTCACTAAAGCCGAGTTGCCGTCGCCGCCATAGAGCTTCACGTTTCTCAGCGTGAGTGTCTTGGTTGATGGGGCGTACTTGACGTAGCTTGCTTTCGTAGCATCAAGTGGCTTGATGCTGGTACCGGTGACGTTGCTGTAGTTGTTTGATGTCACTTTGACTCCGGCTACCGTTACACCGTACTCGGTTGCTGCACTTGCCGCTGCAGGCAGCAGTGCCATCAGTGCCACGGCGAACATGCCGCGCATGTTTCTGAGTGTAATACTTGCATTCATAATGTTTGATTTTTTGTTAATGATAATGTATTATTTTATGTGAATCTCATTTGCCTGTCACTATCAGCTTTTTCCCATTCACGATGTAGATACCACTTGGTAAAGTGCGTAAATCCTCGGCTTTGGATCCTGCCGGCAGAACCATGATGCCGCTAAGCGTGTAGACGGCGCCATCAAGCTTTCTAACAATGGACACATTGTCAACTGCCGTCACCACCTCATCGTCTATTGCCAGCCCCATCACCTTGGCAAGCCCGTGAATGTAGGTACGGAAATGTCCGCGGAAGCGGCCTGAAGGCACATTAGCCGCAGCATCAACATAGTAGATAAGGTCATTTGAAATGTAGTATATTCCTGCTGCCGGTGTCAACTGCCGAGATGTATATGTGCCAATGAAGTCTATATACTCTCCTGTCTTGTCAACCGCGCCTTCATCGCCAGGCACTACCACCGATGTTCCTTGGATATAGCTGACAATGGTCTGTGAGGACTTGTCGGCAAATCTGTTATCATTGATACTGCCGGGCTTTATAAGATACGGAATGTTTGCCTCCATCTTATTTACGATATTGAACTTCATCATAGACCCCTCCATGCCAGTCAGCCTTGCCACCTTTGTTCCTGTTCCGAAGACTGCTTGCGGATCTTCAACAGCACAAGGCAGGCAGATGGTGTTCCACGTGCCCTTGCGGAAGGTGCGTTGCAGTATAACGTCAGCCAGTTCTACAGCCACAGGCGTATAGTCCTTGGTGTCCTGCAAGATTACACTCTTTGTTGAAAGGTCTTTGTATGCCACCTCTATACTGATGTCGCCTCTGACAGTAAGGCTGTATGTGTCTGATGTTGACACAGTGTCGCCGTCGACGATGAATCCTGTGATGGTATAGCCATTGTTGGCTGTAACCTTCATATTCAAGATTGTGCCGTAGCTGTAGAAGCCTGAGCCAACACTGATGTTGCCGACAGCCTCTGGCAACACTATGTCCACTTTGCAGTTTCTCGGTTTAAACACCGCATAGAAATTATATGACTTATTCATCTCCACTGTTATCGTCGCATCATCGCTGTAGTGAGTCAGCAGATTCTCATCTATCTTAGTGTCGGCAAATGGTGTACGCCGTTTGGCAGCCGAACTGCCGTTGTCGGCAGCCGACATGCTGGATACCTCGTCGCTGTAAAGTGCCCAGTGGCTGAATTCATAGCCCTCAGCAGATTTTGCAGTGAAGCTGAGCTTTGAGCCATATTTTGCATCGCCGGTCGTGCCGTCGGCATAGATGGAGCCACCAACCGAGGGCCACGGTGCGACATTGTAGTGAATGAGTCCATCCTTGAAAAGCATCCACTTAACCTGCTTGCCATTGGCACCCCAGAAGTTCTCTTTGTCGCGTATGCTGTCGGTTCCCACTTGCAGCATGTAGTAGCCGTTTGCCGCCAATGCACTGGTGTTAAGCTTGAACACACTGTCGTTCTCTATCATGGAGATAGGAATGTCAACATCCTGCTTCACACCCTCATAGCGCACGACTATATCCTTGCGTGTGAACGTCGACGCGTCTATGGGCTTATTGAACACCACGGTAAGCATATCAATGGGTTTCTCCGCTATCTTGTCATCTTCAGGAACCGTTTCGATGCTCGATATATCGAGGCGCAAATCGGGCACAGGCTCAAATTCTACTATATAACTCACAGTCGACGGCGAGCCGGCATAGTCCACGATGTGCAGTTTGTTATCGGGCAGCGGGTCGTTGTTGTCGCGGATAGTATACTGAGTGGTCCAGAAGTTGTCGGCATCAAGGGTCGCCCCATCTGTCTCTCTCGATATGGAAACAATCTTCGCTGTTCCTCCCGTCGGGTCAGCCACGGAGGTGTAATACCACGCCTTTTGCGGTACGTTTACTGTTACACGCCATTTAGAGTTGCCCAGCTTTTCTATCTTCGTTGCTTCTGAGAGCATCTGCAAGTCCTCGTCGGTGCCATTGGAGAAATAGATATGGTCGGGCGCATCGTCCTTGTCGGCAACGTCGTTGGTAATCCATGCACGATAGATACTGTCGCCGAAGGTGGCGTTGACGCTGTGTATAAGCTCATGAATCGTCACTTGGTCAAGAAGCGACAAGTCAGGATTGCCATAGCTGGTCAGGTGTGTCACACTGACATCATAATCAATAAAGTGTCCGAGGAGAGAGCTGGTCAAGTCCCATGTCGCATAAGCGCTCTCACCTGTCTTGATGTCGCCAAACGGCGTGGCTATGAGCGAGTCGAGGGTCATGGTCTTTGCCCCACCGTTTAGCGAGCTGGCGACGATGGCAAAGTCCACCATCAAACCCTTCTCGTTATCCACTATTCTCGGTTGTTTGGTCATCATGCGCACATTGGTAGCGTCGCCCTTGCCTTTGTTGTGGATGAGCACAGTGAACTCAGCTGGCACTATCGGCTCCACCACATCGGGTGTAAGCGGGTTGTCGCCATAGATGTCGCGTTGCATAAAGTAAATCAGGTCAAGCTCCGGCGACGGCTTCACTTGCAGCGAGACTGGATAGAGCGACCGCTGCTGATAGGTGCTGTCGTTGTCTCTCCATGAGAGGTTTCCGCCAAACGACCATGTAGTAAGCGTGTCAGGAGCGGCATACTTCGTTGGGATGAAGAGTATGGTTGCCACGCCCTTTGTCTTCGGGGCAAGTGTCCACGGCCCTTCCGCTGTTCCCTCAAAGCCTTCAATCTTCTCAAAGACAGTTTGGAACTCGTGGCTTGTTGCCTGTTCGCCCAGCATGTTGCTTACAATCACATCCAGCTGAACGTCCTTCAGGTCTTCCGACATCGCGTTATCAATGGTGAGCGTACCACGGAAAGCCTGTCGTGTGAGCACAAGCTTTTGGTCTATTTCGAGTTTCACATGGGCACACGTATTGCTACTCGACTCTTCCTCCAAATAGCTTAACCTTGCCTCGTTTGATGCTGTCACCAACTCTTGCATATTGGCATAGCCGGCATCAAGCATTTCTGTGTTTATAGAATCAAATTGCGCTGTGATAGAGTCTACTTTTTCAAAGTTGGCAACGTTCTCCTCGTTGTCGAGTGCCACGTCGCTGCGCATTACAGCCTGCCCGGCATCACCGTCGGATGTCTCATTCAGGTGTTTGCGATAATTGTTAGCGCAACGCTGCAAGTAACTGCGCACATCGAAGTCGTAGTACTTAGCCTTACCATTGGGCATCAGCGGCAGCACACCATAAGGATCTTTCTCTATGTCGGTCTCCACCTCCGGCATTTCTTCCATAGGCTTCATCGTAAGCAGCTTTCCCTCATCATAAAGCTCAAAGATGCGCTCTTCGATAAGACTAAGCGACATGCTCATATCTTCATCTGAATTTTCAAGCATGATTGGAGCGTTGTACTTCTCGTAAAGCATATCCCTTAACTGGTAGAGATACTTTCTGTATATCTTCAGATTATTATAAATGAGCATCACCCGTGG
>CAZZNO010000202.1:0-4929 GCA_964655685.1 uncultured Prevotella sp.
CGCCGCCAACTGGTCGGTAGGCATTAAGAACATTTGCAACGTAGACACCGACGGGATGCGCATCGTGCGCGCGAAGAACATACAGCGCGACGGCGAACGCCGCCAGTATTTCGACACTCTTTGCCGCGAACCGCTGCTGGTGAATGACCGGTATCAAGCGGCGACCCCTCACAGGGTCGGGTGCACACCCTAAGCAACAGAGGGTGTATCAAAATGAGCCCAGCGGGCTCGCCGCTTGATAACCCTCACTCATCCTCGAAGCGAAGCGAGAGGTGAGTGGGGGTGGACAAAAGGGCGGGGGAACACAGCCCGCGAAGGGCTGCCGCTGGTAAAAAGCCCGATGTCCAGCGGCGACCCCTCACAGGGTCGGGTGCACACCCTAAGCAACACCTCGCCTCACCTGCTTCGCAGGATGAGACGGGGTTAAGCAAGCGTAGAGCCTTCCAGGCTCTATAGGCTATTTTGATACACCCTCTTAAGCAAGCGGCGAGCCCGCCGGGCTCATTTAGCTCGCCACCTCGTATGGCACTGATGCCGCTATGAGGACCCCATTCCCTGCCCTCCACCTTTTTGCAGAGGGTAGCCGGCAAAGCTGAGGACAGAATTACTCACCTCTCCCCCTCCCCAAAAGAGGGTGTGGAGGATGGGAGCCGGCAAAGCTGAGGACATAACAGCTCCTCACCCCCCCAAAAAAAGAGGGTGGCACGGGGAGGGAGAAGATGTGTGTGAAACGCGTACGCGCTTACAGGGCTTCGGCAACTGCCTCCACCTCTACACGTGCATTCTTGGGCAGTGTCTTGATGGCGACGGCTGAGCGGGCAGGGAACGGCGACTGGAAGAACTGGGCATAAACCTCGTTCATGTCGGCAAAGTCTGCCATGTCAGCAAGAAAAACGGTGGTCTTCACCACGTGAGCCATGTCGGTGCCCTCAGCCTCGAGGATGTTCTTAAGGTTGGTTAAGCTCTGGCGGGTTAATTCCTTTATGCCGCCTTCGGGGAAATTGCCCGTGGCAGGGTCGATGGGCAGCTGGCCGCTGACGAAAATAAGATTGCCGGTACGGATAGCCTGGCTGTATGGCCCGATGGCTGCCGGTGCCTTGGTTGTGCTAATAGCTTTCATTGTTGTTGATTTTATCTTTTAATGGTTATGTGGTGCAAAAATAAGAAGTTTGAGCGTAATAACAGCGCGAAATGCGTCTTGCCGTGGCAGGTTTAAAAAACTTTAACTACACAAATTGCCATTTGCTCATGGAAATTGTTACTTTTGTGCTTACAGAAACGATAAACATTTATAACACTTATGGACATTGTAGAACGATTTATCAATTACACAAAGTTTGACACACAGTCGGCTGAAGACTCGCAAACGGTGCCGAGCACGCCGAAACAACTGATATTTGCCAAATACCTGAAAGAGGAGCTGGAAAGGGAAGGGCTTGAAGACGTTGAGATGGACGACATGGGCTATATCTATGCCACGCTGCCGTCAAACACGAAGAAAGACGCGCCCACCATCGGCTTCATCTCCCATTACGACACGGCTCTCGACGCAAGCGGTGCCAACATCAAGGCTCGCATAGTGAAAAACTACGATGGCGGCGACATTGAGCTCTCGCCAGGCATTGTGTCTTCGCCAAAGAAGTTTCCGGAGCTGTTGCAGCACAAGGGCGAAGACCTTATCGTGACTGACGGCACTACGCTGCTCGGCGCTGACGACAAGGCAGGCATAGCCGAGATAGTGGAGGCGATGTGTTATCTGCGCGACCATCCGGAGATCAAGCATGGCAAGATACGCGTGGGCTTCAACCCCGACGAGGAGATTGGCATGGGCGCCCACCACTTCGACGTGGAGAAGTTCGGCTGCCAATGGGCATACACAATGGACGGCGGCGACATTGGCGACCTGGAATATGAAAATTTCAACGCTGCTGCGGCTAAAATCACCATCAAGGGCGTGAGCGTTCACACGGGATATGCCAAGGGCAAGATGATTAACGCCGCACGGCTGGCATGCGAGTTCAACAACCACATACCTGAGACTGAGATTCCCGAAACCACCGAGGGCTACGAAGGCTTCTATCACCTGCTGTCTATCAGCGGCCACTGCGAGGAGGCTAAGCTGGCTTACATCATCCGCGACCACGACCGCAAGAAGTTTGAGGCTCGCAAGGACTTCATGGAGCAGATTGCAAAGGACATGAACGCTAAGTACGGCGAGGGCACGGTCTCCATAGACATCAAGGACCAATATTATAACATGAAGGAGAAGATTGACCCCAACATGTATGTCATAGACATCGTGCTGAAGGCCATGCAGGAGAGCGGGGTCACGCCAAAGGTAGAGCCCATACGTGGCGGCACCGACGGCGCACAGCTCTCGTTCCGCGGCCTGCCTTGCCCGAACATCTTCGCCGGCGGCGTCAATTTCCACGGGCCTTACGAGTTCGTCTCAGTGCAAGTAATGAAGAAGGCAGTAAACGTAATAGTGAAAATTTGCGAAATAACAGAAAGCTTTAATAGTTAGGAATTAGGAGTTAGGAGTTAGAAATTAGGAGTTAGGAGTTGGGTTCGCACGCAATTAACTTCTAACTCCTAATTCCTAACTCCTAACTAAAATAGCTCCTAACTAAAATAACTTCTAACTAATGTCAGAACTCCCCGCTCTTATCAAAGACCTTGCACTCATTCTCATAGTTGCAGGCATCGTCACGCTCATCTTCAAGAAGCTCAAGCAGCCGCTTGTGCTGGGATACATCGTGGCAGGCTTCATAGTGTCGCCGCACATGCCGCTCACGATGTCGGTAGTGGACAAAGCCGACATACAGACGTGGGCAGACATAGGAGTGATGTTCCTGCTTTTCTCGCTTGGCCTTGACTTTTCGTTCAAGAAGATATTGAAGATGGGCATGGCGCCGATAATAGCGGCGGTGAGCACGGTGTTCTTCATGATGATGACGGGCATGTGCGTCGGCCATGCCTTCGGCTGGGGGCGCATGGACTGCATTTTCCTCGGTGGCATGCTCGCCATGTCGTCGACAACCATCATCTACAAGGCTTTCGACGACATGGGGCTGTTGCAGCAGTCGTTTGCCAAGCTTGTGATGAGCGTCCTCATCCTTGAAGACATTCTCGCCATTGTCATGATGGTGATGCTGTCAGCCATAGCTTCCGGCAACAATCCCGACGGCGGGCAGATGCTGGGTTCGCTGCTAAAGATAGGCTTCTTCCTCGTGCTCTGGTTCGTGGTCGGGCTCTATATTGTGCCGTCTTTCCTGCGCGCCACGCGCAAGCTCATGACCGACGAGACGCTGGTCATCGTGGCTCTGGGCTTATGCTGCGCTATGGCGTGGATAAGCACGGCGGTGGGTTTCTCGTCGGCATTCGGCGCATTCGTCATGGGCAGCATCCTTGCAGAGACCATCGAGGTGGAGCGCATAGAGAAGGTGGTGGAGCCGGTGAAGAACCTTTTCGGCGCTATATTCTTCGTGTCGGTGGGCATGCTCGTCGACCCCAACATCCTTGTGAGCTACGCCTTCCCAATCCTCATACTTGTCCTGGCAATAATCTTCGGGCAGGCAATCTTCGGCACGTTCAGCTATATGCTCAGCGGCCAGCCTCTGAAGACCGCCATGCGTTGCGGCTTCTCTATGGCTCAGGTGGGCGAGTTTGCGTTCATCATTGCTTCGCTCGGGCTTTCGCTGAAAGTCATTAGCGACTTCATATATCCGGTGATTGTGGCAGTGAGCGTTGTGACCACCTTCCTCACGCCGTATATGATACGGGCGGCAGTGCCGGCTTACAACGGGCTCGAAAAGGCATTGCCACGCAAGTGGGTGCGCCGATTGAACCACATGGGCTCGGCTCACCAAAACACCGACGTAGAGCAGAGCACGTGGCGCAGGCTGTTGAGAAAGATGGGGGTGAACACGCTCATCTACACCATCCTGTGCGTGGCGGTGACGGCTGTAATGCTGACCGTAGTGCTTCAGTTCTTCCGCCATCTCCTGCCCCACTGGTGGGCAAACGGCGCAACAGGGCTTGTCACGCTGCTCTTCATAGCTCCGTTCATGCGTTCGCTGGTGATGAAAAACAACAACAGCGAAGAGTTTAAGGAGCTTTGGACCGAAAGCCGCCTCAACCGTTTCCCGCTCATCTTCACCGTGCTGTTCCGCATGGGCATTGCCGCGGCAATACTTTTTTACATCTGCAACTATCTCGCCCGCTTTGCCAATGCCATCGTCATAACGCTTGCCGTGGTGGTCATTGTCCTGATGGTGCTTTCACGCAAGCTTAAAAAGAGGAGCATAAGAATGGAGCGGCGCTTCATTCAAAACCTCAACTCACGCGACATTGCGGCACAGGTCACCGGGCAGAAGCGCCCGTTGTTTGAGGACAAGCTCATCGACCGCGACATCCACATCTCCGATTTCGACATTCCCGAAGACTCTGAATGGGCAGGGCAAACGCTCAAGCAGCTGCGCCTCGGCAACCGTTTCGGCATACACGTGAGCAGCATCCTGCGCGGCCACCAGCGCATAAACATACCCGGCGGCGACGCCATAATCTTCCCCGGCGACCGCCTGCAAGTCATAGGCAACGACGACCAGCTACAAACTTTCGGCAATGCGGTGAAGGGCGAAATAGTGCCGGAAGACCCGAACATAGAGCAGCGCGAGATGCACTTGCAGAAGCTGCGCCTGTCGGCAAACAGTCCGTTCATCGGCAAGACGCTCGCCGAAAGCGGCATTCGCGAGAATTACAACTGCATGCTCGTGGGCGTGGAGGAAGGCCAGGAGAACCTCACCATGATTGACCCCAAGCGCAAATTCAGGCAAGGCGACACGATATGGGTAGTTGGCGAGGACGCTTCTCTGAAAAAACTCTTGGCTAACGGCTGAGCATAGCCTAAATATGATTATTCGCAAATAA
>CAZZNO010000203.1:0-4696 GCA_964655685.1 uncultured Prevotella sp.
GCATGCTTAATGAATATCTGCAAAGACCCAAAAGAGCCTGGCGGGCTCTTTTGGGTGAAGGGGATATTCATTTTACTGATTGTGCATTATGCATTATGCATTATGCATTAAGCATTATGCATTAAAGGCTATTTGATGTCGCCGAAGCGCAGCTTGGTGCGGTCTACGGGCTCAGAGAGCAGCTGTATCGTTGTGGCGGGGCCGAGGTTGGCAGGTGCTTTCCAGCTGCTGAGCTCCCACACCACTTCTCCCTGCGGCGTTACCTCTATAGCTTGCACGTCGGGATTTTTCGGGTCGATCTTTCGGTTGCTCCACATGTTGAACCAGTTGTTGAGCATAGTGTTGCCGTTTTTCAGCCTGTGCGCCTTCTGTGTGCTTATGTCCTTGTAGTTTGGATTCTTGCTCCAATTGTATTCCCAAACCACCTTTCCGGCACGATTCCACTCGCGCACGAGTCCGTTGTTAGAGCATCCGAGGATGTTGCCGTTGGCGAGCTGCTCCACGCCCCATGCGCTTGGCAGGTCGTACTTGCGCAGCTGCTTGCCGTGGCTGTCGAACTCGAGAATGCCGCCATATTGAAAACTTGCCATGAGCATGGTGCCCTGCTTTGAGAGGCGGAAGTTGCGCATCTGCCCGTGTGAGCCGCCGTCGGTCATGGGGAGCTTAAATTCGCGGATGACCTTCAGGTCGGGAATGCTTCTGACGACGCATGTCAGAGGGTTGCCGCATTGCACGTACACAATTTTGTTTTTTCCTATAGGCTGTATGCTGTGTATTTCATATCCCTTTGGCGCGTTCATGCTCCAAACGACGGTGCCGTCCTGTTTAACCTCTTTTATGCCGTGCTGGTGGGCAATGAGAATGTTGCCGTCGCTCATGAGCACTGCATCGCTTATCTCGCCGTTGCCCGACGGGTCGTCGTAGCTCCACGACACCTTGCCGTCTTTTACGATGTACATGCGGTGCCTTGGACTTTCGCCTGCATAGAAGAAATTATATTTGTCCAGTCCTCGGTTGTCAGCCATATTCGTGCCTGCGCCCACTGCGCAAACAGCCTCCATGAGCATGCAGCCCGTGAGGTGAGCCGTGAGACATACGTCAGCGTCGTCGGCAGGAGCCTGGTGCCATCGTCCGCCGTAGAGCATGGTGCGCTTGTTGATGCCTTCGTTTGCCATTACCGTGGCGCATTTCACGAGATAGTCTACGTAGCGCTGGCGGGTGGCAGAGTCGAGTCCGCTCGAGTTGATGAGCTGTGCGAAGTAGCGGAAAAAGATGCCGTGGAAGAGACCGCCGTCGCCGTTGGGCGCATCGCTTGGCACGCCGCCGTTTCTTGACAGGCGGTTGATGACGAAGTCAGCCGCCAGCTTGGCGTCGTCGATATACTTCTTGTCGCCCGTGATGTCGTAAAGCCATTCAGCCGCTCCGATGAACGTGCCGCTGTTGTAGGTATAGGTGGCGCGGTTTATGTTGCCGTCGCCGCCCATGTTGTCGTATATGGCACCTGTTTCCTTGTCAAAGAGCTTTTCGCGCTCCCAATTATATATGCGCTTAGCCTCGTTCAGGTATTCGTCGCGGCTCTTTCCGCCCTTGAATCCGGCATAGTTATAGTCCTTGTAAAGCTTAGCGGCGATGATGGCGGCCGGGCCGTTGGAGCAGGCGTTCTTTGTAATCTTTACGTCGGTTTTCCATGTTATGCCTCCGTACCAGGGAGCCTTGTCGTCCGGTCCCCATACGGTCCAAATCCAGTCGTCGTACATCTGCCGTGCCTTGTTCATGTAGGTGAGGTTTCCTGTTGCCTCGTACATTCTTATCATGGCGATGACGTGCCACTCCATGTCGTCCACGAACTCAGCCCACCAGGGGTCCTTTGGGTTGTTTGAGTGGTGGTGCTTGGGCTGTCCCTGCCAGTAGAGGGGGTAAAGGTCGGTGTAGCGCCTGTCGCCAGTGCGCAGGTAAGCGTCGGTGATGACGTCTATGGCGTGTGCCTCAGGCCAGTAGTTGCCTGTGCCGAGGTCGCTCAGGTCGCTGCCATAGTTGAAGTAGTAACGGTTCTCATACCCTTGGAAGCTGGCTCCCCAGAAGTGGTTGATGAGGGCGCGGCTCATGCCTTCGGCAATTCTGCCAAAGTCTTTTTGCCCGGAGCCCTGTGCCGGTGCAGCAACGCTCATGGCTGCTGCCGCGACGGTGAGGATGATGGTCTTGAATTTCATTTTCTTATTTATAAAATATTTGGTTTTGTCCATATAAGTCCTGTTATGTGCAAAGTTAATATTTTCTTCTTAGCAATTGTCATTTTCTTGCTTTTTAAATGTATGGATTTGTGACAATTTTGTTTTCTTTCGTACATTTCGGCAATAAAACGTCGGTTTTACAGCTTCAAAAGCTGTCTTTGGTGCCCGAAACGCCAAAAAAACAAAAATATTCCGCCTTTTCCGCTCCAATCTATTCATTAATGTGTACCTTTGTGCCTGATATTTAGATGTTAGTCAAAACAATAAAGAATTTTTTTTAGATTTTTAGATGAACGTTATTACAAAGACCGTTCAATTGCCTGATGGCCGTACCATCTCAATTGAAACCGGAAAGGTTGCCAAACAAGCCGACGGTGCTGCAGTTCTTCGTTTGAACAACACCGTGCTGCTTGCCACTGTCACGGCAGCCAAGGAAGCAGTGCCAGGCACTGACTTCATGCCGATTACCGTAGATTACCGCGAAAAGTATTATGCCACGGGCCGCTTCCCCGGCGGCTTCACCAAGCGTGAGGGCAAGGCAAGCGATGAAGAAATCCTTACCTCGCGCCTTGTAGACCGCGCCCTGCGCCCCTTGTTTCCCTCCGACTATCATTGCGAGGTGTTCGTGCAGATATGGCTTCTGTCTTCCGACGGAAAGGACCAGCCCGACGCCCTTGCCGGCTTCGCCGCCTCTGCGGCTATGGCATGCTCTACGATTCCGTTCGAGCACACCATCTCCGAGTGCCGTGTAGCTCGCATCAATGGCGAGTATGTCATCGACCCGACATTCGAGCAGATGAAGGATGCCGACCTCGACATCATGGTGGGTTGTACGAAGGACAATCTGATGATGGTTGAGGGCGAGATGAGCGAAGTGTCCGAGCAAGACCTCATTGGTGCGCTGAAGGCTGCACAGGAAGCCATCAAGCCCATGTGCGAACTGCAGGACGAGCTTGCCAAAGAGCTTGGCACCGACAAGAAGCGCGAATATAACGACGAGATAAACGACGAAGACCTGCGCAAGCAGATTCACGACGAGCTTTATCAGCCCGCCTACGACATCATACACAAGACTCTGCCGAAGCAGGAGCGCAACGACGCCTTCGACCAGACGCTTGCCGACTTCCTCGAAAAATACGACGCAGCCCACACCGACCTCACCGAGGAGGAGCTCGAGGAAAAGCACGCCGAGGCAGGGCGCTACTGGAACGACGTGATGCGTGACGCCATGCGCCGCTGCGTACTCGACGAGGGACTGCGCATGGACGGCCGCAAAACCGACGAGATACGCCCCATCTGGTGCGAAGTCTCTCCTCTGCCGATGCCTCACGGAAGCGCAATTTTCCAGCGTGGCGAGACAATGTCTCTTGCCACTGTCACCCTCGGCACCAAGCTCGACGAGAAGCTCGTTGACGGAGCCGTGGTGCGCGGCTACCAGAAGTTCCTGCTCCATTATAATTTCCCACCGTTCTCTACGGGCGAGGCTAAGAGCCAGCGCGGCGTAGGCAGGCGCGAGATTGGACACGGACACCTGGCATGGCGCGCCCTCAAAGGGCAGATTCCTGCCGACTATCCGTACTCGGTGCGCGTCGTGAGCGACATCCTCGAGAGCAACGGCTCGTCTTCTATGGCGAGTGTCTGCGGCGGCACTCTCGCCCTGATGGACGCAGGTGTGCCAATCAAGAAGCCCGTGGCCGGCATAGCTATGGGTCTCATCAAGAACCCGGGTGAGGACAAGTACGCCATTCTCTCCGACATTCTCGGCGACGAAGACCACCTCGGCGACATGGACTTTAAGACCACGGGCACCAAGGACGGACTGACAGCCACACAGATGGACATAAAGTGCGACGGCCTGTCGTTCGACATCATCGAGAAAGCTCTCATGCAGGCTAAGGCTGGCCGAGAGCACATCATGGGCGAGATGATGAAGACCATCTCCGAGCCGCGCAAGGAGCTCAAGCCGCAGGTGCCGCGCATCGAGGCATTCACCATTCCGAAGGAGTTTATCGGTGCTGTCATCGGCCCCGGTGGAAAAATCATCCAGCAGATGCAGGAAGATACCGGCTCGACCATCACCATCGACGAAGCCGACGGTGTGGGCCACGTGCAGGTGTCGGCTCCCAACAAGGAGAGCATCGATGCCGCCATTGCCAAGATCAAGGCAATCGTGGCGCTGCCTGAGGTTGGCGAGGTCTACGACGGCGTGGTAAAAAGCATCATGCCTTACGGCTGCTTCGTAGAGATTCTGCCGGGCAAGGAAGGCTTGCTCCACATCTCTGAAATAGCGTGGAAGCGCCTTGAGACCGTCGAGGACGCCGGCATTCACGAGGGCGACCACATCAAGGTGAAGCTCTTGGAAATAGACCCGAAGACGGGTAAATATAAGCTCTCTCACCGTGTGCTCACGGAGAAGCCCGAGGGCTACGTAGAGCGCCAGCGCCGTCCGCGCCGTGAGGGCGACC